>JAUYBT010000155.1 GCA_030692905.1 Bacteroidales bacterium
TCGAATAATACCTTAAAAGATCGGGATATTGTCTTTCAAAAAGATGATCGGATATTGCCATCATGCCAATTCTTTGACCAGCATAACTAAATATTTTAGAACTTGAGATAAGAATTATATAGTCATCAGTATACCTTCCGATAGTAGGTTGAAATGGAGGTAGCCCTGGTTTTGAATAGTCTTTTCTGAAATCCATGCCGAAATAAGCAAGATCTTCAATAACAATAACATCATATTTCCTGGAAAGTTCTCCAATTATGGCAAGTTCCTCTTCATTTAAGCACATCCATGTAGGATTGTTCGGATTTGAATAAAGAATTGAAGATATCTTACCTGATTTCAGATATGATTCCAGTTTACTTTTCAGCTTTGAACCTCTGTGCTCAAAAATATCAAAAGAATGGTAATCATGACCGAGTAGCTTCACCTGTGTTTTCTGTACCGGGAAACCCGGATCAAGGAAAAGGGTACCTTCTTTGGTTTTGTCATTCCTGTTTGCCACAAGGAAACTGATCATTGATCCCATCATTGAACCTACAGTGGGGATGCATCCCTGAGGATTAATATCAATATCAAGGAAAAGTTTTATGAATCTGGATGTTTCCTCCTTTAAAGGGTTGACCCCTTCAATATTCGGATAAACGGAGGCGACTCCTCTCTTCAGGGAATCAATTTCAGCATTAACTCCGATTTGAGACATAGGCAGACCGGGGGCACCCATCTCCATCCGGATAAATTTCATTCCGGTTGTCGTTTCAATCTGATTGACAAGCTTTACGATCTCCCTGATACTGGCAGTTCCAAGATTAGTCAATCCGCTTGCCTCAATCATGGTTTTCACTGTATTAAAATCAACCGGTGTGTTTCTCATCTTGCTATTCAGAGTGACTTTAATGTTTGTAAAAAAACTTATAAAAATAATAAATTAAATACCTAATCAATATATGCTATTTATCAGTCATCTCAATCCTGATCCTGGCATCAACTGTCACCACAGAATCCTCTGTTCCCATCAGCGGGTTCAGATCCATTTCAGATATCTCGGGGGCAACTTCCGCAAGCGCTGATAACCTGCATATTATCTCAAGAAGAGAAGATTCCTTAATTCCCCTCTGACCTCTCATACCTTTAAAAATAGTGTATCCCTTGAGAGAATGAACCATATGTTTCGCTTCACTGTATGATACAGGAACCAAAGACGCTGATACATCTTTCAGTGCTTCAATGAAGATCCCGCCAAGGCCTGCCAGCAACAGGTGACCAAAAGCGCCTTCAGCTTTTATCCCGGCAAAAAGTTCTGTACCGGAAACCATTTTCTGGACAAGAACTGCCTTTGATCCGGGTATCTTCATCATCCGTGTAAATTCCCTGGAAACTGATTTACTATCCTTCAGATTAAGAACAACTCCCCCGACATCAGATTTATGAACAGGTCCGACAACTTTCATAGCTACAGGGAAATCAATTTCTGAAGCCCTTCTGACGGCCTCAGCGGAATTGGTAACTACAGCCTCTTCTGCTAAAGGAATTCCTGCCGCCTTGAGTAACCTGCTTACATCTTCAGGACTCAGGTAACCGTTTTCCGAACTATCGATTATGGTGCGTATAGTGGTTTTATCTATAGTATACTGCTCATATTCAGCAACTTCGCGATACTGAGTATCAGATACTTTACATAGAGCATTTGCAAATGGCACCTCATCGGGGAAATTGATATTTCCCTTTGAAAGAAATTCCTTTATCTCTTGACTTACGTTTATTATGGAAGGTAAAACCGGGAAAATGGGTTTACTGCAAGTTCTCATTTTTTTATCGAGCAGATCGTAGACATCATAAACAGGGAAGAGTCCCGGACTGCCAAAGATGACCGCCATTGCATCGATATTGTCAAAATCATTTTCACAGGCATCAATAATATAACCAAGCTGTTCCGCATTACCTGTTGCCAGAAAATCAATCGGATTGGCTACAGATGACCCGGGGAACAATTTTTCGCGCAAGGCATCGGCTTTTTTTCCGGTTATCTGAGGCACTTCCATTCCCCCTTTCGAAAGAGCATCGGTAAGCATTACAGCCGGTCCCCCGGCATGAGTTATGATTGCGATCCTCTTACCTTTTAATGCGGGACGGGTAAAAACAGAAGCAACTGCTATCAGTTCCGACCGGCTGTTGCACCTGACGATGCCAGCTTTCCGGAACAGCGCTTCAACAGCTGTGTCGGGACTTGCCATGGCTCCTGTGTGCGATGATGCAGCCCTGCTGCCGGCTTCGGAAGTCCCTGATTTAATGGCTGCTATTCTGCACCCTTTTCTTATAAGGGAAGAAGCATGTTTAAGAAGCTTTCCCGGATTTCCAATAGTCTCAATATAAAGCAGTTTTATCCTTGAAGAGGTTTTCGGATCAAAAGAGAGATCAAGATATTCAAGTACATCTTCCACGCCAATCTGGGCACTGTTTCCAACGGAATAGAGACTTGAAAAAGTTAAACCATTTGGAATAGCCGCTTCCATTATAAATACAGCAGTTGCTCCTGAACCGGAGATAAAATCAATTCCTTTAGGATCAAGTTTTGGTAGAGGTGTAGTAAAGACACCGTTATAGTTAATGTTCAGGAAACCGATACAATTTGGTCCGATAAGACAACCATTGTACTTATTAATGACATCAACGATCTGTTGCTCCAGAACACTTCCTCCGTGGCTCTCTTCACTGAAACCGGCTGATAAAATGATAAATGCAAGCGTTTTTTTGTCCCGGCATAATGTCTCAACAGCAGACAGGCACATCTTTGCAGGAATTGCAAGGATAGCCAGATCTGTATCGGGTATCAGGGAAATATCTTTGTACGACTTCAATCCCTGGACAACATCCTGCTTAGGATTAACAACATAAAGGTTCCGTGGGAATTTTCCGTCGAGAATATTTTTAAGGACTTTTCCTCCCGGTTTTAAAATATCGTCTGAGCCTCCGATAACAACAATGCTGCCCGGATTTATAAGTTTTTCATTTATCATAATGTAAAGTAATGGTTTTGGAGTGAATTATGAAATTCAATAATTCGGCCGGACAGAAAACTACAACCCGGCAAACCTCTTGAGGAAACCGACATTATGAGCTACAACAAATAAATACTTTTCTGATATATAATGACTTACAACCACTGTCTGATCTTATAATATGAAAGCAAGATAATAAAAATAAATAGTACAAAACATAACAATTGTCATGAGATATTGGAATTAAAGAGGGGGTTTGAGGATAAGTTCATGTATCTGCCTTTTATTATCTTTGCAAACCGATTTTAAGCAAGATGGACACTACAATAAAAGAGATACTGACACAGGAAGAATTTTCGAAAAAAAATATTATCAGACTCCTTAAATCTGAAGGAGAAGACAGAACTCTTCTCTTTAAAAAATCCGCGGATGTAAAAGAAAAATTTATCGGCAATAAGGTATGGTTCAGGGGACTGATTGAGTTTTCAAATGTCTGCGGGAAGGATTGTCTCTATTGCGGAATCAGAAAAGGCAATAAAAATCTGGAACGTTATAGTTTATCTGATGATGAGATACTTGCTGCTGCCAGGTTTGCTTATGACAACCGTTACGGGTCGATAGCACTTCAATCGGGAGAACTTGAGAGCCAGTTTGTTACAAACAGGATTGAAAGCCTTCTGCATAAGATAAAGGAATTGTCAAATGGTGAATTAGGAGTTACTTTGTCGGTAGGGGAGCAGGAACCTGAAGTGTATAAAAAATGGTATGAAGCAGGTGCCCACCGCTATCTTCTGCGTGTTGAATCAACCAACCAGGATCTTTACAACAAAATCCACCCAAATGATTCAAAGCATAATTTCAACCGTAGACTGGAATGCCTTAAAAGCCTGCAGGATATTGGTTATCAGACAGGTACCGGTGTTATGATTGGTTTGCCATTTCAGACCATTGATGATCTTGCCGGTGACCTCCTATTTATGAAAGAATTCAATATCGATATGTGTGGCATGGGACCCTATATTGAACATGCTGATACACCTCTGATTGAACATGCGGAAAACCTATTGCCACTGAAAGAGAGATTTGATCTAACACTTAAAATGATTGCTATCATCAGGATTATGATGAGGGATATTAATATTGTTGCAGCAACCGCTCTTCAGACAATAGATCCAATCGGAAGGGAGAAAGCTGTTAAGATCGGCGCAAATATCCTTATGCCAAATATTACACCTGGCAAATATCGCGACAGCTATAAACTATATGATAATAAACCTTGTACAGACGACTCAGCTGAGGATTGTCAGAGTTGTCTTGAAGCACGTGTCAGACTTGCTGATGCGGAAGTCATTTACGGGGAATGGGGCGATTCAAAGCATTATAACGGAAGAAGGTTAAAGGCGAAAGGCTAATAGCTGAATGTTTCGCGTTTATCGTTTATCGTTTTTGCCTTTTTAACTCTTCCCTTTTGTCTTTTGTCTTAACCCTTTCTCCTATTGCCTGATTCATGTTTTAAAACAAATCACTTACAGATTATTAAATAAGATTTTTTTCTATATTGTCGCCAATTAAAAAAAGTTAAATTCTGATCATGAAAAAATCCATTTTAGTCCTCGCAGTACTCTTTGTATTTACGAGTGGAAAAGCCCAGGTAAACCTTGAGTATTTTCTTCCAAAAGATGTCACTTATAATAAAGAGGTACCAACACCAAAACAGTTCACCGGCCATGAAGTCGGGGAATGGCATTTTACGCATGACAAACTAGTTTTCTATATGCTCGAACTGGCAAAAATTTCTGACAGGGCAATCTGGGAGGAATATGGAAGAAGCTATGAAGATCGTCCTCTTGGACAATTGATAATCAGTTCGCCTGAGAATATTAAAAATATTGAGCAATTAAGGCAACAGCATCTCCAGCTATGCGATCCAACAAAATCTGATAATTCAGATATTAAAAATATGCCTCTCTTTATTAAACTTGGATATGGCGTACATGGTAATGAGTCAAGTGCGCAAAACGCATCTGTATTGACAGCTTATTATCTTATTGCAGGTGATGGCAAGAAGATAGATGAATTACTGAAAAACACTGTCATCCTGATAGATCCGGCACTTAACCCCGATGGAATGCAGCGGCATTCTTCGTGGGTCAACTTCACAAAAAGTCTAAACAATAATCCTGACCCAAACTCATGGGAATTCAGTGAACCATGGCCGGGAGGAAGAACCAACCACTACTGGTTCGATCTTAACCGCGATTATATAATGCTCCAACATCCTGAATCTGTGGGACGTGTGGCAGCATTTTATAAATGGAGACCTAATATAAATACCGATCACCATGAGATGAGTACAAACACTACATTTTTCTTCCAGCCTGGTGTACAAAGTCGGAATAATCCGTTAACTCCGGCTGATAACCAGGAGCTTACAGCCGAAATAGGTAAGTATCATGAAAAATATCTTAATGCCATCGGCAGCCTGTATTATACCGAAGAGAGTTATGATGATTTTTATGTAGGAAAAGGATCTTCATATCCTGACATTCATGGTTCAGTCGGGATACTGTTTGAACAGGCCGGGGTAAAAGGGCACCTGAAAGAGACACCAGGTGGAATACTCTCATTTCCTTTTGCAATAAGAAATCAGTTCACAGTTTCCCTGTCGACCATGGAAGCCGGACTGAACATGAAAAGCAAACTTCTTGAAAGTCAGAGGAATTTTTATAAGGATGCTCTCAGCCAGGCTGACAAATACGCTGTCAAAGCCTATATTTTCACTGAACCTGCAGATAATGGAAGGCTTAATGAATTTATCAGAAACCTGTTGCAGCATCAGATTAAGGTATACAAACTTGCCAGGGATGTCAGCAAAAATGGAGTTGAGTATAAAGCCGGTAACAGCTATGTTGTTCCGTTGAAACAGAATGAATACAGGTTCATCAGAAGTCTTTTCGAGCCTGTTAAAGAGTTCACCGACAGTGTATTTTATGATATTTCGACCTGGGTGTTGCCAATGTCATTCAATATCCGCTATACAGGAATAAATGTGATTAAAGAGATGGAAGGACTTGCCGGTGCTGAAATTTCACAACCTCCTGCAGTGGAAGGCAGTTTAATAGCTTCAAAAGATTCTTATACCTATCTTTTTGAGTGGAATGAATACCTAGCCCCGAAAGCATTGTACAAATTACAGAATGCCGGCATTATTACCAGGGTTTCTACAGACAAATTTGTTTGTGATGATGGTCAATTAAAGAAGGAGTTTTCGTATGGAACCATTTTAGTTCCTGCCTCCGGTCAAGATATAGCAGGAGATGATTTATTCAAACTTCTGGAATCAGTTGCAAAGGATTGTGGTATAACAATTTATGGTGTTAACACCGGACTTACTCCAAAAGGGATTGACCTCGGGAGCAGTGGATTCTCAGTTCTGCAAAAACCATCAGTGATCATGTTTGTGGGTGATGGCTCCAACAGCAGTGACGCCGGAGAGATATGGCATATGTTCGATACACGGTTCAACATCCCGGTAACGATGGTAACTCCTGGAAGGGCAGGTACTGTTGACCTCGACCGTTATAATGTATTAATAGTGACAGGGTCTCCGGATGTCAGTCCGGCCGTTATTGAAAACATTAAGACATGGAACCGCAAGGGCGGAACCATAATTGGCTATGAGAGCGGTAATAACTGGCTTTCAAGAAATAAACTGGCGGAAATAGAGTTTGTGCCTACTGTTACTTCCAAAATTAAGGATGGCATTTATATCAACAGGTCAGGTGATAGTCAGGTTCAGCAGATACCGGGTTCAATTTTCGAAACAAAACTCGACCTCAGTCATCCGCTCTGTTATGGCTATACAAGGGATATTCTCCCTATATTCAAGTCTGGAGTCACTGCAGCCAGAAAGGATGTAAATGTCTATAACAATCCTGTAACCTATACATCAAATCCCTTACTCAGCGGATATTGCACAAAGGAAAATATAGAGAGAATAAAAGGGACTTCATTTGCCAGTGTTCATGGGAAAAGGGTCATTTCCATTTACGACAATACTAATTTCAGAGCAATATGGTATGGCACGAATAAGATCTTTATGAATGCTGTGTTCTTTGGACAGTTGACGGGAAGAGGGAGTAATGAATATGGGCAATAAGTAACATGCGGCAGACGACAGGCAACAGGCATCAGGGAAATGTGAGCCTGCCTGAAGCCTGTAGCCTGTAGCCTGTAGCCTTCAACTTTAAAAATGCAAATCCCTCTCCCCTTTCTTCATCTTCTCAATTTTTTCCCTGGTACTGCCGGCAATTGCAGGTTCCAGTTTTTCGAGGTTTTTTTCAATTACCTTCCACCCTTTTTCCACAGTTTCTCCTTTTGCATAGTCGCAGATATATTCCGAAAGAGTAAGTATAGCATTAGGGGTGCAGAACTTTTTGATAAAACCAGGGACTGAAAACTCCATGAAATGTTCGCCGGTGCGTCCCATTCTATAGCACGATGTACAGAATGAAGGCAGGTAATCGTTTGCAAGCAGTTCGTCGATAACTTCAGCCAGAGATCGTGGGTCACTTATCTTAAATTGTTCACGATTCAGATTCTGTTCCTCGTTTTTTGAATCTGAATATGAACCAAGCTCGAGTTTCGTTCCTCCATCTATCTGGGAAACACCATATTGCATGACTTCCCTGCGTACGTCCGGAGCTTCGCGAGCAGTAAGGATCAATCCTGTGTATGGAACAGCAAGCCTGAGGATTGCAACCAATTTTTTAAAATCATCATCGCTTGTCTCGTATTTTTTATCAAGGTTCAGACTCACAGCATCTTTTATCCGCGGAAACGAGATTGTATGCGGTCCGACATTATAACATGCTTCAAGATGATTAGTATGACGGACAAGTCCCAGAACCTCAAACCTCCAGTCATACAGTCCGAACAGGGCTCCTATTCCGACATCATCAATGCCGGCTTCCTGTGCCCTGTCGAGAGCTGTCAGACGCCATTCATAATCTTTCTTTTTACCGCCCAGGTGGTACCATTTATATGCCTCAGGGTGGTATGTTTCCTGAAAAACCTGGTAGGTGCCGATTCCTGATTCTCCAACTATTCTAAATCCTTCAATATCAAGTGGAGCTGCATTAATATTCACTCTTCTTATTTCGCCATGGCCCTTCCTTACCCCGTACACTAATTTAACTGTATGAGCTATATATTCAGGTGAGTAATCGGGATGTTCGCCATAAACAAGAATTAACCTCTTTTGTCCGCAATCCTCAAGGGCCTCCACCTCCTGAATGATCTCATTATCGCTCAATGTTTTCCTAATAGCATCTGCATTGGAAGCTCTGAAACCGCAATATTCACAGTTATTAATGCATTTATTACCAACATAGAGCGGGGCAAAAAGCACTATCCTGTTTCCATAAACTCTCTGTTTCAGTTCGCATGCCCCCTGTTTAATTTCATCGGACAGGTCTGTACCGACAGCATTTATGAGAACTGCAGTCTCTACCAGAGTAAGCCTTTGCTTATCGAGCGACTTAGCAATAACATCCCTCACCCTCTGTCTTTCAGGCTTTGTATTGTTTATCAGATTCCATATCTCTTCAGTATCAATGAATGGCTTCATCCGTTGATCGGGGATGCTCAGTTTTTCAGCAGAAAACCTCATGAAATAATAATTCAAATTTTATTCTCTTTCACAAAATATGCTACCTTCTCTATAGAGGTTATCATATCATATTCTTCGAGATAGACTCCTGAAGGAACATTTAAAGGTATAGTTGTAAAATTGAGAATACCTTTTATTCCGAAACGGACTGCTTCTTCTGTTATCTCCCTGGCGAAATCGGGTGGAACAGTAAGAATGGCTATCCTGATATCCAGTTCTTTTATCATCCTTTCGATATCAGTGTAAGGATAACATTTCACACCCGAGATAACCCTATTAACCTTCTGTGGATCATTGTCGAATGAGGCAACAAGATTAAGTTTTGATCGTTTCCCCTTAAAATAACCTGCGACGGCTCTTCCAAGGTTCCCGATTCCGATTACTGCAACATTCATGCTTTCTTCAGAATCGATGATTTTTCCAATCGTATCAATGAGCTCTCTCACATCGTATCCTTTTCTGAGAACACTCGAATAACCAATCAGCATCAGGTCGCGCCTGACCTGTACGGCTGTAATATGAAGACGGGCAGCCAGATCGTGAGAAAAGATGAAGTTTCTTTTTTCGTTAAGGCATTCCAGAAGTGTCCTTCTGTACTCACTAAGCCTTTCCACAGTTTTTCCTGGTAGTTTCATCATGTTTTTCAAGTTATAGTTATTGGTTTTTTTTGGTAATCTGGTTGTAAATACTGTCTGAAAAAGATAATCCGGCATCATCATCTGCAACCAGTATCGTAAAATCAAAATATTCAATTTCCTGCAAAGTTCTAAAAATTCTTTAAATCAAAGAGTTAATATGATAAATATGATTATTGTTAAATTATTAACATTGGTTTGGGGTTCGGAAACTTTCTTGAAGAAATTGAGTTTTGGTTACACTAGCTTTTCTTTTCCATCTTCATATATTCAATTGTTCTGTTAAAAAGATGAGGCTGGATATAAGGATGAGTCAGGTTTTCAGGAATATGATCCAGTAAAATAACTTCGGCTATTTCGGAAATATCAGGAATTGGACCAAGTTCAAAAACTTCTGCAAGATAAAGTCTTCCATATCCGGTTTCTCCAACTTTCTTCACCGAATAGGTCGCCACACAATTGAGGTTAAACCTTAATGCGCCTGTCTCCTCCATTAATTCCCTGTGGGCTGCTTCAAGAGAGGTCTCACCCTTTTCAATATGCCCGCCGGCAATTTCAAAAGTGGTACGATTATGATGGCGGACGAATATCCATCTGTTCTCGAATTTTGCCGATATGACAGAATAGGTAAGTTTTGTATCAGGCTCAAATAAAGGGTCATAAAACTTAACTTCAGTCATTTTGAAAATATTAATAAACAGTTGCGAATGTAACAATAATCATGATAATTAATAATTAAGTACTTTTACACGCTAAATTATTTTCAATGGGATTCCTGATAATTCTTATCATAACTGAGGTTCTGACACCGGCGGTTTTGCGACAGCATTTTTACAGCATATCAAAGGCAAAATATTTCATTTCAATCATTATTCATGTTATCCTTAGTATCTGGCTCTGGGTCCTGTTTTTTGAAATAGATTCTTATAAAAGTTTTTTCGACACTCCCCGTCATATATGGCTGTTGATGAATATGACAGGAATGATGTGTGCGGTTGTAGTTCCCAGAGCTATATTAAATATATTCCATTTCACCGGCAGATTAGCAAGAATTAAAACCGGTAGCCATTTAAGATGGTTAACCAATACAGGGCTGACCATAATGGTCTTGATTTTATCGATAATCGCTGTTGGTACACTATATGGAAGATTCAATTTCAAAACAGAAGCTGTAACAATCAAAATTAAAGGTTTAAATAAAGATCTTGACGGACTTAAGATTGTCCAGTTGTCGGATATGCATCTCTCAGGTTTCTATAATCAGGGGAAGTTACTGCAAAAGATTATGGATGAGGTTAACACCTATAAACCTGACCTGGTACTTAATACCGGCGATTTTGTAAGTTATGGATGGAGAGAATTTGACAGAAATGACACAATCCTTTCCAAAGTTAAAAGCAGGTATGGCAATTTTGCCGTAATGGGCAACCACGATTTCGGAACCTACCATCCATTTTTCACTGAGGCAGACAGAGACAATAATGTATTGATAATGAATCAACTGATAAGGTCATCAGGATACAAAGTTCTTAATGATGAATTTACTATAGTCAATGTTGGAGATGCAAAGATCGGCCTGATAGGGATATTCACAAAGGGACGGCATCCTGATATGGTACATGGAGATCTTGGTAAGGCAATCTCCGGGCTTGACAGTGTTGACCTGAAAATACTCCTCAGCCACGATCCTAATCAATGGGAGGAGGAAGTGACCGGAAAAACTGACATAGATATTACTCTATCGGGGCATACCCATGGCATGCAGATGGGTATACTTACAAAAAAGTTCAAATGGAGTCCTTCAAAATATTTCTACCCTCATTGGAGTGGGCTTTACTCAGAAGGAAATCAATTTCAGTACGTTAACCGTGGACTTGGAGTTTTGTCGATTCCGTTCAGGATATGGATGCCACCCGAAATAACAATAATTACCATTAAACCGGAATGAGGCCAAAGAGCCAAATCCTGCCAATGCTCATCTGATTGATAATTGCATTTTACAAGAAAATTATACGTAAATTAACCGATTAAATTCAGAATTGTAATTAAATGTCAAACCAGAATCCTGAGCAAATAGCACGTGATAATATTGACAGACAATTAATTGCTTGCGGCTGGATTATTCAAAGTATTAAGCAAGTAAATATTAATGCAGGTCTTGGTGTTGCGGTAAAGGAATATCTGACAGATGTCGGACCTGCAGACTATGTATTATTTGTGGACGGCAAACCTTGTGGAGTAGTTGAAGCAAAACGTGAAGAAGAAGGACATAGATTAGATACTCATGAAGACCAGACCGAGGGTTATGCTGCTGCAAAACTCAAACATCTGAAAAATGAGCCACTACCTTTTGTTTACCTCAGTACCGGAGAAATAACAAGGTTTACAGACTTCACCGACCCTAAACCAAGAGCAAGGGAAGTATTCAGCTTTCACCGGCCCGAGACATTAAGAGAATGGCTGAAAAAAGATAAATCACTTAGAAAAAGACTGCACGATTTACCCGCTTTGCAAACCCCGGGTTTAAGAGAATGCCAGATAATTGCAATCAATAATCTGGAAACTTCATTTAAAGAAAACCGGCCACGAGCCTTGATTCAGATGGCTACCGGTTCCGGAAAAACTTTCGCTGCCATCACTTTCATTTATCGATTGCTGAAATTCGCAAAAGCAAAACGTATTTTATTCCTTGTTGACACAAGAAACCTTGGAGAACAGGCCGAGCAGGAGTTTATGTCATATGTGCCGAATGACGATAACCGGAAATTTACTGAACTATATAGTGTACAGCGTCTGAAGTCAAGCTACATACCTACCGACAGCCAGGT
>JAUYBT010000171.1 GCA_030692905.1 Bacteroidales bacterium
GCAATGCATTGCGTTTTTACCCTATGCATGCTTTTATGAAATGAACGAAAAGTGGATGAGGATTGATGACGGTACTGCTGTATTCTGGATGAAACTGGACTCCGATGAACCACTTATGATCAGGTATTTCAATGATCTCTACCAGATTTGATTCGGGATTAATCCCAACGGGAACCATCCCGTTTTTCTTAAAATCGTCAAAATACTTATCGTTGAATTCATACCTGTGTCTGTGTCTCTCAACTATTTCTGTTTTCCTGTATGATTCGTATGTCTTTGAATTTTTGCTGATGATACATTTATATCCTCCCAGCCTCATTGTTCCTCCCTTATCAATAATCCTTTTTTGTTCCTCCATCAGATCTATTACCGGGTACTTTGTTTTATGGTTAATTTCTGTTGAATGAGCACCTTCGAGTTTCAGGACATTTCTGGCAAACTCAATAACAGCGCATTGCATACCAAGGCATATTCCCAGGAAAGGAATATTGTTTTCCCTTGCATATTTTGCAGTTAAAATTTTACCTTCAATACCTCTTGATCCGAAGCCTGGAGCAACCAGAATACCATTAAGACCACTTAGTCTGTCTATAACATTTTTTTCGGTAATATCTTCCGAATGTATGTATTCAACATCAATTTCGCATTCATTCATAGCTCCACTATGTATAAATGATTCTGTAATTGATTTATATGCATCGGGAAGTTCAACATATTTTCCAACAAGTCCAACCTTAACAGAGTGTTTTGGATTCTTCAGTTTTGTAAGGAATTCTCTCCATTCAGTAAGAGGTGGTTCACTCTCAACGGGAAGGGCCAGTTTTCTCAGTACAGTCCTGTCAAGCCCCTGGTCAAGCATTTTTATTGGTACTTCATAGATTGTTGAAACATCAACTGACTCAATTACAGCATTTTCTTCAACGTTACAGAAGAGAGCGACTTTTCTTTTAATATCTTGGTTTAGGTGTCTTTCTGTTCTTAGTACTAATACATCTGGTTGTATTCCTGTCTCGAGAAGTTCTTTAACAGAATGTTGTGTTGGTTTGGTTTTTGATTCTCCGGTTGAGGAAAGATATGGCACGAGAGTCAGATGGATTACAATGCAATTTTGCGAACCAAGTTCCCATTTTAACTGGCGGACAGATTCAATGTAAGGAAGTGATTCAATGTCACCAACTGTTCCTCCGATTTCTGTTATAACTATATCAAATTTATTACCTGAACTGACAAGTTTGATTCTCCGTTTTATCTCATCGGTGATATGAGGAATTACCTGAACAGTTTTGCCAAGGTAATCGCCTTTTCGCTCCTTATTAATAACAGACTGATAGATACGGCCAGTGGTGACATTATTAGCCTGGCTGGTAGGGACATTTAAAAACCTTTCATAATGCCCAAGGTCAAGGTCTGTTTCAGCTCCATCGAGCGTTACATAACATTCCCCATGTTCATAAGGGTTGAGTGTTCCAGGGTCAACATTAATATAAGGATCGAGTTTCTGAATGGTTACAGAATAGCCTCTGGCTTGCAATAGCTTAGCAAGAGAAGCAGAAATAATGCCTTTCCCCAGAGAGGAAGTAACTCCCCCTGTAACGAATACGTACTTAACATCTGTCAAAGCAAGAAAGTTTTTATTTTAACTATCTGATTTCATTTTTATTAATCGTCAAGACCAGACTGGTCTATCATCTTGACTTTTTCTTCAAGTGTTTTAATCATTTTTTTGGCGCTATCGATTTTTTCTTCAACCTCTCTGATCATTGTATCAGCATTGGCTGATTTTGCAAAAAAGCCAATATTATTTTCCCACAAGACGATATCGCTTTCCAGCTGTTTGATCTTCGTAAAGAATTTATCCCGTTCATTCCGGACTTTTCTTGAGGCTTTCGGATTTGCCTTAAGATTGTCGAGTTTGGTTTTATATTTGAGAATATTCTTATCTTCATCTCCAATTTTCAACTTATCAAACTCCTTATTAAGAGCATTCCGGTATTTATTTGTGATTTCATCTTTCATATTAAACGGAACGAATCCGATATCGGTCCATTTTCTTTGCAGCTCTTTAAGACGTTCGAACGCAGCGTGAACATCTGCTCCAGGTTCAAATTTCTCCAATTCCTCTATGATAGACAGTTTTGCTTTCAGGTTATCTTCATATGATGTATCCAGTTGCGCAAAAAAACTGGCTTTCCTGTTGAAAAAGTGGTCGCATGCTTTTCGGAATCTCTTCCAGCTTCTTTCAGATTGTTTTCGGGGAACAGGGCCAATTTCTTTCCACTCTTTCTGGAGCTTAATCAATGCATCGGAAGTTGATTTCCAGTCAGTACTCTCCTGAAGAACTTCAGACTGGATACATAATTCCGTTTTAAGCTGCAGGTTATTCAGTTGAATCTCTTTATTGTCAGAGTAGAACCCTCTTCTCTTTTCGAAAAAGGTATCACAGGCATCCCTGAATCGCTGATAGACTTTGTTATTTTGTTTTTTGGGAGCAAACCCAATAGTACGCCACATTTTCTGCAATTCAACAACCTTGTCAGCTCTTTCATCAAAATCCCTGAAGTTCTTTATCTCAAGTAAATTGATAGCTTCTACTTCCTCACAAAGAGATATCTTTGCCTCAAGGTTTTTCCTCTGGTCATCCTTCTGCTTTTCAAAATACTCATGGTGCCTTTTGTTGATCTGGGATGTTGCTTCTTTGAATCTTTCCCAAATCTCATTTTTTGATTCCAGAGGAACAGGTCCAATCTCGCGCCACTGATCATGAAAGTCCTGCAAAAATCTGAAAGCATTTACAGGGTTTGGTTCAAGAAAAAGTTCTTCAGCTTTTTCACATAAAAGCACCTTAGCTTCGAGATTCTTTTTGAGGTCCAGATCTTTTAGTTCCTTATTTATTTTAATATAATCGTAGAAAATTTCTACATAATGATGATAATTTTCCCATAGATCCTTCAGGGATGTCTGAGGGACAACACCTATTGAATGCCATTCATTCTGAAGCGTTCTAAAGTCATGAAAAGTTTTATTAATTGACTCCTCTCTGTTGACAAGGTCCTTTATCTTATCGATTATATCATATTTTTTCTTAAGATTCTCATATTTCTCTGCTTCCTGTATCTTATTATAGTCAGTTTTTTTATTTTTATATTTTTCGAGCAGATGTTTTACATGAGCATCATCCGAATCAACCCAGGCTCTATAATCTTCTATTTTTCCACCATCATCAAGAAATTTAGTCTTTCTTTCATCTGCGTCAAGTTTCAATTTCTTGTAGAAAAGTACTTTTATCCGTTCCACATCATCTCTGATTTCTGCAGTAGGCCGGTTTTCGATAATAAGACCCAGTGTCTCAACCAGTTCATGCTTAGAATATCCTGAATAATCAACCGGTGGAAGTTCTATATCATCAAACTCATGAACATCAATTGGTTTGGACTCTTCCTTCTCAGAGTCAAGTTTTTGCGCGTTTTCCGCTTGTGTGGCATCCTCAGATACGGTAGCATTTTCTTCAGCCCCGAATTGTTCTTCACGAACAGAGTCATCCGGATTTTTCCTGGTCATAATCAATCCTTTTATGTTTCAGCTCATTATCAGTATTCTGCACCATGGCAATTCATGGAGTTTTCAGAGTACGAAAATATTGAAATATTTAATAAAACTCAAAGTTTTGGCATAAATAAATGTAAGAATCAGACATTAAGACAATGCGAGGCAAATAAGATGATTATGAACCATATTCAAAAAAATGACATATGATTATCTTTTATTCTTTGAAACCAGATACCTGAACGGATTTACTATCTTTTGCAGAAGCCGGATATTTTCAGTAATGATTTCTGCGGTTCCCTGCATATTCTGATTAAACTCGAGCTTTCGATTGTATAAGGTGGTAAGACCAGATGGAAGCTCAATCTCAATAACATAGGTATCGCCGGCGGGGACAAGTGATTTGGTTTTTATCTTTCCTTTCAACATTCCATATTCAAGATATGGATAGCTGCTAAGCTTAATATTTACATCCTGGCCGGGCTTAACTTTTCCGGATCTTTGCATCTTAAGATATATCCGGCCAATATATTTACCCGGGTTATCAGGAACTATCGCCAGTACAGGTTCATCTTTATTTACTGATTGATTCTCACTCCAGAATTTTGTAAAAGTTACAATACCTCCGATTGGTGAGATCAGAAGATAGTCATTCTCCCATATTTTAACCTGGGCTTTCAAATTTCCAAATGACTCATTCAGAGAGGAATAAAGTTTTTCCATCTCTTCTGTTTTTTTGAGTGAATATTCCTTCAGAAGTTCTTCCTCATTTGTCTGATCGATTATTTTGGCTGATATTTCGTTCCGGATCGAATTAAAATCAATCTTCTGTTTCAAAAAAGCCTGCTCGGATTTATCCAATTCACCTGCAGGAATAACAGTATCTGCCTTAAAAAGTGAAAGCGATCTTTGATGTCTGATAGAATCGAGAACCAGATTCTCAGAGTAGAGTTTTTCACTCTGCCTCAAACCTTTAAGGTAAATGGCTATCTGAGACAGTTTTTCTCTCGAAGAGCTTATTTTATTTCCATATAGATCATTTTTAATAAAATTCTGATATTCCAGCAGTGCCTTTCTGAAGGTACCATAATATATCTGCACTTCACCAAGTTCAGCCATTTCAGATACAGATTCTATTGAAAGAGCATTAACCCGGGTCACAGTATCGGTAAATTTTCTGAGCTTTTCTATCTCATTAATTGTAGCAGCAGTCTGCATTACTGCCAATACCTGACCTTTCGATACCTTTCCTTTATCGCTGATATTCAGATGTTTAATTCTGCCTGTAATTTTCGATACAAGTGTAACAGGCGGATTTTCGGTAGTAATTTCAACCGGGGCAGGGATTGTATCGGGATACCTGATTAACCAGGCAAAAAGAATAAACAGGACAAATATTGAAAACATAACCGTGGTTCCCCATCTGAGAATTTTTCTCGGAGGATTTCCCATAATCTCCTTTACAGGGTCAGAATATAATATTTCGGGTTTGCGATCTTTCATCAATCATTCCTAATTACCAAGTTCAAGTTGATTTTTTACAAGATTAAAATAGGCTCCCCGCTTCACAATTAACGATTCATGAGTACCTGTCTCAATTATCCTGCCATCGTCCAGAACAACAATTTTATCAGCGTCTTTTACAGTACTGAGCCTATGTGCAACAACTATAACAGTCTTACCCTCAAAGAATCCGGCAAGGTTTTCGACAATAGCTTTTTCATTGTTGGCATCAAGAGAATTGGTTGCTTCATCGAAGATTATAATATCGGGGTTCTTATAAATTACCCGGGCAATAAGAAGACGTTGTTTCTGCCCTTCGCTTAATCCGTGACCGTTTGCTCCAATTTTGGTGTTATATCCGAGAGGAAGTGACTCGATAAAACCCTTTATGTTAGCAACTTCGACTGCATTAATCAATTTTTCCTCATTGATCTCTTCAGATCCGGGAGCAATATTGGCAGCAATTGTATCGGGGAATAAAAAACCATCCTGCATAACAGCCCCCACTTTTTCCCTCCATACTTTAAGGCTTAGATTCGACAAACGGGTGTCTCCTATCAGAATCTCACCATTTACCGGTTGGTAAAATCCAAGTAGCATTTTAAGCAAAGTTGTCTTTCCGCTGCCGCTTGTCCCGACAATTGCAGTTATTTTATTCTCTTCTATGAAAAGGTCTGCATCTTTTATGGCAAACGGGGAGCGCGGACCTTCATATTGATAGGAAAGGTTATTTATATATATATCTTTTTTATCAGGAAGCTTACGTACTTTCATTTCCGGATTTGGTTCCTCATCATCCATTTGATGAACTTCAGCCAGCCGGTCAAGACTCATTCTTGCATCCTGTGACATACGGAAGAATCCAATGATCTGGTTGACAGGCACATTCAGCTGACCTATTATAAACTGAACAGCAAGCATCATACCGAGGGTCATAGTACCTTTAAGAACTGCTGTAGCGGCAACTACTGTAATGAAAACATTGGTTACTTCATTAATAAATGTAGCTCCGGCTGACTGGTATTGAATAATACTCAAACCTTTTACCTTTAATCCGAACAGGGAAGCCTGAAGCTTTTCCCAATCCCATCGCATACTTAATTCACTTTGGGTCAACTTGATTTCCTGCATACCATTAACTATGTTTATCAGTTTGGTACCTGATGCAGACATCTGCTTAAAACGCTGATGATCGAGGCGGGCCCTTGATTTCATGAACAGGGATACCCATACAATATATAAAGCTGAACCGGTAAGAAACAAAAGAAGTATCTTGATACTGAATATTGCGAGTACTATGCCAAATACAATCAGGTTGAAAAAGGAGAATAAGATATTCAGGCTGGCAGATGTAAGAAATTCTTCAATTCTGTTGTTATCTTCAATCCGCTGAAGAATATCGCCTGTAAGCTTAGTATCAAAAAAAGCTATTGGCAATGACATCAACTTTTGAAGAAATCCTGATATTACTGCTACATTCACTCTGGATCCGATATGAAGAAGCAGCCAGCCTCTTATAAATTCAACCGACATTCTGCCAAAAAGAAGTGCAAGTTGGGCAAAAAGGATCAGGTAAATAAAGCCTATATCATTATTATTAAGACCAATATCTATAATTGATTGTGTAAGAAACGGAATAACAAGTTGTATGCAACTTCCAAGAAGTAACCCAAGAACAAGCTGGAAAAAATATTTACGATAAAGACGGAAATATTTAAAAAGGAATCTGAATCCATTTGCCTTTTCATGCTCATTTTCGTTCTCAAAGAGTGATGGTGTTGGTTCAATTATTAAAACAAGTCCTGCCGGTTTTCCATCAGCAATTGTAGATGCCCAGCATTTAACAAATTCCTCGCGGGTGTACTTGACGAGGCATGCTGCCGGATCGGCAACCCAGATTTTGTCATTCCTGATTTTGTATACGACGATGAAATGTTTTTGTCGCCAGTGCACAATGCATGGCAACGGGACATTTTCATTCAACATTTCAAAAGGAATTTTCACACCTATTGTCCTGAACCCAAGAGAATCAGCAGCTTCAGAAAGCCCAAGAAATGAGACACCTTCCCTGGTTATGTAACACTTTTTTCTAAGTGATTCAAGTGAAAAACTCATTTTGTAAAACCCTGCTACCATCTTAAGACAAGCAGGTCCGCAATCCATTGCATCGGGTTGTTTTACAAAAGGGAAAGACATTTGTATTTACAGGAGATTTATTTTTAAGTAAGTAAAGATATTTATATTTTGGTTAAGAGTATCCCGTAGTTCAGATAAAATCGAAACAAGCTGTGTTTTTAAAAATAGTTTTGGATTACGGAAATATTATATTTGCCACTTGATTCTTCTAACCACAAGGGATTGTTTAAAAAAATTTCAGATATAAACATAATTGAGGGTGTGCGCAAACAGGACGATAAGGTCCTGAATTGGCTTTATGACAATTATTTACAATCGGTCAGGAGTTATGTACTCAAGAATAGCGGGTCAGAAGAAGATGTCTCCGATGTTTTTCAGGATTCTATAATTGTACTCTACACGCAGATATCAGAAAACAATTTAAACCTTACAACTGACCTTAAAGGTTATTTTTTTGGTGTTGCACGGAACGTATGGAACGCACATCTGAGAAAAAAGCATAGAACCATTGAATTAAAAATTGACATTGCCGATGAAGAGGATATAGAAGAGATAAATGACTTGATTCTTGAAAGGGTTGTAAGCAGGGCTTTTCAAAAACTTAGACCAGATCAGCAAATGGTGCTGAATTTATTTTCCGAAGGTCTTACTTATGAAGAGATCGCATTAAAGATGAATCTTAAAAACGAAACATATGCAAGGAGAAAAAAATATATGTGCAAAGAAGTCCTTCTGGAGTTTGTGAAAGAAGATCCTGAATATCAGGAATATTTGCGTTTTCTGAAATAAAGTATCAGGGAGACAAATACAATAAAAGCAAATATAACGGCAGCAATAATCAAGTGTTTTGAATAATACAATGGAGTATTATTCCCGTAAATAACCAGAGTTGACCAGAAATATGGATGTGATCTTAACTGGTCAGATTTCTTTAAGTAGGCGATTCTTGCTTTTCGCAAAGCCACACTTTTCGAATTACCCTTTTTAAGATTTTTATAGAACATTTTTACGATCTCTGTCCCGGATCTGTCTTCAATTTCCCACATAGACATCACAACCGATTGACTACCTGAGTAGATAAATCCTCTGGCAAGGCTTAAAATACCTTCACCGGAGTATAAAAAACCAGTCCCTGTGTTGCATGAGCTCAGTACAACCATTTTTGCTTTCAAAGGAATACCATAAACTTCATATGTTTTGAGATACCGGTCATCAATTGTGTCAATCTCCGGACTGAATATCAATGTTGAATTCATTGGGTCTTTATCATTCAGAATAGTATGCATAGCCAGATGAATAATATCATATTTACCCGATTCTGCTTTATAAACTGATTCTCTGGCTTCATCATTCAGAAAAAGTTTACCACCCGTAATATCTGATACATATTCTGCCTCCTGCCTGGCATAAGGAAGATCGGGCAGTATACCCGTTTCAGCTTGTCTGTTCATAAGTACTGATTGGACATCAATGGGTTCAGGATAATTTGGAGCAAACGCAATTACTTTATTACCGATACTATATTCTTTTCTTACAGATTCTGCCATAAATGTTGCAGAATAAGTATAAGAAATGTCAAAATCGTTCATCAGGTAAGCAAGTTCCCGGTATAAAATTCTTTCTCCTGAGTCTGGAGCAGTAGGGATTGCCTCAAATGGAAGATATGAAAGAATATTATCCGGTGAAATTATTAACTGATCGGAAATCAGGTAAGGTACAACCGGATATATAAGGGTTTTATACAATTCATATCCGATTGATTGATATTTTCTGAAAGCTATTTTGGCATTATCGGAAGGTGAAGGTATTGATAACAAATTTCTGAATTGCCTGATATTACCATAGAATGATGAATCGACAGTTACAGCTAATAACTGCCGATGTTTCCGGTTAGCAACTAAAATATAAAGTATGGTGTCTGATATAACATAATTGATATAATTTACATTGCGGCCGATTATTTCAGGAATATCCTTTAGTTTAGCTACCTGTGTGTTGTACTTTATTGCGTAATAATCGGGATACTGCCGTGCAAAAACAAGAATCAGAGAATCCCTTAATCTTGTGGTTTCCAGAAGATTCTCGTTCCATTTATTTATTAACATTGTATCAGGTTCCTCCCTAACTGATTCTTCGGCTATACGTGCGTTAAAGAGACTTATATCCCTCTGAAGTCTTTTTTCAAAATCTGCAATGTCTGAAGGAATATGAAACTGGGCTGCTTTTAATTCCCGTGTTGAAGTGAGCAATCCGGCAACTTTGCTTTTTTCCGAATATTCAAATGCCTTTTCGAGAAATTGCTGATCAGCAGTTTTATTATAAAGAAGATTAAAATACCGTATTGAGTTAAGATAGGAATATCTGTACCGGTCTCCCAAAACCAGCCTGCTTTCTTCTTCACTGATATTTATCCTGACTTTTTCGAGCAGTGAAACTATTAATTCAGATGTACCGGATGCAGCTTCAAGAGTTTTCTGATCAGGTGATTTTCTATAGATATCCCATAAAATTTTATATTTTGTTTTAAGGATCTTTAAAGATTTCCTGTCGGGTTTAATAGTTTCAATGTCAGGATTATCAAAGGCTCCAGCGACCTGATTTTTTCCATAGTCTGAAAAAAGCAGCGATTGGATAATTTCAAGCGCTATATATGGCTCTCCTGCTTCAGCCAACGATAAGGAGTACCCAACATATACAGGATCTTTTAAAACAAGGTCCTGTTGATTCTTGGTTATATAATCCATACACTTGACAAAGCATTGAAGCGATTTATTATTATCAATCTTGTATTCCCTTAAATAATCAGCATATTTATAAAGCAATTCAATATAACTGCGGGAATTCTCTCCATATCTGGTTTTTGCCCGGTTAAGTGCACCATTGAGCAAAGATT
>JAUYBT010000179.1 GCA_030692905.1 Bacteroidales bacterium
ATTTAGGGTGAGGTAAAAAAGCAGAATGGGTTTGGGGGTGAAAAAAGCAGTGGGCAGAGATGTAATGTTGATTTAGAAATAAAGTAATATTATGAAAGTTAAAGTATTGTTCTTCGGTGTTTTAGCAGAGGTTACCGGAACCAACTTCAAACACTTTCGGGATGTGAAGTCAATCGGTGACCTTAAGCTCAGGATACAGGATGACTTTCCGGAGGTTGTACATTACAACTACCGGATCTCTCTCAATAACGAAATCATTAACAATGATCCAAAACTGAAAGATGGAGATGAGGTGGCTTTAATGCCGCCATTTGCAGGGGGATAAGCGGATTGAATGGCAATAATTTATACGCCATGGTAACAAATTATCTTATAAACGGACCGATTACTCAAAAAGTAATTAGTTGTTTTTTGGAAAAGATGGGTGAAAAAACCGATTCGGGAGGGCAATCGGTTTTCCTTGGACAGGTGAGGGCCGATGAAATCAACGGGAAAAAGGTTAAGGCAATTGAATATTCAGCTTATGAGGGGATGGTTATAGTTGAGGCTGATAAGATAAAAGCAACAATTCTGTCGGAGTTTGAAGATGCAAAATCAATTGATATTGTTCATTCAACAGGTATTGTTAAAGCAGGAGAGATCTCTCTTTTTGTTCTTGTTTCGGCAGGTCACCGGCATCAGGCAATCCATGCCTGCAGTAAAACGGTTGAACTTATAAAAGAGAAATTGCCGGTTTGGAAAAAAGAGATTTTTGATGATAACTCTCATGAGTGGAAACGGTAAGGATTGGTCCGGCTTTTCCTTTAAGTATAGAACTGTATTCTTCTTTATTGTTCAATATTTCAAGAGCTTTTAATATCTGTTCATCCTTTTTTATTGTCCAGGCTATAGCTCCCTCCTCGTAGAAATAGCGGCCTATAATTTCATCTTCAAGAAGATCAGTTATTTCACTCCTGAACATTGTAAGATCCTGGGCCAGACTATGTGCAATGTCTTTCTCCAGTTCAGTAAAAAGATCCTTGTGAATATCGTAATATTTTTCTTTTTTTGCATTGGCGATGAGTTCACTGAGCGACTCCTCGGTAACAGTTTTGTAACTGAAATTTCGATTCAGCAGAAATGTTTTGAAGTCGTTATAATCCTGATCGGTGAAAGAGAATTGTTCCGGAGATTTAATATCGGGGTGAGCCCAATAATATTTGGTAGCATAATCGAAAATATAATTCCGAAGGTAGAGCTCAGCTGCAATCTGGCTCAGAGATTCCGGTAAAATTTCAATATCAGGAGAAATCCCGCCCCCGTCTTTTATTATCCGGCCGTTTTTAGTTTTAAATTCAGAGATTAGAGAGTCAGGTATTATGCCAACGCTTCCATCTTCGTTCGGGTGTGAGAAATCGCGGGCCTGGATGCATCTTCCGCTTGGGATGTAATATTTTGCTGTAGTGACTTTCAGCTGAGTATTATAGCTCAATGGACGTGTGATTTGCACCAACCCTTTTCCATAGGATCGCTGGCCAACTATTATACCCCTGTCAAGATCTTGTATTGCCCCTGCAACGATCTCTGAGGCTGAAGCAGAACCCCTGTTAATAATTACAGCAAGAGCTATTTTTTCATCTACTGATGGTTTTGTTGTTTTGAAATTCTCATCAAATTGCTTGACTTTCCCTTTTGTTGATACAACATCATTTCCAGGTCCGACAAAAAGATTTACGATATCAACAGCTTCTGTAAGTAATCCGCCAGGATTTCCCCTGAGGTCGAGAATTATTTGTTGTGCGTTATTGTTTTTTAATGAAGTAACAGCATTTTTAACGGCGGCAATACAATTTTGTGTGAAATTGGTGAAACGGATATATCCTGTTTTTGAATCAATCATACCGTAGTAAGGAACAGGCGGAATTATAATTTTTTCTCTTTTAAGCGGATAGTCCGTTTCCTTTCCGTTCCTTTCAATTGTTAAAGTAATCTCTGTTCCCGGATTACCCTTCAGCTTTTCACTTACCTTATCTGTTGAAACCCCCTTGAGAGATATTCCGTCTACTTTTTTCAGAAGATCTCCGGCTTTTATCCCAGCCAGGTCGGCAGGGAACCCCTTATATACTTCACTAATCACAACATAATCACCACTGTTTCGTACAAACGATCCAATTCCCCCATATTTTCCTGTTGTCATGAAAGTGAATTCATCCACATCCGATTCAGGATAATAAACAGTATAAGGATCGAGGGTTTTAAGCATATTATCGATACCCGATTTGATAACTTTATCAGGATCAATTTCATCCACATAGAAAGTATTCAGTTCTCTGAACAGAGAAAAAAATATGTCCAGATTTTTAGCAATCCTGAAATCTCTGGTTTCCTGATTGATCAGGAAACTGGCACTTATGCCGGCAATGAACAAGAGTGTCAGAACGATGATTATCCTTCCTTTACGTATATTTTTCATACCCATTAAGCCTTAAATTAGAACAACGAAAATAAAAAGAAAAATCGGGAACGGCTTTGATAAAGAAACAATTAAGACATTTTTAACATATTATGTTATTAATATTCTGAAGTCCTGAGTCCGAAGACGGAAGTCAGAAGTTAAAATAATATCAGCCTTCCGGCTTCCGACTTCAGACAGAAGTTATATCAGTCTTCGGACTTCGGACTTCGGGCTTCGGACTTCGGACTAGTTAGAATTATCAGTTTGTTTATCATATCCTTCATGGATTTTTCAATAGCCAGATAATCCGGAACCGCATTTCCTTTCAGGATAACAACGAAGGCAATCTGAATGTTTTCTGAAGAGAGGTGTTCATAAAGTGTCCTTTTATTTTTACGGTATGCTTCTCTCATTCTTCTTTTAATCAGGTTCCTGGTTACAGCAAGCCGGAACCCCCTTTTTGAAACACTGAAAGTAACCTGAGCCGGACAGGGAAGTGAGACAGGACTCCTTCCCCAGACCACTTTAAAAAGGGAAGAGTAGAAAATATTTCCACTTTCAAAAAGGCCGGAAATGACCTTTGTACTGCAAAGCCTTTCGGCCTTATCAAATGTCTCCCTTGTGGTATTCATGTCAAAACAACTTATCCTGAAAGCCTGACCGGAGGACTATTCCGGAACTCCCGGACAAATCAGTATGGAGAAAGAAAATTACCTTAAATTTCTATGGTGCTCTTTAAGAAAATCATCAAGAGCCATTGTCATTGAAGGAGCTTTGGGATTGGGAGCATTAATATCGAGTCTCAGTCCCTCGTTTTCAACGGCACTTGCCGTTGTTGGTCCGAAAGCGGCAATTTTAACATCTCCCTGAACAAACCCGGGGAAATTCTCTTTCAATGATTTAATACCGGAAGGGCTATAAAAAACAAGAATGTCATAATCGAAATCCTTTACATTCGAAAAGTCGGTACTGATTGTCTTGTAGAGAGTTCCGATCATATACCGGATAGTATTTTTATCAAGCAATTCAGGAATTTCAGCATTATGAGGTTCGGAAAGCGGAACAAAGAAGTTATCTTCCCTGTGCTTGATTATAACATCAATAAGGTCCTGAAATTTAGCTTTCCCGTGAAAAATTTTCCGCTTCCTGTATACAATATACTTCTGCAGGTAAAATGCAACATTCTCTGTTATACAGAAATATTTCATGGTATCAGGTACTACTGTCCGCAGTTCAGTACAAATCCTGAAAAAGTGATCTATCCCGGTTTTACTTGTGAAAATAACCGCAGAAAAGTCAAGAATATTGATTTTCTGCTGACGAAAATCTTTTGATGGAATCCCTTCAACCTGATTAAAGGGTTTAAAATCAATTTTCAGATTATATTTTCTTGCCAGTTCGAAATATGGAGATTTCGCATTTAAAGGTTCTGGCTGCGATACTAAAATCTTCCTTATTTTCAACTCTTTACAGTTTAAGTTTTACTCTCAAAGTAACACTCGCCAATCTAAACAAGGCCTGTAAAATATTTCACTGATATCACAACAGGCAGAATTTCCAGCGCACAAAGGTATAAAATCAAATAGAATATTGAAATATTCCGGTTTAGAAAAATTATCAATAGTCTTATAACACGGATCAGATACATTATCCCCAGAACTGTTACTCCGGAAATAACCCCTCCCCTGGCTGGTAAAAGCATTGAATAAGACATAAGAACAACCAGGACAAACAGTAACAGCGCACCGAACCTGTAAGACTGGTAGATACCAAGCAGATATTCTCTGAAAACCTCTTTCTCTCCGCTTATATTGCCTGCAATTACGCATACAATATGACGTAAGGTGACTGCCGAAATAATAATACCTAAGGAGATTAACCAGAAGAATATCCCGCCTATACCGGAAGGTATGAAATTATAATAAGAAGCAGCACAATAAGCGAAAAGTCCGATTATAAGAAATGAAATCAGATTAAGAAGTGTTGATTGCCAATGAAATAATCCGGCAATATCCCGTGAAAAAGGGTCGTTTATTCCCCTGAAAAGGAAAAACCTGGTAACCTCCGGTAATATACTTTTTGATGTTGTTCTGATTAAAGAATATAAAAATGCGGCAATGAGGATAATCCCGATTATCCAGTCGTCATGAAATGGTTGTGATGGTAAATCCTGACCTGGCTTAAGGGATTTTATCAGTGATGCCCTTGCCTCAACCTGCGTCTGCCTGGTTTTTTCTGTGAAAAGAAAAGGAAACCGGTTGGAAGATTCCAATTCTTTTTTGGTAACAACATTATTTGAATCGTAAAATGTGATGTCAGTAATGCTGTTTCTGACACAAACGGAAGTGGTGTCATCTTGCTGAGTGTCTGAACCAGAAATAGTCATCATTTTTGTGTCTTCAAAACACAAAAGTAGTGATAATTAAAAGAGCAAAATCAAAATGGACCAAAGACTAATGATCAGAAATGATCAATCCTGCAGCCTGATATTTCCGAGAGAATATTATTTGCAAGTCTGCTTGCTCCGATTCTGAAAAGAGTATTGTTCAGCCAATCTACACCAAGACAGTAGTTTACAATCTGATAATAATTAATTGCATCAGACGGATTTACTATTCCTCCTGCAGCTTTAAATCCAACCCTGATGCCTGTTTCTGAATAGAAATCTGATATTGCCCGGCACATAACAAAAGCAGCTTCCGGTGTTGCAGAGATCGTTGTTTTCCCGGTAGATGTCTTAATAAAGTCAGCACCTGCATCCATCGCTATCATCGACGCCTTGAAAACATGTTCATAATCACCTAAAAGTCCCGATTCAAGTATAACCTTAAGTTGTTTTTCTCCGATAGCTGCTTTGATTTCTCTTATTTCATCAGCAACCATTGCAAAATCGTTTCCAAGAAATGCTCCTACAGGTATGACTATATCAATTTCATCAGCTCCGGCTTCTATTGCCATCTTACACTCTGAAACCTTTATGCTCCTGAATGTTTGTGAGGAAGGAAATGCACCTGCAACTGCAGCAATTTTTACATTCCGGGCAGTCAGTTTCTCTTTAACAACGGAAACAAAATTAGGATAAACACAAATTGCTGCTACATTCGGAATATTAGTATACCGGCCTGAAAAACTATTAACCTTCCCGGTAAAATGTATTATATGGCTCTTATTGTCAGTTGTATTAAGACTGGTCAGATCAATCATGTTCAAAATACTCATCAACAAATGCTTATCAGGATCTGTGGGCGAAGTTGAAGATACTTTCTTAAGTCCTTTTTTGATTTCTGTATCCGAAGGACATGATTTGATCAGTTTTTGATATAGTTTTGTCATATATAATCTGTTTTGTTAAACTAAATAACGGCTCTATGAAAAAAAAGAACGGGGTTAATATAATGCTTTTTGTTTTCATAATTAATTTATTTATCATTTTAAGTTGCGCAAAAAACACCAAAAATCCTCTTCCCGGGATTTTATTAAAAACAGATAGTGATTTTTCTGCAATGTCAGTAAAGGAGGGTATGTTTAAGGCTTTCCTGTTTTACATAGCAGAAGATGGAGTTATTCTTCGTAATAACTCATTCCCTGACAAAGGGAAAGAGTCTCTGACACTACGGTTTGCCGGGAAAAGCGATACTACATTTATTCTGAGTTGGGAGCCTTTGTTTGAGAATATATCCAGGAGCGGAGACCTCGGGTATACTTATGGCATACACACTAATAAAGACAAGTTAACGGGTAAAATTTCGAAGGGAACTTATGTCACGGTATGGCAAAAACAACCAGACGGAACCTGGAAATTTGTTCTTGATACCGGTACACAGGGGTTACCCGACATTCCTGAATAATTTGAATGTTATTAGGTTGTAACAATAGTGTTTTCAACCACCCTGTCATGACCTTTTGGTCATGACA
>JAUYBT010000185.1 GCA_030692905.1 Bacteroidales bacterium
GCACTATATCAACAGGTTGCGCCGAATGTTTATGTTCTTAATCCTTCCAGGGATCTGAAGTATTTTGTAAAGGTTGACTCATCCATGTCTATACTGTACCCGGAATATGAGCCGGTTACTTCACTTCATGAACAGGTTCAGGAGTTGGTTGCCGGTATTAAAGTGGAAACGGATATAGCACCTGCATCAGGAGAAAAAACTGAAGCTCCCGAAATTTCACTTCCGACACCGGATGGTGATACAATTAAACTTTCGTCCACCAGAGGATCAGTTGTATTGCTCGATTTCTGGGCCGCATGGTGCGTTCCCTGCAGACAGGAGAGCCCTAACCTTGTTAAAGCATACAACCTTTATCATAAGAAAGGATTTCAGATTTACCAGGTGTCGCTTGACAAAACCAAAGAGGCCTGGATGAAAGGTATTCAGGATGATAAACTTGAGAACTGGATTCATGTCAGTGACATTAAATACTGGAATTCGGTAGTTGTTCCACTCTATAAGATTGAATCCATTCCTTATAATTTCCTTCTTGATAAAGAGGGTCGTATAATAGCTTCAACCCTTAGGGGTGAACAGTTGCAAATTAAACTGGCTGAGCTATTTAACAAATAACAATTAAACTGAATTCAGAAAACTGGTAATCCGATTTTAATGAAACGAATACTATTCTTCCTGGCTCTGGTTTTTATTATATCAGGATGCAAAGACAAGGGCACATTCTCTGTCGATGGAGTTATTAATGGTGAAACAGAAAAATATGTCTATATCAACAGAGTGGATGTAGATACTCCGGTATTGATTGACTCTTCAAAAATCAGTAAAAAAGGTGGATTCCGGTTTAAAGTCAAGGCTTCCGAAGCTGATTTTTACCAACTTGGCTTTTCTTCAAAAGATTTCATTACTATCCTGGCTGAACCGGGGGAAAAGATCAAACTTTTGTTTAATGGTAAAAATCTTTTTGAAGACTACTCTGTCAGCGGATCCGCGGGATCAGAAAAGATACAGATCCTCGATCTCGCACTTACTGATACAAAAAGAAAACTTGATTCTTTAATTACAGCTTATAAAAAAGCCTCCGGGGAGACCGGATTTGATGTACAAGGCCCGGCACTCGAAGCAGAATACGGCAAATTGATAAAAGAACAGCGAAAAAAGAATATTGAGTTCATTATTAACAACATAAACTCCCTGGCTTCAATAAAAGCATTATATCAGAGGATCGACCCGGAAACATATGTTCTTTATGAGCAACACGATCTCCAGTATCTTAAAATTGTCATTGATTCCCTGACACATCATTATCCAAACTCAAAACATGTACAGGCCCTTGTAAGGGATTTTGAAAAGGAGATGAATCAGATGTATGCGGCCCGGCTTGAGCAGATAACCAAAGATATGCCCCAAACAAAACTTGATCCTGATTTAAAAAATATTGCGGGGAAGAGAATAGCACTCTCCTCGCTCAGGGGAAAATATGTTCTCCTGACATTCTGGTCGGTCCGGTCAAAAGATTGTATTGAGGAAAACCTGCAACTGAAGGAGTTTTACAAACAATACAATAAAAAAGGATTTGAGATATATCAGATCAATCTCGACGAAAGTGAAACGGACTGGAAATCGGCTGTTAAATTTGATGAATTGCCATGGATCAGCACCAGGGAAGATGATCCCCTCAATCCAAAAAATGCGTTGATCTTCAATGTGAAAAATCTCCCTGCCAATTATCTGTTTGACAAGGACAGTAAGATCATTGCATCAAACCTTCACGGCAGATCACTTCAGCTGAAACTCGAACAGTTGTTTAATAAATAGACATCCGCTTTGGCAGAAACCGGGAAAATATATTTTGCTTCTGATTTTCACCTTGGATTACCGGCAGGATCACCTCCTGTCGAAAGGGAGAAAAAGGTAGTCAGTTGGTTAAACACCATTGCTCCTGAAGCAAAAGAGATATACCTGATTGGTGATATTTTTGACTTCTGGTGGGAATATAAACTTGTTGTTCCACGCGGATTTACAAGGTTCCTGGGAACAGTTGCTGCTATAACCGATTCGGGCATACCAGTTCATTTTTTTACAGGGAACCACGACATGTGGGTAGGTGATTATCTTTCCCATGAATGCGGGGTAATTATTCACACTACCCCGATTACCACTTTATTTAACGGGAAAAAATTCCACCTGGCACATGGAGAAGGGCTTGAAACCAAAGACACCGGGTATAAAATCCTTCTTTCTATATTCCGGAACAAACCACTAAGGGTAATGTATTCAGCACTCCATCCTTCAATTGGAGTTGGCATCGGACACAGATGGTCATTAAACTCAAGACTTGGAAAGGGTGTGACAAAAGAATTCCTTGGAGAGGAAAAAGAGGAACTGATAAGGTATGCAAAGAGCGTTCTTGAAAATGATAATATTGATTACTTCATTTTTGGTCACCGGCATCTGGCAATGACCTATAAACTAAAGGAGGGAGCGGGAATAGTATTTCTGGGCGACTGGATTAAAAACGGCAGCTTTGCTGAATGGGATGGTAATGCACTTACCTTCAAAACATTGGTTTAATCAGTCCTGTTTTCGACCTTAATTGTTAACGTATAATAAGAATAGATGTCATAATACGCCTTAATACCTATGCCTTACAAATAGTTATTGCTTTAGCTTTGATCTATTGAAGTGACTCTTTAGATTTTACTTTTTTAACAAGTTGCTGAAAAAACAAAATTAGTGTAGATTGTCCACCTGATAATATAACAGCAAATATTGCCATTCTAAAAACACTTGAATTATGTTCAGCAGAATTTTAAAGTATATCATTCCTCCTTTTTCTTTCAGGGTATTCTTCAGACGTATATTTTATTCAAATCTTAAAAAAGTTCCTCTTGAAAAACCTCTTCTTTTTGTCGGGAACCATCAGAATTCTTTCATGGATGGCATCCTGGTTGGATCTTACCTGCCTCAACCACTGCATTTTTTGATGAGGGCCGACATGTTCAGGAAACCATTCGCCCGTTTTTGTCTTCGGGAACTTAATGTTGCTCCCGTTTACCGGATTGAGGAAGGTCTTGAAAATGTGCATAAGAATCTTGATACTTTCACAGGGATTTACAATATCCTTAAAGACAATGGTAATCTTGTTGTCTTTTCTGAAGGTATCTGTGTTCAGGAAAAAAGGCTGCAGAAACTCAGGAAAGGAACCGCAAGGATGGCATTTGGGGCTGAAGAAAAATACGGGCTTGATGTGCATATCGTTCCTGTTGGAATAAACTACACCTATCCTTCAAAATTCCGTAAAGAGGTGATGATCAATTTTCACGAACCATTCAGTATAAAAGAACTGAAAGACGATTATATAGCCAACCCTGCAAAAGCATTACTTTCTTTCAATCAGAAGGTTGATGCCAGTTTAAGAAAAGAGGTCATTATTATTGAGGATCCTAAAAACGATTGGTTTGCAGAACATCTGCTGATAATGGAAAGGAATAATTTAGTGCTTCCTTTCTTTCAGTGGAGATTTGACACGGACGACAGGAGGATACTGGAAAAAGAGGTATCTGAAAAAATCAATTATATCAGTAATACATCAAAAGAGATCCTGGATTCTCTGACACTGAAGGTCAAAACATACTATGACCTTCTGGCAATTAACAGGTTGAAAGACGAAAACTTTGCCAGAAAACTTGACTATAGCTTCTTAAGATATCTTGCGGTAGTGGCAGGATTCCCTTTTTTCGTTGCCGGATACCTCTGCAACCTTATACCCTTCATTGTACCAAGGTTTCTCTGCGATAAGCTTATCAAAGATATCAGGTTCTACAGCTCAGTTTATGTGAGCTCCGGAACAGTCCTTTACCTTATCTACTTCCCTTTTGTGCTCGTACTTGCCGCAGTTTTTTTCGGATGGACCGGATTTCTTTTTGGTCTGCTGGTACCATTATTGGGGTATGTAGTCCTGTTTTACCAGGAAATCCTTTTTGAAAGATTAAGTAATATTCGTTACTTATTTAAGAAAAGGAAAAATCCGGCACTGATTTCAGAACTTATCTCATTCCGAAAAGAGATATTCAACGATCTTGAAAAGATAGAAATCAGCACAAATTCAGAGTAGTACTGAACCAAATAGCACAAACAGAATAACTGATGATAATGTTATGATATAGACAACCCGGCTATAGATTGATGAGCGGAATTTAACATACTTTTTAAGAGAAGTATGCAAACATGGCAACGGTACAAATCATTATTGTCATTGAAGTAAAACAAAAGTTTATAACTTTATACAATTATTTCAAAGAACAAACATACGAGGACACTTAGTCCCGACTTCCCGATTGAGATTGTGGTAATTAATGAATTGTCAGGTGAAAAATATTTCGTATATTTTCATAATCAGGTTCCTTCCAATGATGGAGGGCTGGCACTGGGGCAGGTTGCAGTTGCAGCTGCAAGGCGGGTTGCAAAATAATAATCAGATTCCCTGGTCATGCATGAACTATCCATTGTACTGAGTATTATCGAAATAGTTGCCATGGAGGCAAAAAAATCAGGAGCAGAACGTGTTACTGAGGTTCACCTTGAAATTGGACAACTCTCCGGTGTTGAGTTTGATTCGCTTGAATTTGCACTCAAAAATTTTGCTCCCGGGTCTGTCATTGAGTCGGCTGAAATTTCAATTGAGAAACCGGGGGGTACTGCCCGCTGCTGTAATTGCGGCTACGAATTTTCAATTGAAAACTTTATAGGATCATGTAATTTATGTAGTTCCTTCAACCTGGAAATCATTAAGGGGAGAGAACTCAGCGTAAAATCAATAACAATAGATTAAAACGGAATAAGATGTGCGAGACCTGCGGTTGTGGAAATCCTGGTGAAAAGGCTATAATCAGAGTTCCCGGCGAAGATTTGAAAAATCAGGAAGATAACCTGCATGGGCATTACCATTCTCATCCTCATAGCCATGATCACCACAAAGAATTTGAGCATGACCATGAGCATGACCATCCGGGCATTAGCAGAAAAATTGTTACTGTTGAAACTGATATTCTTCTGGCGAATAACCTGATGGCAGAAAGAAACAGGGGGTTGTTTGAGGCTAAAAATCTTACTGTTATCAATCTTATGAGCTCCCCCGGATCAGGAAAGACTACCCTGCTGGAAAGAACTATTAATGAATTAAAAGAGAAAATTAAATTTTCGGTCATTGAAGGCGACCAGCAAACTATGAATGATGCCGAGAGGATTAAAGTGACAGGAGTCCCTGTTATCCAGGTCAATACAGGAAATGGGTGCCATCTCGATGCAGAGATGATCAACAGGGCAATAAAAAGATTGGCTCCCGAAGATGGTTCTTTTGTTCTGATCGAAAATGTTGGAAATCTTGTGTGCCCTTCTTTGTTTGACCTTGGTGAGACCTGCAGGGTAGTCGTAATGAGCGTAACTGAAGGCGAAGATAAACCATTGAAATATCCTAATATGTTCCGGTCTGTCACTCTCTGCATTTTAAACAAGATTGATCTCCTTCCCTATCTTGACTATGATGTTTCAAAAGCCGTTGAATTTGGCCGCCGGGTTAATCCCAGACTTCAATTCATTGAACTATCAGCCAAGACCGGAGAGGGAATGGGAGCCTGGTACGAATGGCTCAGGGGTCGCCTGAACGGCCCAGGTTAAAAGGTTGTAATAGTTGGATTTTTGGGCAGTATAATAGTAAATTTCGTCCATACTCCGAGTTCACTGCTAACTGATATCCTTCCATTATGATTCTCAACGATCTGCTTAACAATTGATAGGCCTAATCCCGATCCGGTTTTGATATCTTTCGGGACATTGGTTGCCCGGTAAAATTCATCAAAAACTTTTGACAGCTCTTCCTTTGGTATCCCAATCCCTGAATCTGAGATTTCCGTAATGATATGATTGAGACGGTTCTTTACCGTTAATGAAATATGTCCATTAGGCTGAGTGTATTTAACAGCATTCAACAACAGATTGGAATACAATTCCTCGAACGTATATGGATTTCCTGTAATCATCTGAATCGACTTGTCCACATAAATAGTGAAATCAATCGATTTGTCCTTCGAAAGAATCTGAATAGGAATTACAACCTTATTGATCAGGTCTTTAAACAAAAATTCTTCAAATTCATTGTCGTGGTTCAGTCTTATTTTTGTCAGATTAAGGAGGTTTTTGACAAAGCCGGAAAGCAATTCGGTACGTTCAAAGGCACGATTGGTAAATTCTTCCTGTACTTCATTGAGCGGACCTGCTATTTTTGTACGGATTACCTCTATACAACTAAGGATTGCTGCAACATGACCTTTTATATCATGTGTTACACGAAGGACATATTCATTTTTCAGTTTATCCTTGTTTTCTAACTCAATATTAGTTTTAACATAAGTTTCTTCGCTTTTTATTGATCTGGAGATAATCATATGAGAAAGGCTTACGACAAGGACTGACGTGCAGGTAAAAACAAATCCAGTTCCAAAAACATAGAGAGTATTTTTATATAGGTCATGGTTAATAAAACCCTCCATGGGATAATGCGGAATGAAGGAATAGCACTCAAGAAGCCCCAGTAAAGCAGCCAGAAGGATGGCAAAAGCGACGTAGAGATAACTTACAAGCGTCGAATATATGGAGCTTGCAATGATCATATGTAAGAAATAAAAGAGGATCAATGGATTCTCTATACCACCTGAATAATGAATGATTAGAGTCAGAACTATCAGGTCCGTTATTATCTGGAAATGAATTTCCTGTTTTATTCTTGGGATTATCTTGCCACCCCCCTTTTTTGTGATTCGTCTCAGAAAAATGGCATGAAGAACATTTAATACAAAAAGGACCATGGTAAGTATGTATACAGATACTTCCTGAATGGAAACATTGAATAAATGTTTTACAGCATAATTTGAAACAATAAGGATGATTAAGGCAACCCATCTGATTCTGATGAACCATTTGGCAAAAAGTATATGTGCCGGAACCAGTTTGTCATCCATTGGATAAACGGTTTTTGTATTAATAAAGGTTACATTCCGATCTCGCAGAATAATCCATCAACCTGGGCAAGTATCTGGTGATCTGTAAAGTGCCTGCCCTTGATTGCTGATGATGGACAGGCTGCAACACAAACGCCACACCCTTTGCATAAAGCGCTGATGATATAACTTTGTTTTTTTTCTTCGTTGAATTCAATGGCGCTGAAAGGGCAAAGCTGGTTACAGAACCGGCACCCGGAGCACATCTCTTCATTTACTTCCGAATATAAGGCATCAACTTCGATCTTACCTTTCGCAATTCTTGCCAGAATCCGGGCCGCTGCAGCTCTGGCCTGTGCAACGGAATCCGGAATATCCTTTGGAGCAACACAGGTACCGGCAATAAAAATTCCATCTGTCGTGGTTGCAACCGGTTCAAGTTTAGGATGACTCTCGATGAACCATCCATCTTTATCCTGGCTAATATTGACAATACGGGCTATTTCGTGCGAATCTTCACGGGCTTCCATTCCTACCATAAGGATAACCAGGTCAGCCGGGATCTCAATAGGTTCCCCTGAAAGCTTTTCATTGACTTCTATAAGCATTTCACAATCATCTTTCGGGGATGCTTTGTGAATAACCGGTCTGTCATCTTTTTCATACATCAGGAACAATGTCTTGGCTTCTGATGACTGGCGGTAAAAATCTTCATGCCCCTTTCCGAAAGCATGCATATCAATATAGATATCGGAAATATAACATGTCGGGTTTGCAGATTTGATCTCAGAAGCATACTTTAACGCAGTCATGCAGCAAACCCTGGAACAATAAGTGTGGAATTCCTGACTCCGGCTTCCAACACAGTGAATAATAGCAACATATCCGGGTATTTTGCCCTCCTTCGTTTCAATACGTCCGGCACGGATCATCTTTTCCAATTCGAACGAAGTAATAACATTCGGCAATTTCCCATATCCATAGTGTACGATGCGTGATGCATCGAATTCCTTAAATCCTGTACATACCACAACATTCCCAATCTCCACTTCAACCGATTTTTTCTCTTTAGCAGGCTTCCCATTAAGCAATTGGATGGTTGCTTTGAAATTTCCAATATATCCGGTCAGGTCTGTCACTTTTGATTCAAGGTAGACATGAACCTGTTTGTGGTTCATGATACGCGTCAACCGTTCCGTAAGAAGATCACGGGCAGAATATAGATATGGTGCTGTAAGATCGACGCGTGCAAGGTTACCTCCCAGGTGATTATTCTTTTCAACAAGATGAACAGAATTACCGGCATCTGCTAATTCCAGAGCAGCGGTCATACCTGCAATGCCTCCACCGACGACCAGTGTATTCGGACACATATTAACCGACATGCTTTCCAATTCTTCATGGAGCTCAACACGGCAAATGGCTGCGTAAACAAGGGCCATAGCTTTTTCAGTAGCCTCTTTGGTATTCTTATGGACCCAACTGCATTGTTCACGTATATTAGCCATTTCAAATAAATACTGGTTAAGACCGGCAGATCTCAAGGCATTACGGAACGTATGTTCATGCATATTAGGACTGCAGGCAGCCACAACAACCCTGTTAAGCTGATTCTCTTTGATATCCTGAGTGATCATCTCCTGCCCGGGATTGGAGCACATATATTTATAGGTTCTGGCAAGAACAACATTAGGTAGACCTGATACGAAATTAGCAACAGCTTCAACATCAACTATTTTGGCGATATTTGTTCCACACATGCAAATGTACACGCCGATTCTGCAATTTTTCATGGGCTCCTTTTGTTACTTTATAAAGACCGGATAAGAATCTAAAACTACTTCCTGCAGGGCTAAAGCCGCTCTGCGGATAGCTGCAAGATACATAGCCAGGGGACGATAAATGAGATGTGCCCATTTGCTGAAAGGCACCCTGAGCAACCAGGGTACGACACACATTAAATGGATTACGTAGGTGATATTTGCCCATTCAAAAAGTCCTGTGCGATGAAAAACATGCTGGGCGATCCCGGTTAAAACGATAATAAACAATAGAATCACAAAAACCCAGTCGGTACTATGGGACTTTTTATATTGTACATAGTTTTTCTTCAAACGGTTCCGGATAAAATAAATGGTACCGGTAATCAGTCCAATGGTTGCAAGGTATCCGAAAATATGTACCGACCATTTAATTTCAGGCCCTGACTGTAACTGTTCTATAAAAACCATCACCAGCACCAACATGGTAACATATCCCAGCATAAGACCAAGATGGATGAACCAGGGCATAAAAAAAGGATGTTCGCGTTTTTTTTCACATTCCGAATAACGTTTCTGGGTGAAGAAATGCCATGGAAGCTGGTATAATTCTTTTAAATAGAGCCACCAGGGTACGGCGAATTGTGTCCCTTTAATCATTACCAGATACCACATACGGATTGCATTGATAACAAGAAAAACCGCCAGAATTGCTCCAACTGTGAGGTTGAATTTGTGAATAAACGTACTGGATAAGAATGCTCCCTCTCCGTCATAGATGTGAATGCTTCCCCCGGAAAATCCATAATACAATAAAAATATTCCTGTAAGTAAAGCGATAATAAGAACCGCAAGTACTTCTATTAACCTCGATTTAAAAAACTGCCTGGCGATTCCTGTAAAGTCATAACGGGAAATAAGCCATCGGCGCAAGCTCATCATTGTTTCCCCCGGATCTGCTTCCCTTGGGCATTGCTCTGAACATTGGCCACAGTAATAACACAGCCACGGTTCAAGTGTGGTTTCGATTTTCTGGGACAACCCCATTTGTAATAAGCGCATCGATTTCCGTGGAAATTTGTATACGTCATCTGCATGGGGACAGATCGTTGAACAATCCCCGCATTGGTAACATAATTGTACATCTTCGGCACCAAAACGGTCCAGAACATCAATAAACTTTGGATTTACTCTGATTGCCATAATGACCTCCTTAGATTGTATGAATGTTTTTAGCCCTTGCTTCAATTTCGCTGAGGGAAAGGCTGCTCAGGTGTCCTATTCCTTTCCCGCTTGTCAGACTGCCCAAAACCCCTGCAGCCACCGCCGCGGCCTGTGCCACCGTATCGGGTATGTCTTTTGGAGCCTGACACATTCCTGCCACATAAATACCACCTTTATCGGTATCGGTTGGGCTACCATTGTAATCCAGCTCTGAAAACCAACCGTCGGTATCTCTTTGTACTCCCAGCATCCTGCTAAGCTCCTCTGTACCTGATGCCGGTATCAGGCCAACTGCCAATACAACCATATCAACCTTAAACTTAACTAACCTGTCATTGAAGATATCCTCTCCACGCACTATCATTTGTCCGTTATTCATTGCAACGGAAGCCGAATGTCCACGGACAACAAATGTCCCTTCCTGTTTGATCCGTTCTGCAAACTCTTCATAACCTTTGCCGAAAGCTCTCATATCTATATAAAATTCGTAAACATTAACATTGGGGATTTTTTCTTTGATCAGGTGGGCGAATTTCAGGGAATACATACAGCAGACACGGGAACAGTAAGGATTATATTTTTTGTTCCTGGATCCTACACAATGAATAAGAGCAACACTCCTTGGTGGTATACCCTCGGGTGAATAGATCCATTCTTCCTCCCGTGTTTTTTTATTAAAACGCCTGGTTTTAGTGACGATCCTTCCACCAGTCGTGCCTGATGCATTGGTAAGACGCTCAAATTCAAGAGAAGTCAATACATCAGGATAGACCCCATATCCGTACTGTTCTATTTTGCTTACATCCAGAAGTTCATAGCCTGTTGCCAGAATAATATTTCCGACTTCGATATCTATCGTTTGATCAATTTCGTTGAGATTAATACATTCTTTGGGACATTTTTTCACACAAACGCCACATTTTTCCCCTTCAGAAAGGATATAAGTGCAACTCTTCTCATCCACCAGGTAAGCATTGGGAACAGCCTGTGGAAAAGGGATATAAATTGCTTTCCGTAAAGATATTCCTGCATCGAATTCACTTTCTACCTTTACCGGGCAGACTTCAGTGCAAACATTACATGCAATACAGGAATTGATGTCAACGTAACGTGCACTTTGCCTTATTTTCACCCGGTAAGAACCTGGTTTACCGGTAACGGCCACTACTTTCGATTTTGTTAACAGGCGGATCATCTCATGTTGTCCCACAGAAACCATTTTAGGAGTAAGAATACAGGCAGCACAATCCAAAGTGGGAAACGTTTTGTCAAACATGGCCATATGACCGCCTATAGTTCCGGTTTGTTCAACCAGGAACACTTGTTTACCGGCGTTGGCTATCTCCAGGGCAGATTGTATTCCAGCTATACCACCCCCGATAATAAGCGTTGAATGATTGACTGGATTTCCACTTGGTATAGCAACGAGTGAGAAAGGAACAGCCATAGTGGCACAGGCTACGATGGCTTTGGCACGGTCCATTGCATTTTCACCTCTTGCCCCATGTTGCTGGAAAGAGGCAAGGCGTATTTCATCAGTGTTGCCTCCTGTCATTGCCATTGCTTTAGTAAAAACAGGTTTAAAATAACCCGGCATATCCCCTGCGATAACAATCCTTCCCAGGTTGTTTGATTTGATCTGTTCGCAAAGAATTTTCACCTCAGGATGAGGTTTTAACCCTAAAATTTGGACCGTCTCGACTTCAGGAAGGTTTGCCGAATACTTTGCAATGGCATCAATATTAAGATTCCTGCTGTCTTCCATTTGGCAGAAAAAGACTCCGGTTCGCATAATTCCTTCTGTATTGATTATTTAATATATCACTTACCTGTCCGAGGGTATTAATTTCTTATCAAACGCTGCAGTAATTCTCCATTAGCTTCACGAATTTCAAGAATCATTGACATTTGTCCGGGAAGACAATGGGTAGCACAAGAAAAACAGGGATCATATGCCCTGAAAGCCATCTCAATCATATTCAGAACGCCATCGGTTACTTCAACACCTTTTTTGATCAGGCCCTCAGCGGCTTTTTTGATCGACATGCTGATAGCAGCATGGTTGTTTGTCGTTCCGACAATGATATTGACTTTAGTGACAATTCCCTTGTCATCGGTCCAATAGTGGTGTGTGAGGGTACCTCTCATGGCTTCAACTATACCCACTCCCTCACCTGGGATTGGACCAAGCGGTGCACGTAATTCTTTGCCGGTTATATCAGGATCCATCGCGAGCTCCAGGCATCGTTCAGCAGAATATAATAGCTCCACGAGTCGTGCCCAGTGCATGGCAAGTGTTGCATGAACAGGTTTTCCTCCAAGTGTGCTGTACATGCGTTCGTATTCCTTTTGTGCCAGTGGAGTCGCCATTCCATCGGCAGCATTTAACCTGGATAAAGGTGTGGCATGGTATACACCGGAATTCTGCCCGTCGATAAATCCTTTCCAGCCAATCTTTTTAAGAAACGGAAATTTAAGATAACTCCAGGGTTCAACATGTTCAGCTATATAATCGAGATACTCGGATGGTGAATATTTGCATAACTCTTTTCCTTCTGTATCGACTACCCTGACCTTTCCATCATAGAAGTTTACCTTGTTGTTCACATCAACAAGTCCCATTGAGTGAAGTTTAAGCGCATATGGCCCATTGAGAATGATATCGACATATTCCTTATTACCGAGGACAAAATTGTCAAAAATATTGAGTGTAAATTTTGCGAATTCCACAAAACCTTTTGCTTTATCAATAATATTGTCTCGTTCCTGTTCGGAAAGCCCTCTTCTTACACCACCGGGGATATTCATCACCACAAAAGTCTGGTGTCCGCCAAGCAGAGCCTGGATTTCCTGGGCGAGACGACGTTGTTTAATGACTTCCGTCCCGATTTCCTTACCGACCTTTTCAATCACTCCCAGTATGTTTCTTTTAGCCGCTGGTGCATCTGGACCAACAACGAAATCGGGTGCTGCAAGAGCATAAAAATGGGCGATATGACTATGGATAAAATGTGCCATATAAAAAAGCTCCCTGAGTTTCTTTGCAGTGGGTGGAGGTTCGACACCGAATACAACATCTACAGCCTTGCCCGATGCCATATGATGACAACCCGGGCAAACACCGCATATTTTC
>JAUYBT010000193.1 GCA_030692905.1 Bacteroidales bacterium
GGGCGCATGAAAACCGGATCAGCTTTTTGAACAAGCTTATCTTCAGCATCATATATTTTACTGGTAGCCAGCCTGTTAAGAAGAATGTTTGCAAGACTTTCATTATAATCTTTTCCCCTCATCTTAATGAACTCATCCTCTCCCATCCTGCTGGCAATCTGTTTATATAATGTATCACGCGTGTATGAGATCGACCGGCTTTTTATTCTGAATGAACTCCTTAAACTGTCAAGATATACCTTTGCTTCACCAGCAACAAATTCATTGAATCCTTTGTAATTCAGACTACTGATCCATTTCCCGGGCTTAATACCGGATAAAGGTGAAAGATCTTTAATATGATAATTAATTTTTTTAAAGTTGCTTTCAGAATATTCTCTGTAATCAGGAACTTTCCCTACAGCCAGGCACTCATCGACTTTAACTTTCAAAGTAGGGAGAAGAAATGAAGCGTACCAGTCATTCTGACTTATTTCCATATCCAATTTAAAAAAGGGCTTTTCAAATTTATTGCTCTTGAACTGTTCTACACTTAATGCTTCATATGCCCAGCGGGTTACCATAATATCTCCAACAACCGGTACATAAATTTTCTTACTGATTGATTTATGAAGGTCATCAAATTTTATCATTGCACCCCCAAGCAGAAGCTGGGGCACAAGGATCAGTGGAATAAGGATATATATACTGACAGCCGTTCGCATACCGGCAGAAATATTCAACCCCAGAAGGTTTCCGAAACAAGCTGTTGAGAAAAGAATTATCCATTGCTGGAAAAGCATACCCCTTGCTTCGAGAATTAAGTTAGCAACCAGGATAAATGACAATGATTGGATTGCGGATATGGCAAACAGGAAATTGATCTTTGAAAGAAGATAGCTTAGTCTGCTTAAATTCAGAAATTTCTCTCTTTCAAGAATTTTTCTGTCTCTGAAAATCTCCTCGGCACTCACCGTCAGTCCGATAAAAAGTGCAACTATAACTGCCATGAAGAGGAATACCGGATAATTCTTATTATTTGCAAAGATGTATACTCCGTTCTCGCTGAATTTTGAGATATACCCGAGTATGAATGCCAGCAGTGGGGCCTCAAGAAGATTAATGGTCATATATTGCCGGTCGGCCAGTTTTCGTGTAAGGTTGCGTTTAATGAATGTTCTGATCTGATCTACCTTTTCAGGAACTCTGAAGTTACTGGGAGGAATAACTGTTTTTGAGGGCTTGTCCCCAAGAACAGGCATCATCTTTTTCATATATTTTTCGTGCCACTCCTTTGGGCTGATCTGCCTCTCTTTTCCGGGATAACCTGAATTATCAATAACCTTAACCTCAATAATATGCAGGATGTCATCCGTTTCAACATTTCCACAGTTCGGGCATTCACTCTCGGCAGCATTTGCCTGGGAAGTTTCAGTTTTGAAATAAACCAGGGCTTCAACAGGATCGCCATCGTAAATCATATAGCCACCCTTATCGAGCAGCCATAACCTGTCGAACATCTTGATAATATCTGAAGAGGGTTGATGAATTATTGCAAAAACCAGCTTCCCGCTTAAAGCCTGATTTCTCAGTAAAATCATTACCTTTTCTGAATCGAAAGAGGATAATCCGGATGTTGGCTCATCAATAAATAAGACCACAGGCTCGCGCATAAGTTCAAGACCAATGTTAAGCCGTTTCCGTTGACCACCGCTGACCTTCTTATTCATTATATCTCCAACCTGCAGATCTTTTATTTCATAGAGATCAAGATCCTGGAGGACTTTTTCAACGGTGTTTTTTAACTGCCCTTCATCATAATCACCAAAACATAACCTGGCATTAAAATAGAGATTCTGATAAACTGTAAGTTCCTCTATAAGCATATCATCCTGAGGGACAAATCCTATAAGGCCTTTCAACTCTTCCGAATCGGAATTAATGTCATAACCATTTATGTACAGGTTCCCGGCTGAAGGCTTAATCTTGCCATGGAGCAAATTAAGCATTGTGGTTTTCCCGACGCCGCTGCCTCCCATAATACCGATCAGGTTGCCCGATTCAACCCTGAAATTCATTTTCTGAAGTCCGTTATCAGAGTTCTTGAAAAGGAATTCAATATTATGTCCCTCAAAGAATATCTTTTCAGGAAATTTTCTTGAAACAAATTTTTTGTAAATTTTCGAATAGTAGATCGGATCAATACCCTGACCCTTTATATTAACACCACGGTCAAGGAGATAAGATCTGCACGCTATAATATCTCTTCCTTTGAAATACAGAACCTGAGGTCCATCGTAAGTAAACAGAAGAGTTCCTGTACTTTCAATATGCATTACAACAAGATGGCCTTTAAAACCTTTTATTCTGATATGCCGCCACTTGTCATAATTTTTATAAATACCGGCTCCGGATAATTTAGGGTTGTCACTTTCAATTATGAGAATACATTCGGGTGATACATCATCATATGCTCTGCTTATCATGAAGGCAGTGGCATCATCATATTCCTTTTTAGAAATATTAAATGTCCTTGAAACAATGTCTATAATTGTTTTCTCCTGTTCGGAAATCATTCCATCTTCAAATGCAAACTCGATAAGCTGAAGAAAAACGATCATTCTCTCTTCGAGGAACAACCCTTTTTTGATTTGCCGGCAGATATTTGTTATCTGAAATGATATAAGAGAATCGTCATCTGACAGTTCAGCTTTGTCAACACTTTTAAGTTCATTGGAATAAAACTCAAGATTATTTTCGAACAGGGCATAATACTCTTCCTCCAACTCCCTGTTAAGATATCTCCGGAGGTAACTGCGCAGAATTTTTTTGCCTCTCGATGAAATTCCAGCCGGATTAATGGTCGAAACGATGGCAAAAATGTGAATTAAGGCAAGTAATACAGATTCCCTCATAAAGGCATCAAGTAAAAAAAAGACCGCAAAGTTAAATGCTTTGCGGCCAGGTATTCATGAAATAACTATTGTACAATTTGGTTTCTTACACCATCAATGACCTTGGTTATATCCTTAATATTCTGATCAGTAAGACTCGTGCCAATTCCTTCATATGCTTTCTTAACAGGATCAAGTAATTTTACGAAATCACTGACACTTGGATCGGAGGCATAAGGCTGTGTTATTTCGAGGAAAAGCTCGAATGATTTCTTTTGCTCAAGCAGAACTCTTGTGATGTCTGCAACCTGGTATGCTGCATACGAAACATGTGTTGTCAGATACATGCCTTCAACCCATGCACCTCCAACAACAAGCAGAGCTAAAGGTTGCTGATCGTTTTCACTCAGATATGAATAAGTATCATTAAATGCGCTTGTCAGTATTTTCACCAGTTCATCCTTGTTATCAAAATTCTGTTTTATTTTATCATATAACTCTGTACTGTATATTTTAGACATATTGAGTTCGTTGGAAAGTGATCTGATAGCATCCAGATAATTAATTACTTCCTGATTCATATTGTAGAGAGTTACATAACTCAGATCGGCTCCATAAACACCAAGGTTGATCGCCCTTGTTGTACTGGTGAAATATTTTTTTGCGTTTTCAACCGGATTTGTTATACCAATTATATATCCAACTTCAAAGTCGGTAAGCTTCTTGATTATCTCTGCTGATGTAGGCAAAGGATAAACATTAGCTTCAATCTGACTTTTAATTGTATCCACCTGTTCCTGCTCAATCTTTTTTTGCTGTTTTTTGGTTGCCCTGTCTTTGCATGAAGTCAAACAACTAAAACTTATTATCAGCATCGGAAGTATAACACCTGCAATAATCTTTTTCATTTTAAATCATTTTAAATTTAAAAATATCACTCAAAAACTGCCCATAAAAGTAATAAATAATATTGAAACTAATGAGTGCCTAGAGTTTGGAGTGCCTAAAATGCCTAAAATTTTTATAAATAAATACTAATTCCCTCCCGTACCGATTTTTTCACGATTAAAAAGAAGCTCTTGATTTAATCTGATGAAATTTGTTACTTTTCATTCTTTTAATTTCCACTTTAGGCACTCCGAACTTTAGTGCACTTTAAGTACTAATTAGTTACCTTAAGATTATAACGCTAACATCTGATTTTTTATATATCTTTAAGCCCCTGAATTTATATCACTTTTTGATGATGTGGAATTTCGATGAACCTGCTAAAAGAGAGGGGACAAACTGTATAAAGTATGATCTCAGGGAAAAGACATTCGGTGTTAAAGATATTATCCCGATGTGGGTTGCTGATATGGATTTTAATACCCCTGATTTTATTGTAAAGTCACTTCAGGAACGTCTTAACCATGAGATTTATGGTTATTCTTTCCGTCCTCCTGAATACTATTTGTCAATAATCGACTGGCTTGTTTGCAGACATAACTGGAGGGTAGAAAAAGAGTGGATAAGCTTTTGTCCCGGCATCGTTCCGGCACTCAACTTTTGCACCCTGGCATTCACTCAGCCTGGTGATAATATAATTGTTCAGCCCCCTGTTTATTTTCCTTTCTTTTCCGCAGCCGAATCCCACGGCCGTAAGCTTATCTATAACAGACTGACAGAGTCTGACGGAAAATGGGTTATGGATTATGATTCACTGATTGCGGGAATTGACGGGAAAACAAAAATGATAATAATATCCAATCCGCACAATCCGATCGGACGGGTATGGACCCCGGATGAATTAAACAAACTTGCAGACATCTGCCTGAAAAATAATATTCTGATCCTCTCCGACGAAATACATTGTGACCTTGTTCTGCCCGGATTCAATCATACTCCCTTTGCAAAACTATCCGAAAAAATTGCCGAAAATACTATTACCTGTATCGCTCCAAGCAAAACATTCAACCTTGCAGGTCTATCGACTTCATCTGTAATTATTTCAAATCCTGTTTTAAGAAAATCTTTTAACAGAATAGTTGAAAACCTGCATATCGGATCCGGCAACATCTTTGGTACAACCGCCTCAATAGCAGCATATTCACATGGACATAAATGGATAGATGCGTTACTTGATTATATTGACCATAATATTGAATTTGTTGAAGATTATTGCAGGAAGATGATTCCTGAAATTATTCCTGTTCAGCCTGAAGCAACCTATATGATATGGCTCGATTGTCGTAAATTTGGTATGACAGGAAAAGAGCTTCAGAATTTTTTTGTAAAAAAAGCAGGTGTGGGAATGAACGAGGGCTCAACTTTTGGCCCCGGAGGAGAGGGATTTATGAGAATGAATCTGGCCACTACACACCAAACAGTCATAAATGCTATGGAACAAATTGAAAAGGCTGTTTCCTCCCTCAGATAAAAAGAAATATCTAAATAGATGAAAAACAGTGTACATGTAAGGTTAACCCTTGAAGACGGAACGATCTATCATGGCCGGTCCTTCGGATCGCCCACCCCCGCTGCGGGAGAGGTGGTTTTTAATACCGCCATGACAGGATATCCCGAAAGTTTAACCGATCCATCCTATCGCGGACAGATACTTTGCCTCACCTATCCTCTGGTCGGAAACTATGGAGCACCAGGAAAAAGCGAGGAAAATGATCTCTATCGCTTTTATGAGTCGTCTTCTATTCACATCTCAGGGCTCATTGTGTCTGATTATTCCTTTGAGTACAGCCACTGGAATGCCACAGAAAGTCTCGATGAGTGGCTGAAAAGAAATAATGTGCCGGGTATTTACGGTATAGATACAAGAGCTTTGACAAAAAGAATCCGTGAGAAAGGAGCCATGCTTGGCAAGGTTGAACCCGAAGGAACAGAAACCGGTTTTTATGACCCGAACAAAGTAAATCTTGTTGCTGAAGTAAGCACATATGAAAAGAAAGTTTATGGCTCAGGAAAGTACAAGATACTACTCGTTGACTGTGGTGTTAAGTATAACATAATCAGGAACCTTCTTAAAAGGGATACTACAATTATAAGGGTACCATGGGACTATGATTTTCACAAAGAAGAATTTGACGGACTATTTCTTTCCAATGGTCCGGGTGATCCAAAAATGTGTGTCACCACAGTTGAAAACATTAAAAAAGCATTTTCCGGTGAAAAACCGGTATTCGGGATATGCCTGGGAAACCAGTTGATGGCGCTTGCCTCCGGAGCAGATACCTATAAACTGAAATATGGCCACAGAAGCCACAATCAGCCGGTTCTTCAGGTAGGCACCGATAAAGCGTACATTACATCACAAAATCACGGATTTGCAGTCGATAACAAAACTTTAGGGAAAGATTGGGAACCTCTGTTCATAAATATCAACGACCAGACAAATGAGGGAATGAAACATAAAACCTTGCCGTTTTTCTCAACTCAATTTCACCCCGAAGCGTCCGGCGGACCGACTGATACTGACTACCTGTTCGATGTTTTTATAGAAAATATAGAGAAATCGAAGAAGTAGTGACACGCCATGGCGTGTCACTACCGGGTTACATGATGCATCATCTTATCTGCCAGTTCAGCAGCCGTTGTATTTTTAAACCACTTCATCCTGTTTTCGAAAATTTCAGCGATCTCTTTGTTACACAGATTCCCGATACTGCCTTCATGAACATAATCAGATAATGAAGTCTTTGAGAATGAGGAATTTTTAACCATTTCAGATACTGCTTTATATGCATCTCTGAACGGGATGCCCTGCTTCACCAGCCGGTTCACCTCCTCTGTACTGAATATAGTATTGTACAAAGGATTCTCCGTTATATTCTTCTTGATCTTTATATTATTGAGCATTAAAAGCATTATCTCAATAGACTCCCTCAATTCTCCGAACGCATCAAATATCAGCTGTTTAAGCAGCTGAAGATCTCTGTTGTATCCTGAAGGGAGGTTACTGGTTAGGATTGCTACCTGGTTAGGCAGAGTTTGAATTACATTTGCACGGGCCCTGATAAGTTCGAACACGTCCGGATTTCTTTTCTGGGGCATTATACTTGAACCGGTAACATATTCATCAGGAAAATCGATGAACCTGAATTCGGAACTCATATAAAGACAGATATCCATTGAGAAACGTGAAAGGGTCTGAGCAACAGAAGCCAGTGCGGATGCAATGGCCATCTCAATCTTTCCCCTGCTCAGGCTTGCATAGGCTGAGTTGTAGAGAAGATCATCAAATTCGAGAAGATCTGATGTCAGTTTCCTGTTTATAGGCAAGGTAGTTCCATATCCTGCCGCAGTTCCCAGAGGATTCTGATTATTGAGGGCTCTTGCCCCGGAAAGCAGCAGGACATCATCGGCCAGACATTCGGCATACGCTCCAAACCATAAGCCAAATGACGAAACCATAGCCGGCTGCATATGGGTATAGCCCGGTAACAGAATCTCTTTATACTGCTCGCTCAATGACTGCAGCCTGGTAAAAAGCCTGCGGATCAGAACAGAGAGCTTATCGATCTCTTCCCTTGTATAGAGACGTATATCTACCAGTACCTGATCATTTCGTGACCGTCCGGTATGAATTTTCTTACCGGTTGTTCCAAGGATTGAGGACATCTCCTTTTCAATCTGAGAGTGGATGTCCTCCACATCTTTTTCAATTACCAGGCTCCCTTCCTCGTCCCACACAAAAAGAGAATGAAGAGCTTTTAACAAGTCATTTTTCTCTTCTTCTGAAATTAATCCTACATCATCAAGCATTATTACATGAGCCATTGAACCAATTATATCCCATTTTGTGAGGGCTAAATCGGTTTTTCTGTCTTTACCTGCCGTGAATTCGATGATTGCAGGCTCGGGATTTATCCCTTTTTCCCAGAGTTTCATATTAACTTTTATAAATTAATTAAGTATTTGTTATCAATATTTTTTCTGACTTGCTTCAACTATAGCCCGGTGAGCCATCAGCCTTATTGCATTTATCCTTATAAAGCCCTTGCTGTCAGTCTGATCAAAGCCACCCTCAATATCCATGCTCGATAGTTTCTTATTATACAGCGAGGAAGGCGATTCACGACCTTCAATAATTACATTCCCTTTGTAAAGGCACAGATGTACGCTGCCATCAATAAGCTCCTGGCTCTTTTCAATAGCAGCCATCAGAAAATCCATTTCAGGACTGAACCAGAAACCGTTATAAATAATTTCCGCAAATTTCGGAGTGAGCATGTTTACTAGTCTCATTACCTCCCTGTCCATTGCTATTCCCTCAATATCTTTGTGGGCAATATGCAAAACTGTGGCAGCAGGAGTCTCATACACACCTCTCGATTTTATCCCGACGAACCTGTTCTCTACCATATCGAGGAGACCTATTCCGTTTTTACCTGCAATCTCATTCAGATATACATACATTTCATAAGAGTCCTCTTTTATGGTTCCATCTTCCTTGTTGACAAGCTTGACAGGGATCCCGTTTTTGAAATGAATAACTATTCGTGTATCCTTGTCGGGTGCATCCTGTGGCATCACCATCTTTTCCAGCATGCTCTTATGTAGTGTGTACATAGGATCTTCCAGAATTCCGGCCTCATGACTGATATGCATCAGGTTATCATCTTCACTGTAAGGCTTATCGATACTTGCCTTGACAGGAATCTTTTTCTCAGAAGCATATTTAAGAAGATCAGTCCTTCCTTTAAATGTCGCAAGGAACTCTTTGTCTTTCCAGGGTGAAATAACTTTAACACCGGGCATCAGGGCATAGTAACAGAGTTCAAATCTTACCTGGTCGTTGCCCTTTCCTGTTGCACCATGTGCTACCGCATTGGCGCCCTCTTCTTTTGCAACCTCAATCTGCTTTTTTGCAATAAGAGGCCTGGCAAGCGCCGTGCCGAGCAGGTACCTGTCCTCATAGATGGCGTTTGCCATTATAGCTTTAAGAACATATTTATCAACAAATTCCCTTTTCAGGTCAGCTATAATTACTTTGGATGCCCCGAGTAACAATGCCTTTTTCCTGCACTCTTCAAAATTATCGGACTGCCCTACATCGGCCACAAAAGCAATAACTTCATAATTCTTTTCAATTAACCATTTAAGTATTACCGAAGTATCCAAACCACCACTGTACGCGAGAACAACTTTTTCTTTCATTATTTTTTATTATTTGATGTTAGTATTGAATTATTAAGCTTTTAAAATGTACCTATTATTGTATATATAACCGCAAAAATCATTTCTTCTTAATCTGATCATGTATACCGGGAAGAATAATTTCGAGACAGGTATGTACCTGCTGGAGGGTTATTCCATCTCTGGGGATAAGAAGGATTGTATCATCACCGGCAATGGTACCGGCTATTTCATATCTCCCGGCACCGTCGATAAAAAAGGCAGTGTTACTTGCATTTCCGGGAATAGTCTTAATTACCATAAGTCCTTTTGCTTCAACTATATCCTGAATTACCGGAACAATATTCAATTTCACCGGCGAATTAGCCGTACTCCTGATATTTTCTGACAAAAAATACTTATATCCTCCGGTACTGTTGGGTATCCTCGCAACCCCAAGCTGCCTTAAATTACGGGATAGTGTAGCCTGTGTACAGCTTATCCCTTTCCCTTTCAATCTTTTAAGTAACTCGTCCTGTGTTGATATATGTGCTTCTTCAATAATTTTCTCTATTGCAAGAAGTCTTTTTGTTTTTTGCATATTTATACATTTGTTTTGCAAATATATTCATTTTTTCACAATTTCAAATCCTGATTAAAAAAATTGTGTTATTTTTGAACCTCAAATCCGGACAATGAAAGAAGTAGTACAAAAGGTAATTATCCTGGGATCAGGAGCGCTGAAAATCGGCGAAGCAGGCGAATTTGATTACTCCGGCTCCCAGGCTCTTAAAGCATTAAAAGAGGAAGACGTTCATACAGTTTTAATTAATCCGAATATTGCAACGGTTCAAACCTCCGAAGAGCTGGCTGATAAGATCTACTTTCTCCCGGTTACTCCATATTTTGTCGAAAAGGTGATTGTAAAAGAAAAGCCTGATGGAATTCTCTTATCCTTTGGCGGGCAGACAGCACTAAACTGTGGAACCGAACTTTATAAATCGGGGGTATTTGAAAAATATAATGTGAAAGTACTTGGTACTCCTGTTTCTGCAATAATGGATACCGAGGATCGTGAGCTTTTCGTAAAAAAGCTTGGTGAGATAGATGTTAAAACACCAAGCAGTATTGCCGTAACGGGAGTTGATGAAGCAATTGAAGCCGCACGCAAACTCGGATTCCCCATTATCATCAGGGCAGCATATACCCTGGGCGGTCAGGGAAGTGGTTTTGCATCAAATGCTGATGAACTGAGAACACTTGCATCAAAAGCATTTTCCTATACAAGCCAGATCCTTGTTGAAGAATCGCTAAAGGGATGGAAAGAGGTTGAATATGAGGTTGTAAGGGATAAATATGACAATTGCATCACTGTATGTAACATGGAGAATTTTGATCCGCTTGGAATACATACCGGTGAAAGTATTGTGGTTGCTCCATCCCAGACACTGACAAACAGTGAATACCATAAGCTGAGAGAACTTTCCATCAGGATAATCAGGCATATCGGAATAGTTGGTGAATGCAATGTTCAATATGCTCTTGCCCCTGATTCTGAAGACTACCGGGTCATCGAAGTGAATGCCCGTTTATCGCGGTCAAGTGCACTTGCCTCAAAAGCGACAGGTTATCCGCTCGCATTTATTGCCGCAAAACTTGGAATGGGATATGGACTTCATGAACTGAAAAACTCTGTTACCAAAAACACAACTGCCTGCTTTGAGCCGGCGCTTGATTATATAGTATGCAAGATCCCGCGGTGGGACCTGAATAAATTCGAAGGAGTTTCGCACCTCATTGGCAGCAGCATGAAAAGTGTCGGCGAGGTTATGGCTATCGGAAGAACCTTTGAAGAGGTTATTCAGAAAGGATTAAGAATGATCGGCCAGGGAATGCACGGCTTCACCGGCAACAGTAACCTGGGCTTTGAGGATATTGAGAGGGAACTTGCCGAACCGACAGATATGCGGATCTTTTCAATTGCGGAAGCCCTTGAAATCGGAATGCCGGTTGAAAGGATTTATGAACTGACAAAAATTGATAAATGGTTCCTCTTCAAACTGAAAAATATAATCAGCATTAAAGATGAACTTTGCAATTACCAAACCCTGGAATCTATCCCGGCAGATCTGCTTTCCCACTCCAAGATAAACGGATTCAGCGATTTCCAGATTGCCCGGCATGTACTTAAATCCGGTCCGGCCCAGATTAATGACGACCTGATGAAGGTGCGAAATTACCGGAAATCGTTAGGTATTGTTCCCTATATTAAACAAATTGATACTCTTGCCGCTGAATATCCGGCAATAACAAATTATCTGTATCTGACTTACAGCGGTTCAGAGCACGATATTATATGTGAAACCGACAAAAAATCGGTTATAGTTCTGGGTTCAGGTGCATACAGGATTGGCTCCAGTGTCGAATTCGACTGGTGTTCTGTTAATGCCATTGATACCGTAAAAAAAGAGGGATTCAGATCAATAATGATTAATTACAATCCCGAAACTGTAAGTACAGATTATGATATATGCGACAGGCTTTATTTCGATGAACTGACATTCGAAAGGGTTATGGATATAATTGACCTGGAAGACCCTGGTGGGGTTATCATATCGGTTGGTGGTCAGATCCCCAATAACCTGGCAATGAGGCTTTATAAAGAGAAGGTACCGGTTCTTGGCACCTCTCCGGTTTCAATCGACAGGGCAGAAAACAGGCATAAGTTTTCTGAAATGCTTGATAATCTTTCTGTTGACCAGCCACGATGGAAGGAGCTCTCTTCAATTGATGATATTTTTGAATTTGTCGACCGCATCGGGTTCCCTGTTCTTATCAGGCCCTCTTATGTTTTATCGGGGGCTGCGATGAATGTGGTCTCAAACAAAAACGAACTATCACATTACCTTCACCTTGCAGCACAGGTTTCAAAACAATATCCGGTTGTTGTTTCTGAATTTATTGAAAATGCCAAGGAGATCGAGATTGATGCAGTGGCCCGTGAAGGGGAGATGATTGCTTACGCCATCAGTGAGCATGTGGAGTTTGCTGGCGTTCACTCAGGAGATGCAACAATGGTCTTCCCTGCCCAGAAAATATATTTTGAAACAGCCAGGAGGATTAAACGCATTTCGCGCCATATAGCAAAAGAGTTGAATATTTCAGGCCCTTTTAACATTCAATTCCTTGCAAAAGATAATGATATAAAGGTTATCGAATGTAACCTGCGTGCAAGCCGAAGCATGCCTTTTGTTTCGAAAGTCCTTAAAGTCAATCTTATTGAACTTGCTACGAAAGTGATGCTTGGCGTTCCGGTTGAAAAACCGGGTAAAACGGTATTTGAACTCGATTATGTGGGAGTTAAAGCACCTCAGTTCAGTTTTTCGCGACTTGCCAAGGCCGACCCTGTCCTCGGAGTTGACATGTCGTCCACAGGGGAAGTCGGATGCATTGGAGAAGGTTTTTATGAAGCAATACTCAAAGCTATGTTTTCTGTTGGCTACAGGGTGCCTAAAAAGAGTATTCTGCTTTCAACCGGTCCGGCTCGTTCAAAAGTTGAACTTCTCAACAGTGCCAGAGCCCTGCGTGAAAAAGGACATAAGCTTTATGCAACCAGAGGCACCCAGCAGTTTCTGGAAAATGCCGGAGTCGAGGCTCATGTGGCATACTGGCCCGATGAAAATAAATCACCAAACACAATCGATCTTATTAAATCGCGCGAGGTGGATCTTGTTGTGAACATTCCTAAAGACCTCAGCGATAAAGAACTTAATAATGACTATACTATAAGAAGAAGCGCCGTGGATTATAATGTTCCTCTCATTACCAATTCACGACTGGCAAGTGCGTTTATACTGGCTTTCTGTCGGATGAGTATAGACGACCTCGAAATTAAGAGTTGGGATGAATATAAGTAAGTAAAAAGACAAAAGTAAAAAGACCACATGACTGCAAGACAACAAGACAATCAGACATACAGACAATATGATAACTATTCTCTGATATCGATTAAAAAGCCGGAATATTAGTTTCCCATTTCCGAAAGAAACTTGATCCTCATTAACCTGATCTCCTCCTCTTCGAACTCATTTCCAAGCTCCTTAATTGCCTCTGTGAGCGAGTCAGATTCAGCTTCTTCCCTGAAATATAAATACATATCATGCTGCCGTTCATCATCAATCGTATTGTTGATATAATAATCGAGGTTGATCCTGGTTCCGGAATTAACGATTGCTTCGACCTCCGATATCAGTTCTCCCATCTCAAGCCCTTTTGCTTCAGCAATATCTTCGAGAGGTCTTTTCATATCAATACTCTGGATGATATATACTTTTATTCCTGATTTATTGACGACCGATTTTACAACCATATCGAGGGGCCGTATTATCTCTTTCTCCTCGACATACTTTTTGATGATCTCTATAAATTCTTCACCATATCGCTGTGCTTTGCCTGCTCCCACCCCGGTAATATTCTGAAGTTCGTCAATGGTTACAGGGTATTGGATAGCCATATCCTCGAGGGAAGGATCCTGAAAAATAACAAACGGGGGGACATCTTTCTGTTTCGACAGTTTTTTCCGTAAATCCTTCAGGATGCTGAACAGCTCCTCATCAACTGCCGCTGTTCTTGCCCCAAAGGCATTTTCTTCATCAGTAGTATCGGCATAGTCGTGATCTTCGGCAAGCATGAAGGATGTGGGTTTTTCGAGAAACTCCATGCCCTTAGTTGTCAGTTTTAGAAGGCCATAGTTCTCAATATCTTTCGTAAGAAACTTAGCGATGAGAGCCTGCCTGATAACCATATTCCAGAACTTTTCATCCTTATCTTCTCCTATACCGAAAAATTCGAGTTTATGGTGCTTATACGATTTAATTGCTGCGGTAATTTTTCCTGAAAGGATATTTGAAACATGATCAGCTTTAAATTTTTCCTTTACAGCGAGAATAGTCTCTAAAACGTTAACAACAGCCTCATTACCTTCGAATTGTGATTTGGGATGGAGGCAGTTATCACAAGCCTCACAGTTTTCCCTATGATATTCTTCACCAAAATAGTGGAGTAACAGTTTCCTCCGGCATACGGAGGATTCAGCATAAGAAACGGTCTCAAGAAGTAGTTGTTTCCCAATCTCCTGTTCAGCAATAGGTTTCCCCTGCATGAATTTCTCGAGTTTCTGGATATCGTTATAACTATAATATGCTATACAATTCCCCTCACCGCCGTCGCGACCGGCTCGTCCTGTCTCCTGATAGTACCCTTCAAGGCTTTTCGGTATATCAAAATGGATCACAAACCTCACATCAGGTTTATCAATTCCCATCCCAAAAGCTATAGTTGCAACAATGATATCGGCCTCCTCCATCAGAAACTTGTCCTGATTCAATGTGCGTGTAGGGGAATCCATGCCGGCATGGTATGGAAGCGCTTTGATCCCATTAACCTTAAGTACTTCGGCCAACTCCTCAACTTTCTTACGGCTCAGACAGTAAATTATCCCTGATTTCCCGGAATTATTTTTAATGTACTTAATTATCTCCTTTGTGACATCCTGTTTGGACTTTACTTCATAGTAGAGATTTGGCCTGTTAAATGACGATTTAAAATCTTCCGCATCCAGGATACCCAGGTTTTTCTGAATATCGTGCTGAACTTTCGGCGTGGCTGTTGCTGTAAGTGCTATAATTGGCGACCGTCCAATTGTATCGATTATTGGTCTGATGCGTCTATATTCAGGCCTGAAGTCGTGCCCCCACTCTGATATACAATGAGCTTCATCGATAGCATAAAATGATATCTTAATATTTTTAAGAAACTCAATATTCTCCTCTTTTGTTAATGATTCGGGAGCGACATAAAGAAGTTTTGCCTTACCAGACATTACATCTTTTTTTACTCTTGTTATCTCTGTCTTTGTAAGTGATGAATTAAGGAAGTGTGCAACATCATCGTCGGTGCTGAAGTTCCTCATTGCATCAACCTGGTTTTTCATCAGGGCAATAAGGGGCGATATTACTATAGCAGTTCCCTTTTTCATAACAGCTGGCAGCTGGTAACAAAGCGACTTTCCTCCTCCGGTCGGCATTAGCACAAAAGTATCTCTGCCAGACAGAACATTCATTATAATTGGCTCCTGATTGCCTTTAAAAGTATCAAAACCAAAATACTTTTTTAAGTAATCATGTATTGTCGAATCATTTAACATATTCTTCCCCAAATGGTAAAACTGAATATCTGTAAAAAAATTTGATTTTACAGTCTATATAAAGTTAATAAATTTCCTTATGATATAATAGTATTATTTTATTATTAACAAAAATGATTCTCTGGTAAATAATCAAACCTCACTGATTTTCTTCATTTTCCCCATACCAAAAAGGGGATTAATCATATCTGTTTTCCCTCTTGATTATCAGGTTAATAAATTGATTTTCAAGATATTTAGTAATCCCATACCAGGCAATATTGCTTGATATCCTGAATTTCTTAACAGCAAAAAGATTAATATTGTTTTGCAAAAGAAGATTTATCATCTTTACAGGCTGATTTTAAACCGATTTATATAGGTGTCCATGGTAATGTTTTGGAAAAAAGGGAAGAAGGGGGAAAAAGAGATGTCATTTCTTGAACATCTCGAGGAATTAAGGTGGCACATCATCCGCTCAGTATTAGCTATCTTATTCTTTATGATAATAGCGTTCATTTTTAAAAGCTTTATTTTCGATAAGATTATTCTTGCTCCCAAAAGCCCTGCTTTCTTTACTAACCGTATTCTTTGTCAGTTTGGGGAATTTCTTAATACCACTTTTAACGCTCAGAAATTCACAGTATTATGTATTAACACAAAGCCCTTAAATCTGATTAATATAAAAATGTCGGGTCAGCTAACGACTCATATAGCTGTAGCGATGGTTGCCGGTTTAATCCTTGCCTTTCCCGTTATACTCTGGGAATTCTGGAAATTCTTCAAACCCGCCCTTCGTTCCAATGAGGCAATGCATGCCAAAGGAGCTGTACTGGCAGCTTCA
>JAUYBT010000008.1 GCA_030692905.1 Bacteroidales bacterium
TGTTAAGGTGACAGATTCAATTGTTAAGGTGACAGATTCAATTGTTAAGGTGACAGATTCAATTGTTAAGGTGACAAATTCAATTGTTAAGGTGACAAATTCAATTATTAAGCCGACAGATTCAATTATTAAGCCGCCAGATTCAATTATTAAGGTGACAGATTCAATTGCGAAGCCAAAAGATTACATTGCAAACCTGGAAGACAGTCCTTTGCAATTTTTAATATCTGATTATCTTTGAATTTCACATATAATATGTCAAATAATAAAAATGGGGATAATTAATCCAGGGACTTATACAATGTAATCAGTGTTAACGGTATAAAAGTCGGAAGCCGGAAGCCGGAAGTCGGAAGTCAGTTCATGACTGTAATCTTTGTCTACTGAATACTGACTTCGGACTTCAGACTTCGGACTTCAGACTTCGGACTTCAGACTTCCAACTGATTAACTATAAAATAATAAACCATGACTTCAAAAAATCTTTTTCTAACGTTATTTCTTGTCGCAATCTGCTTGCCCCTTTGTGCACAGGAACATCCTTTACCATTCCTCCGGTTACAAAAGCAATAATCAGTCTCGATTGAATTCAATTACAAAGTCCAGCCTTTGCGATACTCATAATGGAAATATTGATTTGCTTCAGGAAGATTGGTTATCTTCATATTTGCTGCATCATACTCCAGTGTGACATTCGATCCTTTTGTGAGTAAAGCAATGTTTGTCAGCAACATGATCTCTGTTACTTTTGTTGAAAAAGAAAAGTCATTGCACGATTTTTTACCAGCAAGAATTGCACCAATCCAATCTTCATAGATATCACCTGTTCTGGGAAGCCATGGGTCGACTCCTTTGAAATCGTTATCAGCCGGAACAAGCTCGGGAACAGCTCCATGACTTGCATGCATCATGATACCCTTGTCACCATAATAGGTGGCATCCCTTACTGCACGACCTGGCTCCAGTTCAGCAGGACGAGGTGGTCTGAGTCCACCGTCGCACCAGGTGACTTTCACAGGAGGTAAGTAACCACGGGAGGGAAATTCATATGTAACCCATTCAGCCTGCGGTAGATAATCAGTACTATATGGTGAGGAAGTCGCTTGTATCCTGGTAGGTATACCAAGATTAAGAGCCCATATAGGAGCGTCAAATATGTGAGCACCCATATCACCCATGGCACCTGTGCCATAATCCCATAATCCCCGCCAGTTAAAGTGCAGGAGCTCCGGGTTATATGGTTTGTTGGGTGCAGGGCCCAGCCATATATCATAGTTCAAGGTTTTTGGCACTGGCACAGCAGATGGGCGGGGAATATTTCCCTGTGGCCAGCTTGGGCGGTTTGTTGACAAATGGACTTCTCTTACAAAACCTATTAAACCGGATTGTACCCACTCAACTGTTTGTCTGGTGCCTTCAGTTGCATGACCCTGGTTTCCCATCTGGGTTACAACATCATATTGCTTTGCAAGTTCAGCAAGTTTGCGACACTCTGTGATTGTTTTGCATAAAGGTTTTTCAACGTAAACATGTTTTTTCTGTCTCATGAAAGCTGCAGCAATAGGTGCATGATTATGGTCAGGTGTGCCAATCACTACAGCATCAATTGATTTTTCCTTTTCCATCATCTCGCGCCAGTCAGTATAAACCTTTGCCTTTGGATAGCCTTTAAAAACATGTGCTGCAAAAGCTGTATCTACATCGCATAAAGCATATATATTAGCAAGTTTTCTTGGTTCCCTGGCAGCCTGAGGCGGTCGTTGTTGTCCTCCGGGCCCACCCCCTGGCCGTTGAGCAGCCCTGGCTGCCTGTGCAGCAAGTTGTTCAGGTGTATATGGCTGTCCGGTACTGCTTCTTTGCGGTCTTTCTATAGCCACATCCGGATCAGCTATTCCCTGTATATCCTGCGCTCCTCTGGCTCCAATACCTATCCCTGCAACATTTATCATATCACTGGGAGCTTTATAGCCTTTACCTCCCAGAACATTGCGGGGTACAATCATAAATCCGGCTGTTGCCGCACCCACTTTTCCAATAAAATTCCGTCTTGAAAGTTCTTTACTTTCTTTATCAGATATCCGGTTGTTCTTTTTCATTTTAATATGATTTTGATTTAAATAAGGATCTGTCTTGCATAATTAACACAAGTTTTGACCTCTTTCACTGAAGTTGACCATTCTGCAACCGGATATTCAAGTTCAATATCAACATAGATCGGCCACTTCTTTTCTTTAAGCAAATTAAGGACATCTGCAATTGGCATTTCGCCCTGACCCCAAACCTGGTTCATGTTTGGAGGAGTGGTATTTGGTCCTGTTTTATCTTTTAGATGGATACTAAAGATACGATCGTGGTACTTCTCAATAATTGTATTAGGATGAATGCCGGTTGAACCAAAAAAGTGTCCGGCATCAAAGTTCATCATGACAGCCGGAGATACGGCCAGAAACGGGTCATAACTGAAGCCTTCCGTTGCAAACTGCATGTGCTGATGAAAAATAGCAAACATCCCATTTTTTTCCGCGATCGGTCCCATTTTCTTAACTGCTTCTTCTCCGATTTCTTCAGTAATTCCTTTAGCACCCAGGGCTTTAGTAGCTTTAAATGCGTAGTCAATCTCCTCATCTGACCAACGTGACGGTGAAAATTTAACGATGTGGATACCCACACCTGCATCATTAAATTTTTTGCGCAGTTCTTCAAACTTAGTCATAGGTACTGATAAACGCCAGGCTTTCATATCTAAGGTGTACTTCTCCTGTGCAGCTTGCTGTTCGGGGGTCAAAGGAGCTCGTTGAAAACCACCCGCAGGTCTAGCTGCAGGTGCTCCTGCTCCTGCTGGTGGAGGACCTTGTGGTTGAGGAGGTCTCTGAGGTCTGGGAGGTGCTGCCGGAGCACCTAAATACTCTTCAATACCGGTGCTCATCAATTCAACCGAGCTGCATCCTGAATCAACACAGGCCTTAAGGGTTGTCTCCACATTACTTCCCATATCCCGAAAGCTGTAGGTAATGGCACCTATCTGTACCCCGGCAAATTTGGAATTGAGTTTTGAACCTGCCGCTGCAACCGAAGGTGTACTTGTACATGAGGTGCTTAACGGAAGAATCGAAATGGCAGCAGCAGCTGAAGCTGCAGTCCCTAAAAATTTACGTCTGGATAATTGTCCGATTGTTCTGGTCTGATCTTTCATAAGTTTATTCCTTTCTGATTAAGTTTTATTTAGCCTGATCTATTCATAAACCTTAGTGAACCTTTGTGAAACCCATCACAAAGTAACACAAAGAAATAGAACATTTTAACTAGATTTATAAATAATTCAAATTAAATATTGAAGTAAGATAAGAAAATATTTATCACAATAATAATAGGGTATTATATTATCTCAATGGTCATAGGGTGAAAAGAGACCCTATCTAATATCAATTAACTATGAACCTGATTACTTTGACTGTTCTTCTATTATCAGCCAATAGTAACACTTTTTACAATAGCGAACCGAAACCAAAACAAGTTGCAGAGAAAGTTTACCTGCATATCGATCGGGTGAATTACAACTCCGGTGACGATATCTGGTTTAAAGCGTATATAATCGACCCTTCAACAAACAAACTTTCCGACAATACAAATAACCTTCACGTAGAACTGATAGCTCCTGACTCGAAAATAATTCTGAGTCACACATTAAGGATGAATGGGGGAGTCGGAAACGGCGATTTCCATCTGAACGATTCTATCCCTTCCGGACAATACAGAATCAGGGCATACACCAATCACATGCGAAACTATGATGATCATTTCTTTTTCCTCAAAGAAATAACAATTATAAATCCTTATGATGACGGTCAGGGATTGAATCGGAATACACAAAATATTGAAAACAAGATTGATATTAGTTTCTTCCCTGAAGGCGGTTCATTATTTGATAATGTCTCCTCAACTGTTGCTTTCAAAGCTGTAAATGCTCTCGGAAAAGGATGTGATGTAGCAGTGAAACTGTACTCTCCTTCAGGAGAACTGATCACCATATTTAATAGCACCCATCTTGGAATGGGATTCTTCAATATAAAACCTGTTCAAGGTTATACTTATTATACTGTTGTGCAAAGTAAGGATGGTGCAGAAATAAAAGCACCATTACCTCAAAGTTTTCCAACAGGTGTAGCTATCCGTATTCTTATAACCCCTGATAAAAAAATGATTCTGACGGTGAATACGAATGAAGAGACACTCCCTACGATTATGGGTAACGAACTTACTGTTCACCTCTATAGGGAGCGAGAGGTGCGAACGGGGTCATTAACATAATTACCCGTACCGGGATAAGAAGAGGTCCGATTGAACTGTCTGCCAATTCTGCAGCCATAAGAGTAACTGGTTTTGATGCACCCCGGATTTTTTATTCACCAAAGTATAATACTCCGACACCTCAAGCCTTTATACCCGACATTCGTACCACAATATTCTGGGAACCAAATATTACAATTAACAAACCCAGGAATGTCACGATAAGTTATTTTAATGCCGACAACCCTACAACAATAAATATTACGGTAGAAGGCATCACAAATGAGGGAATTCCTGTAACAGGGAAGGCGAGGTACGAGGTGAAATAACATTTGGATAGTTAGTTAATGGATTAATAGTAAATTTGTTCTGATAAAAGGAAACTTTATACTATTAGCTGTCAAACCAGGTTTGAATAAGGATGAAAAAAATAATCATTTAAAAGAGTTGGCGGATATGCTGACATAATGAAAGGGCAAAAATTAAATGGACAAACAAAAATATTCAGACAATTAAATCCAAATAAATTACCCTATTTGACTGGCTTTCATTTTTACTAGTAATTTTATAAATTAGAATAAGATAGTCTTTTATATAAAGAACCGTTTTGTCGCAATAAAAGCTATAAAAAACTAAAACAATAAGACATATGAAAAACACTTTACTTTTTAGCTCATTATTAGTGGTTATTGGATTTTTCACATCCTCTTGCGATACTGGAAAACGAACCACCTCACAAACTATTGAAAAACCAACAATATCATTAATGGTTTGGGATGAAAAGGCAAAGGAAGGATCAGATGAAGCAGAATTACAATTATTTCAGATTGGTACACCTTCGCCTGATTTGACTGTAAATTATACTATTAGCGGAACCGCTAAAAATGGTTATGATTTCAGAATTCGTGAAAATATCCAAATGAGAAATCCGCAGACATCCTTAATAATTAAACCTATCGACGATTTCTTACTTGAAGGAGATGAGACTGTGATAATTACATTGATTCCTGATTCGGCATATACAATTGATCCGGGAAATGCCAGTAAGACAGTGTTTATTCAGGATGACGAGTTGCCTGATGTTCAGTTTCTGCTCCCTTGTTCAAGTGGACCAGAGTATTCTCAGGGTAATGTCGAAGTGACCTTATCTAAGGCTGCCTCCAACGATGTCAGGATTGATTACACTGTTTCAGGAATTTTAGCACAAAATAGTTCGGCAGATTATAAACTCTCTTCTGGAACCCTGACTATTCCAGCCGGAAGTACAAAGAAAACTTTGCCACTCACTATAATTAATGATAACATAGCTGAAGATGATGAGTCAGTAATTATTGAAATTGTAAATACTACCAACGCAAATATCGGACTCAATGAAAAACACTATTACACAATAACAAATGATGACGGAGATGTGGCAAGAAGTTCTGTTTATGACAAGATTTATGGAATAATACTTGGTTCAAGAGGTGGATCTTCTTTGGGTGCAGTTGTTGAAGGCGTTGGTCGGATGGAAGATATGGAAAAATTATATGGTGTGTTTAATGAATTTCTTCCATGCAATCATTATGATGTTTTTTGGTCTCATCCTGCAGGGGGAACAGAAGATGGCATCGAACGTCAGAAATGTATAAGTACTGCAATAATTGAAAAGCAGGACAGAATTACAGCCGAGGACCTGATGAAAGTATGGGTAAGGGATTTTGAGATGGAAGATATGTATTACATGACTCAACCCTATGATAAAACACTAATGGCATATACAAAATGGGGAATCCCAGCTGCAGAATTGCCAAAAACCAAATATGGCATGCCAGGTGATTTAGGCGATCATATTCATCTGACAGCACGTGTCTTTCATCCAATCCCCGCTATTAATGCCGGCGACCCGGAAGGTGCAATTGAAGATACAAAAGAGATCGGAAGACTTTATTATGAGAACAAGAATGATGATGCTTTTGCATGGGGCGGAGTTTATAATGCTGCTTTAACTTTAGCTATGTTACCTGGTGCAACAGTAAACTCAGTAATTGAGGGTGCTTTAAAATACGCTACACCTGAAATGAGGACTGAAATAGAACATGGATTGGCTATTGCCGACAAATACACCGATCCTATGGACAGAAAATTCAGAGAGGAATTGAATGCAATGTATGGAGACCCGGCAAGTCCTTATTATGCTAATAAAAGGATGACAAAATATATCGGTTCTTCTATTTATGAGAATGTAACCTGTTCGTTTGCTATTTTTAAACTTACAAAAGGTAATGTAGAACAGGCAGTGATGGTTGCAAACAACCGTGGTCGTGATACTGATTGTACTGCAGCCAGTGCAGGAGGTATGGCAGGTGCATTGACGGGTACTACGACGATTCCAAAAGAATGGGTAGATCAGCTTGAGATAGGTATGAAGAATACTCCATATACAAATTCTCACATGACCAATAAAGCTACTGCACAGGGTTTATATCGGGCATTTCAAAGCAAGATTAAAAGGATGTCAGAGGAATTGAAAGCTGCTGAAAAACAGTATGGAAAAGAATTGCCGGTTGAGGTCGCTAAAAAGAAAAAGTATTTAGACCTCATGCATGAAATTGGAGTTTTATGATGCCTTTGCATCAATTTCACGAAAAGAATAAACATTAAACTTGCGAAAAAAAAGTTTTAAGTATAAAACAAATTTGTTAAAGAAATAAATAAAAAAATTTATGAGAAAAAGGGAATTTATTAGAAAGGCTGGCCTGTTATCAGCTTCAATGCTTGTTGTACCTTCTCTGGGATTTGGGAGAAAGTCATCAAATGTCAATGCAGAAGTCACTGAAGAAAGTGAATTAATCGTTCCTATGAAACTTGTTATCGGAAGCGACCATGCTGGATTCCCACTGAAAGGGCCATTGGTTAAGCTATTACAATCATGGAATTATAGTGTGAAAGACGTAGGATCATTTACTCCTGATCCTGTTGACTTCCCTGACATCGCATTGCTTTTAGCCGATGAAATTAAAAGCGGTCGTGCTGAGCGGGGTATAATGGTTTGCGGCACCGGTGTTGGAGCAGCTATCGCCTGCAATAAGATTCAGGATATCAGAGCAGCTCTATGTCACGATACTTATTCAGCTCATCAGTGTGTAGAACACGACAATGTTAATGTACTCTGCATTGGGGCCCAAATCATTGGACCAAGTGTCGCTGAGGAGATTTTGACCAATTTTCTGAACGCTAAATTTAGTACAGAAGAGCAGTTTCGCAGACGTGTCCAAAAATTAGATCAGTTCGATATGGTACCACCTGAGAAATAGAACCAGAGTTCCATCTATCACAATTATTGATAGATTTGTATAAGAATTTGAGAATTTGAGAATTTGAGAATACAATAAGCTATCAATTAAATCAAATGGTATATAGAAGAGATTTTCTCAGAAAACCTGGAATCGCAATTATAGTCTTAATACTAATATTTCAGATTTATAATGCTGCAGCTCAATCAGACAACAGTTGGCGTGCTTCTACCCAGACTATTGAAAAACTATCTAAATCGGGGTCTGAGTTTAACTATTATGAAGAAAAAGTTCCATCATACACTTTACCTGATGTTCTTACTACTATTGATGGCAGGAAGGTGAATAATTCGAGTCTATGGACAAAGGTGCGCCGTCCGGAGATACTGGAACTATTCCGTGAAAATGTTTTCGGAAGGGTGCCTGAAACACCTTACGAGAAGAGTTTCAAAGTTGTCAATCTTGATAAGAAAGCAATGGATGGAGCTGCAACACTTAAGCAGGTAGATATCACAATAACCGCTACCGGTAAATCGCTTGTTATCCACCTCACCCTTTTTACACCTAACAAAACACAGAAACCTGTTCCGGCATTTCTCCTGATCGACAACCGCGGACCCGCAAATACTGATCCATCCAGAAAGGTAAAGAGTGAGTTCTGGCCTGTAGAAGAGGCTATTGCAAGAGGATATGGTATGGCAGTCTTTAGTAATGCCGATGTAGATCCTGATAATTTCGACGATTTTAAGAATGGGATTCACGCTCTTCTTGACAAAAACCCGCGTCCGGATGACGCATGGGGAACCATAGGAGCATGGGCCTGGGGTGCAAGCCGTTGTATGGATTATCTTGTAACTGATAAAGACATAGCCGGCGATAAGATTGCTGTCGTTGGTCATTCACGTGGCGGTAAAACTGCATTATGGGCAGGAGCGGAGGACACCCGTTTTGCCATGGTGGTATCTAATGAATCGGGTGCCGGGGGAGCTGCTTTAGCCAGACGCCGCTTTGGAGAAACCGTTGGCAGGATAAACACTGCATTCCCTCACTGGTTCTGTTCAAACTATAAAAAGTTCAGTAATAATGAAGATGCACTTCCTGTCGATATGCATATGCTTTTAGCCTTAATTGCACCAAGGGCTCTTTATGTTGACTGTGCCAGCGATGATCTATGGGGCGATCCTCGCGGATCATATTTGTCGCTTTATAATGCGGTTCCTGTGTTCAATTTATCAGGTACAAACTCTGTTATCCCGGAAGCTATGCCTCCACTTAATAAGCAGGTAATGAGTGGGGAAGTCGCTTATCATATAAGAGATGGAGTTCATAACATGCTGTTGAAAGACTGGAGCTGGTTTATGGATTTCGCAGATGTCGTTTTGAAAAAGTAAAATGTTATTTCTGTAAACAGGGATATTTTGGGAAAGATAATGAGTTTATAGTATTGTCGGAAGTCGGAAGTCAGAAGCCTGTTGCCTATTATTCTGAGGCTTGCGGCTTGAACCTTTTGTCTTTTTACTTTTGTCTTTTGTCTTTTCTTATGCTTTTTATATTTTTTCCTCAACTATCTCAAGTGGGATGTTATTTGATTCTGCAAAACTGAGAATCTCATCCTTTATCTTTTCATTTATCTCATGATAGGTAGTACCGAAACGGAGCAGTATCCTTTTTTTGGATTTTAAAAAGAAGATAAGATTCAGTGGAAATAATTCTATTTTTTCAATTTCACCTGAACTCATCTTTAAGGGTGGAAGTATCGGATTTTTCTTAAGCCGGATGTAGTCAGGAGTAATTTCAATAAATCTGGTTGCACGACCCAGCCCCGACCATATCTGGTAAAAGCCAAATCCTGTAAGGAAAATAATAGTTATCCAGAGTGTCCCGTCGGCTTTTAATGACTTGATATTGAAGGAGAACCAATAGATTGCAACAGCAATGCAAACAACACCGAATACTATCCGGATTATTTTCACAAATCTGTTGTTTTCACTTGTACCAAAAGAAAAATGTTTTATTTCCATTTTTAATTATTTCCGGCAATTTATTCTTTTTTTCCGAATACAGGCAATAGTCAATATTATTGACTGAAAATTCATTTGACAATAAGAAAATTATCATTAGTGTCCACTTAATATAATTGATTTTCAACTGTATACAATTTTGTTCTTTGACATCTTTGTAATCGTGATTTGTAAGTAGCTCTTTTAGAGGTGTTTTGTCCAAAAGAGATATACTCAAAATTTGAAGAATTTTGTAGGTTTATTTTACTTACCGTTGGCTTTAGCCAACGGATCAAGATACTCTCCATGTAAGGGCTTTAGCCAACAAATGAAGGACTAAAGTCCTTTCATATGAGGCTGATATTCCGTTGGCTGAAGCCAACGGTAATAGATTATAATTTTAATCTAATCAAAGCATAAGTAGTATATCAATTCAAATCGACACGTAACAAAAAAGCTCTACAACCTCGATGTACAAATGATTTCAAAGAACTATATTTAATTTTTAGTGAACACTAATGGAAAATTATATATTTTTATGAGTCGATTATATTAAAATGGTCTCAATAAAAAGAGGTTCTTACAAATATTCACGATCTTTCGGTTTAATTATTTGATTATTACATATATATAAAACTTCAAACTTTATTAATTTAAAAAATTATGAAAAAACTATTGATTATCAGCTTGATGTTATTCACTTATGCCTACAGTTCAGCTCAGGAACAACAAAGGACAGCACCTGCAACACCACAACCTGTTGATCCCAATAGAATGACTCCCGGGATGACGGAGATTTGGGATCCTGAAGTTAAAATCATAACACCAGGCGCAAAAGACAGTGATGCTCCTTCCGATGCGATCATATTATTTAATGGATCTGATATCAGCTCTGAATGGGCTGATAACAAGGGAAATCCTTCAAAGTGGATTGTTCAGGATGGTTCATTGATAAGTGTCAGGGGAGCAGGTGTGATCAAATCAAAAAGAAAATTTTCCAACTTCCAGTTGCATATTGAATGGAAGACACCATCTGAAGTGACAGGTGAAAGTCAGGGAAGAGGAAACAGTGGAGTTTTTTTACAGGAGCTTTATGAAGTTCAGGTTCTTGATAGTTATAACAATCGTACCTATCGTCATGGTCAGGCAGGTAGTCTGTATAAGCAACATGCTCCTCTGGTAAACAACAGCAGGAAACCGGGAGAATGGCAATCTTATGATATTATTTACACTGCTCCGACTTTTAATAATGATACTACAACATATTATACTCCTCCAAGGGTTACAGTTCTTCATAATGGAGTTTTGATCCAGAATAATGTAAGTTTGAGAGGGCCAACTGAATATATAGGAATTCCTGAATATTTCATTAAGAAACATGGACCTGCAAGTCTTGTCCTTCAGGATCATGGTAATCCGGTTGCCTATAAAAATATCTGGATAAGAGAATTGTAGTTTTCTTTTTACAGGAAGGGGCATGATGTTAAATATGGTTAATTAAGGCAAAAGTTAATTTTAAATTATTAATTTTATCGATCAATATTAAATTTTAATCTACCTGACAATGAAAGAAAATTTAAAAAACATTACACGCCGGTCATTTATTGAAAGAACCGGTGCTGTTGCTGCAGGTCTTACTATACTCCCGAGCTCAGTTGTTGGTGGCTTTGGGCACAGTGCTCCCAGTGACAAGCTGAATATCGCAGTTATTGGTATTGGTGGTATGGGTAATTCAAACCTGAAAGCTGTTGCTCCAACTGAAAATATTATCGCTCTCTGCGATGTTGACTGGGGGTATTCAAAAAAGGTATTTGAAGCAAGTCCAAATGCAAAAGCTTATTGGGATTGGCGAAAGATGTATGATGAAATGGGTAAATCAATTGATGCAGTTATTGTTGCTACTGCTGACCATTCTCATTGCGTTGCAGCATCTAATGCAATCACTTTGGGCAAACATGCTTATGTTCAAAAACCTTTAACACACTCCGTTTATGAGTCAAGGTTATTGACCAAACTGGCTGCCAAATATAAGGTTGCCACACAAATGGGTAACCAGGGTTCATCAGGTGAAGGAGTTAACCTTACAATTGAATGGATACAAAACGGTGAAATCGGTGAAGTAAAAAAAGTTGAAGCTTTTACCGACCGTCCGATATGGCCACAAGGACTAAACCGCCCAAAAGGTGAATGGGTTCCTGATACACTTAACTGGGATCTTTTTATTGGCCCGACTAAGATGCGCCCATATAACAGCATTTATACTCCATGGAACTGGAGAGGCTGGTGGGATTTTGGTACAGGTGCTCTCGGCGACATGGCTTGCCATATTATGCATCCTGTGTTTAAAGGTCTTAAGTTGCAGTATCCGATCAAGGCACAAGGTAGCTCAACACTTCTGTTGACCGACTGTGCACCTAACGCACAGATGGTAAAACTTGTCTATCCTGAAAGAATTGCACCAAAAGGTTCAAAAATTAAATATCCACAGGTTGAGGTAACCTGGTATGACGGTGGTTTGCAACCAGCGAAGCCTGCAGGATGGCCAGCCGGAAAAGATATGAATGATGGTGGTGGAGGTGTTATCTTCTACGGTTCAAA
>JAUYBT010000042.1 GCA_030692905.1 Bacteroidales bacterium
TTTGCTTATATTAAACTACTGTTTAACTTCTATCGTGAATCCACATTTTTTGTCAGTGTAAGAGGAATCTCTCCCTCGGTATAAACAGCCTTGCCTGACATTTTTGCTTCATTTTCAAATATCAACATAACTTTAATATCCTGTCCTTCAAGATATATTGAGAATGAAACACTATCAATTGCAACCTTCACCTTTTCTCCTGTGAGTTTATATTCACTTCCGGTAAAGACCATGGTGGTAGAGTATTTTTGTTCCTCCAGGCCAACTGCGATAGTACCTGAAGTATATCCTTCAGGTGCATAGGGAGCTTCAAACTTCCATGTACCAACCGGGTTGGTTTTTTTAGTACTATTTTGTCCGCTGACCACGATTACTGAAAGGAATGAGATTACCAGTAGAGTTAAAATTTTACTTATCATGGGAAATTTTATTTGTTTAACTCAAATATAGAAATAAAATCTTTAATGTTCAAAATTTCATGATGCATGTTGCAGGTTGCAGGAAAATGAAACATAAAAAAAAGGCCCCAAATGGAGCCCCTTCTTTGTTCATTTTATTATCTCAACAGTTATTTTTTATCATAAACCCTTGTGGTTATTACTGGCCCATCCTGACCTTGTCTTGTTGAGGTAATTGAAAGAGTTTTTGAATCGGTCAGAGTCCATGCTTCACTTGACTTCCTTTCTGTGTCGTTAAATGTGCTAGTAGTAACAATTGTAAGAATCTTGCCATCAGCCGACCATGTTGCAACAGACTTACTGTCGCCTCTTGGATTTGTGTTTATACTCTCTTTTCCGTCGAGAGTATACTTCAGGATTGTGGTTGTTGGGGTACCATCCTGTCCGGTCCTTGTCCTTGTAGAAGTGAGAAGATTAGCTGCCTGTGTAGCAACAAAATCACCGCCACCCATTCTCTGTCCGCCACCGCCACCCTGACCACCACCAGCGGTCGGAGCTGGAGTACTTTTCGCTGCATTAACAGCCCAGGTACCGGCAAAGTTTGCCTTCCCTGCCTGTGCATTTGTAATTGCCGGCGTAATGAGAGCCAGCACGATTGTCAATGATAATAACCGCATTAAATTTGAAACATCTTTTTTCATATTCTTTGAATTTTAAGTGAGTTGATTTATATTAGACAACTATTCAAAGGTAATTATTCCATCGGATAAAAAAAATTGCATCAGGTATTGGGTGCAAGGGACCAGAACCAGGTAACCAGAAACTAGCACCAGAAACCAGAAAAGAGGAATGGTGATATCATAATTTTGACTACCTTTTGAAACTTAAATTTCAGATCATGGACAGAAGATATTTCATAAAGACGACCTCAGTAGTAGCAGGAGCTTATGCTATTGCGGAACCTTCAATATTTGCCAACCTTAGTAGTCCGGGTGATGAGTTCTGGTTCAACCGCCCCATGCGATGGGCACAACTCACGCTTGTGGAAAATGATCCCGGACGTTTCGATCCGGATTTCTGGCTCAGCTACTTTAAACGGATTCATGCTGATGGCACAACACTGAGTGCCGGCGGGGTGGTGGCATATTATCCGACCGATGTACCGCTGCACCACCGGAGCGACTGGCTCGGTAACTCAGATCCTTTTGGTTATCTTGTGGATGGATGCCGCAAGATGAATATGTCAATAATTGCCCGTACCGACCCTCATGCAGTAAGGCAAAATGTTTATGATGCTCACCCCGACTGGATTGCAGTAACTGCCAACGGTGAGAAACGCCGTCACTGGGCGAATAAGGATCTGTGGGTAACATGTGCCCTGGGCCCGTATAATTTTGAGTTTATGACGCTGGTTCATAAAGAGATCATGGAGCGTTACCAGCCCGATGGAATTTTCTCCAATCGCTGGGCCGGACATGGAATATGCTACTGTGAACACTGCATGAAAAATTTCAAAGAATATTCAGGACTCGACTTACCTAAGAGCAGCGACCGGTTTGACCCCACATACCAGAAATACTCAGAGTGGAGCACCAACAGGCTGAAAGAGCTATGGGTTCTGTGGGATGGTGTAATACGCAAGGAAAAGTCTTCTTCACGGTTTATCCCGAACGGATTTCCCGATAAAGTTATTACCGGCCAGATGTCGGATATCGTTTTTACCGACCACCAGGCCCGAAGCGGTGCCACATTGCCATGGTCGAACGGAAAGGGTGCAAAAGAGTTACGTGCCTCCATAGGCATGAAGCCACTGGGAGGTATATTCAGTGTGGGTTTTGAGGAACAATACCGATGGAAAGATTCAGTTCAGAGTGAAGCGGAAATCAGGGTCTGGGTTGCCGAAGGAACTGCCAATGGGATGCGTCCGTGGTTCACAAAGTTCTCAGGTGTGCTTTACGACAGACGCTGGCTCGACATAGTAAATAAAATATACCAGGTGCATTACCGGAATGAGAGTTACCTGAGAAACACAGCGCCGATGGCGCGTGTGGGAATGGTGTTCTCTGAACAAAACCGGAACTACGGTGGTGAGACCTGGCAGCAAAGAAGCGGTGATCATGCCCTGGGAATGTATCATGCGCTCATAGAAGACCGCATGCCTTTTGAGATGGTCAATGACCGGCTGCTCGATATGGAACATCTGAAACCATTCAAACTTCTGATTCTTCCAAATATAGCAGCTCTTTCGACGGAACAATGTGATCAGTTACGGAAATTTGTTGAAGGCGGAGGAAGTCTTGTAGCCACTTTCGAGACTTCTCTGTATGATGAGGCAGGCAGACGACGGACAGATTTCGGACTGGCTGACCTGTTTGGTGTTTCCTATGATAAAAGTGTAGAAGGGCCGATGCAAAACAGCTATTTGCGTTTGAAGAAAGATGACGCGACTAATCAGCTTCATCCAGTATTAAAAGATCTGGAAGATGCTTACCGGATCATCAACACCATTCACATGGTAAAGGTTATACCACAGTCATCATTCCCCGTTCCGGTAACATTGATACCCACCTATCCCGACCTTCCGATGGAAGATGTTTACCCGCGTGTTCCGGAAACTGACATCCGGGAGCTTTACCTGCGCGATACCGGCAAAGGACGAATAGCCTATTTCCCGGGGGATATTGACAGAACTTTCTGGCAGATAATGAGTGCCGATCACGGGAAGCTTCTGAGGAATACTATCCGCTGGGCTCTTAGGGAAGAACCAATTGTTGAAGTGAAAGGTCCGGGGGTGGTAGATGTCACTGTATGGCGACAGGAGAGCTCTATGACAGTGCACCTTGTAAACCTTACCAACCCGATGATGATGAAAGGACCATTCAGGGAACTTATACCTGTAGCAGCACAGGTGAGTATTAAAATTCCCCAGGGTACAATAGTTAATGGAGTAAGTCTTCTTGTAAGCGGGCAGAAGCCCGATTTTAAAAACAATGAAGGTAAGATAATATTAAATGTACCACAAATTCAGGATCATGAGATCATTGGAATAGATTTAATATAACAATTAATAAACACATGTAGAGACGTTGCATGCAACGTCTCTACATGAAATATTAAAAAAATGAACAATTCAGAATTGAAACACCCGGGCATACCTGGTGCCGGTCAAAATGGAGGTAATAGTCGCCGGTCATTCCTTAAGAAAGCAGCTGCCGCAACTGTCGCACTCGCAGGCGCTGATCTCCGCACTTTTGATATAGATAGTACCACCAGAGACAGGGAACCTGCAGGTGAAATCCCGTGGTATCGTCGAGTGACACGTTGGGGTCAGACTAATATTACTGAAAAGGATCCTGCCCACTACGACATTGCCTGGTGGCGTAAGCACTGGAAAAGCACTCAAACACAAGGTGTCATAATAAACGCAGGCGGCATAGTGGCTTATTATCCGAGCAACGTGCCTCTTCACCGGCAGGCACAGTATCTCGGGGGTCGTGACCTTTTTGGTGATTTATGCCGCGCTGCCCATGAAGATGGTTTAGCTGTGTTTGCCCGTATGGATTCCAATCGTGCCCATGAAGAGTTTTACAAGGAGCACCCCGATTGGTTTGCTATTGATGCAGAAGGTAAGCCGTACAAAGCAGGCGAGCTTTTTATAACCTGTGTCAACAGTCCTTACTATAATGAACATATCCCTGCAATCCTTACAGAAATCGCAAAACTATATCATCCGGAAGGATTCACCGATAATAGTTGGAGTGGAATGGGTCGCGATTCGATCTGTTATTGTGAGAATTGCAAAAAGAGTTTTCGTGAGAAAACAGGTAAGGAAATACCAGGAGCAAGAAACTGGGATGATCAGGCATACCGGGAATGGATCAGGTGGAATTATGACCGGAGGTTGGAAATCTGGGATTTGAACAACCGAACAACAAAATCAGCAGGTGGGTCAGACTGCATCTGGTCAGGCATGAACAGTGGCTCCATCAGCGGACAGGCCAGGAGCTTTCGCGACTATAAAGAGATCTGTCATCGGGCTGACATAATCATGCTTGACTCCCAGGCCCGTAGCGATGCAGGTGGTTTTCAACAAAATGCTGATACCGGCAAGCTAATTCATGGTCTGCTGGGGTGGGACAAACTCGTTCCTGAAAGCATGGCGATGTACCAGGCCGGAAGGCCAACATTCAGGCTGGCAAGTAAACCGGTGCCTGAAGCCCGTATGTGGATGGTTGAAGGAATGGCAGGTGGGATCCAGCCATGGTGGCATTACGTTGGCGCATCTCATGAAGATCGCCGTATTTACAATACTGCAGGACCGGTTTTCCGGTGGCATAAAGCTAACGAAGAATTCCTGGTTGACCGGAACCCGGTAGCTACTGTCGGTGTTGTATGGTCGCAACAGAACGTGGATTTCTACGGGCGTGAAGAGGCCGAGCAAATGGTGGAACTACCATACCGCGGTGTAACACAAGCGCTTCTCCGGGCACGGATACCCTATCTGCCTGTAAATGCGGACCATATCGACCGTGACACTAAGCATTTATCATTGTTGATATTACCTAATCTTGGTGTCATGACAGATGGTCAGGTTGCTAGTGTCAGACGCTTTGTTAAAGATGGAGGAGGTCTGATTGCTACCGGTGAGAGCAGCTTATATAATGAATGGGGCGATCGCCGGTCAGATTATGCTTTGAATGATCTGTTTGGCACTCATATCGATAAACAACAAGCCAACTCAGGAAAATCGTTAAGAAAATGGGCTGGTGAAACCTATCACACTTACCTGCGGCTATCACCTGAGTTACGCAAAAACGTTGATGGCCCGCAAACCGGCATGGAACCGCCGATTAACGATGAGCGCCATCCTGTGTTGAAAGGATTCGATGAAACCGATATACTCTCCTTTGGTGGCTTACTGGAGTCTGTCAGAACTGACTCCGGGGCAGAAGTGCTGATGACTTTTATTCCACAGTTTCCCATCTATCCACCCGAGACGGCATGGATGCGGGAACCGAAAACGGATATCCCGGGTTTGATTCTGAACACAATATCCGGTGGCGGTCGCATCGCTTATATGCCCGCCGATATCGACAGGCAGTTTGGCCGATACAATCTCCCTGACCATGGTAACCTGCTGGCAAACCTTATACGCTGGGCGGCAAAAGACAACATCTCCCTGGCTGTTGAGTGTGCGGGTTTGATTGATTGTAACATCTACCATCAGACAGGGCGTCTGATTTTGCATTTGGTCAATCTCACAAGTGCAGGAACATGGCGCCAGCCGGTTGACGAATTTATTCCGATAGGTCCTGTGAAGGTTCAGGTTAAATTGACGGAAGATGTACCTGGCAAAAACCTGCAATTACTGGTGTCGGATCAGAAAATTTCCAGTAAAGTGGAAAATAGATGGATCCATTTCACTATCAATTCAATCTCTGATCATGAAGTTGCAGTTGTAACTTAATATTTGTTCCCTGTTTTCTTAAATTTGTTCAGGTTCTGTTAAATTTTTAACAATGAAAATAAAAGTTAGTTTTTTAAAAATGTGGATTCTCAAATCCCTGACATTTATTTTATTAACCTCTTTAAACTGTTATGCGGCCAACGAAATCCCTGAAGTTTCAATTGTAGCAGATAACAGGCCAGGAGTATCTGTTTTGCATGGACTTACAAAACTGACAAATGCATTACAGGCAAAAAACATCATCTTCGAAAAAGTCGGGTCATTAAGCGAAGCAAAAGGGAAGTGGATTATAGTAACAGGTCTGTCATCAGGAGGAGGTGAAGCGGCACAGATGTTGAAAGCCGGAAACTACGCAATGCCTGAAATATCAGAGGCATTGACAATCCGGAAAACAAAGGGACAGAATAAATCCGTTTGGGTGATCAGTGGTTTTGATGACCGGGGTCTAATGTATGGATTGTTAGATGTGGCAATCCGTATAGGATGGGGTGCTGACAGGAAAAATCCGATGAGTGAAGTCCCTGAAATTACAGAGAAACCGGATGTAAGCGAACGGGCAATTTCTTTTTATACCATGAACCGGGCCTACTGGGAAAGCAGGTTTTACGATGAAGCTTATTGGGCACGATATCTCGATCTGCTGGCACAGAACAGGTTTAACTCTATGGTGGTGATTTTCGGATATGAGAATGGTGGCTTCCTTGCACCTTGTTATCCCTATTTCTTTGATACAGAAGGCTTCTCCGATGTCCGGATGGTGGGTATTACAGCACAGGAACAGCAACGTAATCTGAAAGCACTAAATCATTTAATAAGGATGGCTCATGACCGGGGCATTCGCTTTACAGTCGGCATCTGGGATCACATTTATAGAGGTGGGGTTCAGGGAGGCGGCATTCCCGGGACAAAGGATTCACCGGATAAACCTGTTCCCGGACTGGTATGGGGTGTGACAGGCGATAATCTTATTTCTTATACTAAAACGGCCCTGGCCAAGTTCGTTAAGCTTGTTCCCGACCTTGATGCCATCCAATTCCGCATGCACAACGAATCGGGACTTAAAAAAGAAGAACAGCTTGATTTCTGGTCAGATGTTTTCAAAATGATGAAAGCGACTTCACCGAATTTGCGGCTCGACCTGCGTGCCAAAGAGTTACCCGAAGCGGTAGTTCAGAGTGCCCTCGATGAAGGAATAAAATTCAGAATCACAACCAAATACTGGATGGAACAGATGGGAATGCCTTATCATCCAACCCAGATTAATCTGGAAAAGAGCCCGCGTCGTCATAGTTATGCCGATATGCTTCGTTATCCTCAACAATACAAAATGCACTGGAGATTATGGACAGGTGGCACATCACGGATACTTTTATGGGGTGACCCGGAATATGTACGCCGGTTTGCCGAATCCACTCACCTGTACGATGGTGATGGTTATGAGGTTAATGAACCTCTTGCTACCAAGATGGAAGCCCAGCCACATGATGCCAAACCATTTGAGTTATTGAACCCAAAGTATCGTTACTGTGATTATGAGTTTGAGCGATACTGGCATTTCTTTCAGGTTTTTGGGCGAATTGGTTATAATCCTGGTACATCTCCCGTGTTATGGCAAAAAGAATTTGAATTGCGATTTGGCAAAAAAGTTGCTCCCTTCATTGAAACTGCTCTTCACCAGGCAAGCTGGATTCTGCCACGAATTGTTGCCTCAGTCTATCCTTACAGCGGTTTCCCTATGACACGGGGCTGGGCCGAAAAACAGCGGCTTGGCAATCTGGCTGCATATTCAAAGAATGCAGGAAGCGACATCCAGCAATTCGCTAATTTCGATGAAGAAGCACAGATACTTATAGAAGGCGGTGAAACAGCAAAGATCCTTCCATCCATGAATAGTCGATGGTTTGAGCAGACTTCATCAGGTATAAATAAGTTAATTGCTGAAGCTGAAAAGGCTACAGGAAATACCGGGAGCAAAGAATTCATATCTACAATTACAGACCTTAAAATTCTGTCCAATCTGGCGCTTTATCATTCCCGCAGAATACCGGCAGCAGTCTGTTACCGCCTGTTCGAGCGCACACAGAATCTGTCTGCACTTGATGAAGCAATTGCTTACGAACGTAATGCAATTGATGCATGGAGGCAAATTGTTGTTTCAGCAGGAGATATTTATACTGATGACTTGATGATGGGTGTGCGCGTTGCAGACCTCTGCGGACATTGGAAAGATGAACTTGTTTCATTAGAGAAAGGATTTGCTGATTTGGAACAAAAAAGAACCAGTTTTAAAGCTGAAGGCAATGCAAAGAAAGCGCCGCATTATAAAGTTGCAATCCATGCAGATTGGACTGAACGGTTTCAGATTGCACATCAGCCTGTTATAAGCAATCCGGTAGGAAAACCACTTAAAGTCAGTGTTAAGATGACCACTCCTTCGGGTGTCAAATGGGTGAGCCTGAGCTATCGCAGCGTAAACCAGGACGTGGAATACCAGACTATGCCGATGCTTCCAACCGGAGAAAAGAACACATTCGAGGCCATTGTGCCTGCTGAACAGATAAATCCAAAATGGGATTTTATGTATTTCATCAAAGTCATGGATAATGACAGGAATGGCATCATCTATCCCGATCTTAACAAGAAAACGCCATATATAATTGTGAAATTAATCCGATAATTCTAAAACTTATCTTCATGGAAACCAATCGACGTAAATTCATTACAACTGCCATTACCGGCAGTTTGGCTGCCACTTTACCGTTGTCATCCTTCGGTCGTGCTGCACCATTTGACGGTTCAGACGACTTAAAGACTAATTATTCCCGGCTTGATCAGATACTGAAACAGCCTGTATTTAAAAAAGAACTATTTAGTTCCCCCGTTATCATTGAAACGCTCGAATTACTGCGTTACAGAAACAGTTTTTTATGCCGTGTAAGATCTAAAGACGGAGCAGAAGGGATCTCAGTCGGCCACAGTGGTCAGTTGAGGTCGCTTTACCCGATTTTCACCAACCTGTTACAACCATTTTTTATAAATAAAGATGCACGCGATCTTGACCTGTTGCTGGAAAAGGTTTATATCTATCAGCTTAATTTCAGGTTATCAGGAATGGCGCTTGGTGTTCCAGTTGCCACAATTGAGTTTGCTATTCTCGACATGATGGGGCGTATAGCTCAAAAGCCGATCGGCCAGTTGATAGGTGAAATACATCACCCGGAAGTTGCTGTTTACCAGGCTACCGAATACCGTGAAAAACCGGTGGCTGAGTCAATGGAACTGATAAAACGGGATGTTGCGGAATACAATGCCAGGGCACTTAAGATTAAAGTAGGAGGACTAATGTTCGGGACAGCAAACATTAATGCCGTTGGCCCGGCAGGCAGGACAGAGGAAATCATCCCTCTCGTCAGGAAAACATTTGGCGACCAGATGGTTCTTTATGCCGACTCAAATGGTTTCTATTCAGTGGAAGAAGCGATCCGTGTAGGAAAATTGCTGGAAGAATACCGTTTTCAATTTTTCGAGGAGCCTGTTCCTTTCGACTGGTATGAAGAGACCAAACAGGTTGCTGATGCGCTTAAAATACCTGTTGCAGGAGGCGAACAGGAATACAGTCTTCATGGATTTCGCTGGCTTATTGCCAATGACGGCCTTCAGATCGTTCAGCCCGATTACTTCTATTTCGGAGGAATGATCCGTGCGATGAAAGTTGCGCTAATGGCAAAAGCATTCGGAAAATCCTGCACTCCGCATATGACCGGTGGTGATTTAGGATTTCTTTATATGATGCATTTTGTATCGGCTCTCCCCAATGCTCTGCCTTATCATGAATTCAAAGGACTTAAAACTGATGTCATTTTTGAATGCAAAACATCACCCCTTCAAAGTGTGAATGGTGCGGTTAAAGTTCCAACCGGCCCGGGTTCAGGTGTTGATATAGATCCGGAATTCATCAGGAAGCACGAGGTGGTAAAGGGGTGATAAGAGCCGGGTTCGGGGTGCAGGGGTAGTTGCCTTAGAACGGATTTCTGAGAAGGGATAACTTTGTCTTTTGTTGTTTTACAAATCCCTTTGATATATCGGAAAAGCTCTTTGATAATTTTATAAAAGACTTCTACATTTTGAATTATGCCTGTTATTTATTGATATATGCCTTTACTTATTTGAAAAAACCCCTTTCTTTATTTGATTATGCCTTCGCTTTATTTACAAATTACTTTTATATATTGATAAATTACTCAGGCATTATTACAATTTTATCCTGGAATGGTAAATTTTAGTCCGCTTACCTGCTTGAATTGGTCGCCTGTTGGACAGTATAGTCCGGAATAATCACCGGAAGCGTCAAATCCCAATAACCACAAATACATCTGTGGTTGACAGTATATTATTTATGTGCAACGCCGGAGGCGTCAAATTCCAATAGCCCCGGTTACATCCGGGGATGATTGTATAAAAAGTGTCCAATCCCGGAGGGATTGAATTCCAATATCTTGCATAATCAGAAAGAAATATATTTTCAGCACATCAAAACAGAATGAATTTAATTGTATGATCTGATAACAATTAGTAAATTTGTATCCGCTGCTAAATAAAATAAATATGTCAACTTACACCCAGATTCTTTATCAACTGGTCTTTGGAAGCAAAGAATATACCCCCTTTCTGATAACAGAAAACAAGAACATACTTTTCTCATATATTGCCGGTATCCTTAAAAATAAATCCTGTCATTCATACATCGTTGGAGGAGCAGGCAATCATATTCATATTATTACACATCTTCATCCAACTGTAGCCCTTTCTTTATTAGTCAAGGATATAAAGATGGCAAGTCATAAAATGATTTTAGAAAATAGTAAATTATTCTCTCACTTTACTGGTTGGCAGGTTGGATACGGTGCTTTCACCTATCATATTTCTTCAAAGGTTAAACTTATCGGTTATGTTGAAAACCAGAGGGAACATCATAAGATTTATTCATTTAAGGAGGAATTAACTCACTTGTTGAAAGAACACTCTGTGGATTATATTGATGATTATCTTATAACTTAATCTTATTCAACCCACTCCGGGGTTGTCTGACAGGTGCCCTATCTTTCCACAGATAAAACTGTGGCTATTGGGATTTGACGCTTCTGGCGTCGTTCTCTATCAAAAAATTCTAATCAAAATAATAAATGTGTATAAAAGGTAGCATAGTCTTAAGAGGCTGCTTGAAAATACAGTTGATAAATACATAATTCATGATTTTCATTGTTCTGATGGATTGCCAATAAGAAATAATAAGAACCCG
>JAUYBT010000159.1 GCA_030692905.1 Bacteroidales bacterium
TATGGTAATGTTGTTGATATTCTCGATGAGATGAATATCTGTGGAGTCGCCTTTTATATGTTAGTTGACATCACATGGTATGAAGAAAAGATGGTGGAAACCGCGGCAGGAATTACACCGTCGGCTGCAATAGCACAGAAATAAACCGTAAACTTACAAGAAAATGGCAAAAGAAAAAATAAAAGCTCCTGCCTTTGACGATATTGTCTTTGAAGACAGGAATAAGGAATACGGAGCTTATAAACTACGTAAAAAGTACAATCGTACTGTACTTGTTTCATTGGTGATTGGAATAATCATATTGGGTACAGCTATCATTACTCCTTACCTGAATGCAAAAGCATTGGAAAACAGACAAAAAAAAGCTGAAAGACAGGTAGAGATCAAGTTGGAGAATCTGGATATACCTAATGAAACGGTTGCTCCTCCTCCTCCTCCGCCGCCGCCGCCTGCAGATGTTGTTCAGCAGCAGAAATATGTTCCTCCGGTGGTTGTTGACTCAATCAAACCTGAAGAAGTTTCGCGACTTATGACTGCTGATGAGGCACAAGTGGAAGTTAAAGACACAGAGGTAGGTGTTGAAGTTGCTGAGGCAGTTAAAGAAGAGGTACAGGAAGAGGAGGATCCTGAGGCTACGGTCTTTGTTATTGTTGAGGAAATGCCTATGTTCCCTGGCGGTGATGCCGCACTTCTGGAGTATCTTAGAGAGAACGCAGTTTATCCTGAAATTGCTAAAGAAAACAACATCCAGGGTAGAGTAATCCTCAATTTCTGTGTTACTTCTACAGGTAGCGTAAGTAAGATAAGTATTCTAAAGTCCGTTGATCCCGAACTTGATAAAGAAGCAATCAGGGTTGTTAGCACACTTCCAGCATTTAAGCCGGGAAAACAGGGAGGAAAACCTGTTCCTGTCTGGTATCAGGCATTTATTAACTTTAAACTTCAGTAAAATTTCTATTAAAAGATTTTAAAAGAAGGCTGGATCATATGATTCAGCCTTTTTCTATATAATGCCGTAACGGAATTTTGTTTCTCCTACTACTTCAATTCCTTTTTGAGAAGAAAAATAAAATCTTCAATATCGGCCTCAGTCGTATCCCAACTCGCCATTAATCGATATTCTGATCTCTTCTCATTCCATGGATAGAAAAAATAATGATTCCTCATTTTTTCAGCTACTTCAGAGGGCATTATGACAAAAACGCCATTTGACTGGACAGCCTGTGTAATACTTATCTCCGTAAATTGTTTTAATCTCTCCTCGAGAATTCCGGCCATTGCATTTGAATGAGAAGCACAATTTTTCCAAAGATCGTTTCGGAAATAGGCAATGTACTGAGCTGAAATAAATCTCATTTTCGAAGAAAGCTGCATCCCCTGCTTCCTTATATATTTGAAGTCAGCGGAAAGACCGGGTTTAAGAAAACAAATCGCCTCACCGAACATCATACCGTTTTTTGTACCTCCAAATGAGAGAACATCAACTCCTGAGTCGGTTGTGAATGCCTTAAACGGAAGATCAAGTGATACCGCAGCATTAGTTATCCTGGCTCCATCCATATGAAGCAGCATTCCCCTGTCATGAGCAAAATCTGCAATTTTTCTAATCTCAGCGGCAGTGTATACTGTACCCATTTCAGTTGACTGTGTAACCGAAATCACTTTGGGTTGAGAATGATGCTCAAAATCAAAACCGTGCATATGTCTCTCAAGAAGATCAGTAGTTATCTTCCCGTCAGGTGTGTCAACTGTAAGGACTTTACACCCTGTGAATTTTTCAGGAGCACCGCATTCATCCTGTTCAAGATGAGCTGTAGATGCTGTGATGACTGAATTCCATGATCGTGTAATACCGGAAAGGCTCAACACATTAGCAGCAGTACCAGTGAAGACAAAGAACGTCTCGGTGGAACTGCCAAACTGTTCTTTAAAAATACCCAAAGCCCGTTCTGTATAAATATCAGAACCATAACCAATTACATGCCCTGTATTAACAGATATTATCTCCTTTATAATATCTGGATGAATACCTGCATTATTATCGCTGCCAAATCCTCTTTTATTCATATTCGTTTCCATAAAGAAATAGTTAAGAGACTGTAAAAAAGTTTACCACCTTCCCACTTCGGGGTACTCCGCCTCTATAGAGGAGGAGAAAGTTATAATACTGTATATCAAAACTTTCCCCTCCTTTTTAAAGGAGGGGTGTCATGACCAAAGGTCAATGACGGGGTGGTTAATGAAACTCTTAAGACAGCCTCTATAATTTCAAATTAAATTGATTTATGCTTTTTTCTTTCTTCTTGCAAAATAAAGCATAATTAAACCAAAGACAAGCATCAATACTCCCATTATAATGTTAACATTGATACCCAGTGACTTTTGATACATTTCGGAGTTTGACATTGTAACAAACCCGAATACTGAAATTAATATTCCTATGATCGTAAACATCAGACCAATAGGTATTCTTATATCTACCATTTTAATTTCCTCCTACCAAAACATTATTGTTAATACTATACAAATCACTCCAACAAGGATTGCGAGACCTACAGGACGCTCATACCATGGCAGATGACTATCATCTAATTCGCGTGGTGTGAGAGAATAAACCAGTCCATGCAATTCCTCATCTGATTTTTTCTGCTTTGTCACAAAGGTCAATCCAACTGTAACCGAGGTACTTACCGTAAAGGCAATAATTGCAGTCCAGAAGTTCTGAGCCATTTCCACAGGATATGTGTGGAGAACAGCAATCCAGCCACCCTTAACGAGCGTTGTAGCACCGGCAGGTATTGTAAGGCCATGGTGCATAAGTGCCAGCAGGAAGCCTGCAAGTAACCCTGTAAATGCAGCATGACCGGTGGTGCGCTTCCAGAACATGCCAAGAAAAATCACAGCAAACAGTGGTGCGTTGATCAATGAGAAGATAGTTTGCAGAAAATCCATAATGTTACCGAATTTACTGGCAATATAAGCGGCTCCTATACTCAACAGAATTCCGAAGATAGTAGCAATACGACCAACTTTAAGGTAGTGTTTTCCGTCAGCTTCTTCATTGTCGGTCCTGCGCCGGATATAACTTTGATAAATATCATATGTCCATACTGTATTAAACGCAGATACATTGCCTGCCATCCCCGACATGAAAGATGCCAACAGGGCAGTAATACCCAGACCCAGTACACCAGTTGGAAGGTACTGTTTTAACAGCATAATAATTGTATAATCATAAATTGGTTTCCCACCTGGGTCGAGCGGGAAATTGGTTTTGAAATCTATACTTGGGTCATTGAAAAGAGCCAGCGCAATTATACCCGGGACAATTATCAGAAAAGGAATGAACATTTTAGGTAATGCACCGATAAGAGGAACTTTTCTTGCTGCAGCCTTTGATTCAGCAGCAAAAGCTCTCTGAACAATAAGAAAATTTGTGCACCAGTAACCAAATGAAAGAACAAATCCAAGACCAAACAGAATACCAAACCATTCAACACCCAAAGGATTAGAGCCTGCTTCACCAGCATACTTCCATGTAGTTGTAAATGCGTCAGGTGCAAACCCTTTTGCTTGTGCAATCGGAGCCAGTTGTGCTTTTAATCCAATCCAGCCCCCAACATCTTTAAGAGCTAAAAATACGAGAGGCAACAAACCGATAACTATAATAAAGAATTGTAGAACTTCATTATAGATTGCAGATGAGAGTCCTCCCAGATAAGTATAACCAAGCACAATCAAAGCCGAGATCCACAGACTCAGATTAAAATTCCATCCCAGTACATTTTCCATGAGAATTGCAAGTGCGTACATTGAGATCCCTGAAGCGAGGACGGTCATGACAGCAAAGAGAATGGCATTCAAACCCCTTGTTTTCTCATCATACCTGAGTTTCAGAAATTCAGGTACCGATCTTGCTTTTGAGCCATAATAGAATGGCATCATAAACAGTGCCAGGAAGATCATGGCCGGAATTGCTCCGATCCAGTAAAAGTGTGTTGTAAGCATCCCGTATTTCATACCTGAACCTGTCATACCCATCACCTCAAGAGCACCCAGGTTTGTAGAAATAAAGGCTAATCCTGCTACCCAGGCAGGCATGGATCTGCCGGCTTCAAGAAATGCATTGGCATTTTTCATGAATTTTTTCAGGAACCAGCCGATGCCAAGTACAAATAAAAAGTAGATTATCATGATCAGATAATCTATCCAACTCAAATCAACTTTCATAGTTAAAGGATTTTAGATTTTTATTTATTATCAATATTAAGGTTAAATTCGTATGGTCACTTGTCACTTAACGACGAAAGTAAAAATACATTTTAAGATCGGTTTTCAAACAATAAAATAGTTTTTTTTAGTTTTAAGTTGAATTCTTTAATATTTTGTTAAATAGTTATATTTGTAGAAACAGAGTTTTGAAAACACGATACTTCATATTTATCTCATACAAAGGTACTTACTATCACGGGTGGCAAATCCAGCCCAATTCTGTTACTGTTCAGAAGGTTCTGGATGATGCTTTGAGTGTCGTTCTCAGCGAAAAAATATCCACCATTGGTGCAGGAAGGACAGATGCCGGAGTGCATGCCATGGTCTTTTGTGCTCATTTTGACAGTATTTCGCCTGATCTTTCTACAATTAAGAACCTGATATTCAGACTCAACCGGTACCTCCCCGATGATATTTCAGTTAACTCAATAAAAAAAGTAGTGCCTGACGCAAACGCCAGATACAGTGTGATCTCCAGAACCTACAAGTATTATATTTCCAAAATCAAGGAGCCGTTCTTTGATAATTCAAGCTGGTTCCTGTATGGCAATATTCACATTGCTGCAATGAACGAAGCATGCAAATTGTTGTTTAATCATTCGGATTTTACAAGTTTCAGCAGGCTTCATTCAAACACCAAAACCAAAATCTGCAAAATCTATAGTGCGGTGTGGGAAGAGGCAGATAATCGTTTGGTATTTACTATTAAGGCAGATCGGTTTCTCAGGAATATGGTAAGGGCAATAGCAGGAACAATGGTTGAAATAGGCTTTGGAAAAATGAATCTTAATGAATTTGAAGAGATAATTCTGGCCAAAGATCGCTGCAGAGCAGGAAAATCAGCTCCTGCAAAAGGTTTATTTCTGGCTGATATTGAGTATCCGGAGGAGATTTTTGTTTAGTTCCTCTGCCAACGCAATATGTGATAATTATCACTTTAATTAGCTGTTAATTATTTCACAATAACCAAATTATATGATATTTTTGTGCGTCTTTAACTAACCCTTAAATCAGGTTCTATGAGCAATGAATGGTTAATTTTATTTTTCCTTGTGGGAGCCATTTTTGTAGGATTGATTCTGATCTTTTCAGGAATTGTAGCTCCAAAATCAATAAATCCCCAGAAATTTGAGCCGTATGAATGCGGCATACCTACCGAGGGTGTTACATGGCTTCAGTTTAATGTCGGATATTATCTCTTCGCAATTCTATTTCTGGTTTTTGATGTGGAGACTGTCCTCGTGTTTCCATGGGCTGTGGTGATGAAGGAAGTAGGAATGGCTGCATTTGTTGAAATAGTGATATTCTTTTTCATACTGGGTTTAGGATTACTATATGCCTGGAAAAAACATGCACTTATATGGGAATAAAAGGAATGAAAAAAGAAGAGTTCGGAGATAATGAAAGCCTTGAACTTCTGAATGAATCCGGGTCTAATATTCTTTTAACCACTATTGATGATGTTATAAACTGGGGAAGGAAGAACTCTTTATGGCCACTCACCTTTGCAACAAGCTGTTGTGGTATTGAAATGATGGCTGCCGGTGCGCCCAGACACGATTTTGCAAGATTCGGTATGGAAGTTTACAGAGCAAGTCCCCGCCAGGCTGATGTTATTGTTGTTGCCGGTACAATTGTTAATAAAATGGCTCCTGTTCTGAAACGTCTATACGATCAGATGTCAGAACCAAAGTATGTTGTAGCAATGGGTGCATGTGCAATTTCAGGAGGCCCGTTTTTCCTTAATTCATATTGTGTGGTAAAGGGTGTTGAGCATGTAATTCCTGTTGATGTTTATGTACCGGGATGTCCTCCCCGTCCTGAAGCATTATTATATGGTATGCTTCAGCTTCAAAGAAAAATTGAAACTGAAACAATGAAGTCAAGGAAAAAAAGAAACGCTACTCACGACAGCAAATAATTGGTTTTTATATTCAGAAATCTGATTATCAATGGATAAAATTCAATTAGGAGAATTTATTAAATCAATCAATCCTGATCTTGAAATAAAGGAAGGTAAGCAATACATTGAAGTTTCAATTCCTCCGTCAAAATTGTATATTCTTGCCAAAGAACTCAGAGAAAAAGAGGAGACACAATTTGATTTTTTGTTTTGTCTTTCCGGAGTAGATTACGGACAAGATCTGGGTGTTGTTTACCATCTTCGATCGACTAAATTTGACCATGTCGTTGTATTAAAGACCCGTACTACCGACAGGGATCATCCACAACTCGATTCAGTAGCTGATATCTGGAAGACGGCTGATTTTCATGAGAGAGAAGTGTTTGATCTGCTTGGGATTAAGTTTACAAATCATCCTGATCTGAGAAGACTCTTTCTTGACTCTTCGTGGGGGTTCCCTCTGAGGAAAGACTATGTTGATGATATTAATATTGTTACCAAGTAATATATGGAAGAAAAGGTAAAAAATATTACTACTGACGAACAGCAGGAATATGTTATTAACATGGGACCACAGCATCCTTCCACTCATGGGGTGCTGAGACTTGTGGTTTCACTTAAAGGCGAGATTGTTAAAAGTGTACAACCTCATATTGGATATATTCACAGGGGCATTGAAAAGATGTGTGAGAGCATCACCTATCCACAGATAATTCATCTAACAGACAGAATGGATTACTTATCGGCCCATATCAATAATGAAGCAGTTTGTCTTACCGTCGAAAAGGCACTTGAAGTTGAAATTCCTGACAGAATAAAAGTGATCCGGACTATTATGTCCGAGCTTACCCGTATCCAGTCACATCAGCTCTGGTGGGCTTCATTCGGCATGGACCTTGGTGGCTTAACCTGTTTTTTTTACGGTTTACGCGACAGAGAAAAAATCCTTGATATTTTTGAGGAGACATGCGGAAGCCGCATGATCGTCAGCTATAATTGTCCCGGAGGACTGATGTATGATATCCATCCGAACTTCCAGAAACGGGTAAAAGAGTTCATAAAATATTTCAGGAAGATATTACCTGAATATGATCAGTTGCTCTCAGGCAATGTGATTTTTCATGAACGAAGTAAAGGGATAGGGAAATTAACTCTTGAAGATGCTGTTTCTTATGGCATTACAGGGCCATCCGGCAGAGCATCTGGTTTCTCGTGCGATGTGAGAAAACATGAACCTTACAGTGCTTATGACAAGATAAAATTCAAAGAGATTCTTTTTACTGAAGGAGATACTTATCACAGGTATATTGCAAGGATTGACGAGATGTGGGAATCTATGAATATCATTGAACAACTGATTGATAACATTCCTGAAGGACCTTATGCAGTGAAAATGAAACCTGTTATAAAACTTCCTGAAGGTGAGTATTATCAGAGGGTTGAGACAGCACGTGGAGAGTTGGGAGTGTTTATAATCAGCGACGGGAATAAGAGCCCTTATCGCGTCAAATTCAGATCGCCGAATTTTGTGAATCTCTCTGTACTTAACCATATTGCAAAAGGATTTAAGATAGCTGACCTTGTTGCAATCGGAGGATCGCTTGATCTGGTGATACCGGATATAGACAGGTAATTAAAGACAAAAGAAAAAAAGTAAAAAGGCAAAATAAAAAGGCAAAAGTAATCCCCGAGGAATCCCCTCCTGGGAGAGTCTGCCCCGATTTATCGGGGGGCAAGGGGTGGGTTAAAATGAGTTAAAAGACAAAAGTAAAAAGATAAAAGATATGCTATTTGATATTGTTGATGTAAATTCTTCTCCTTCACTATCAGACCCATGGTGGAAAGTCTTCTACGATTTTTCCTCTTTAACACACAAGATCGACTCAAGTCTTCACAATGCCATGTCTCAGTTCTGGACTACAATTGCTGAAATGCTGATCATCGGGGTTTTAATCCTGTTGTTTTATGCACTCATTGGTTTGTTCCTTGTATATGCAGAACGAAAAGTTTGTGCTTTTATGCAGAACAGGCTCGGTCCAAACAGGGTAGGACCTTTTGGAATTTTCCAGACAATTGCGGACCTTTTCAAACTGCTTTTTAAAGAGTTGATCCCTATAAAGAACGCTGATAGCTTTCTTTTTAACCTGGCTCCTTTCATTGTTATCATAGCATCATTCATGGCAATTGCTGCAATTCCTTTTGCAAAGGGTCTGCACGCCATTGATCTGAACATCGGAGTTTTATATGTGATAGCAGTATCGGCAATGGGTGTTATCGGAGTATTGCTTGCGGGATGGTCGAGCAATAATAAGTATTCGCTGATAGGTGCAATGAGAAGCGGGGCTCAGATTGTAAGCTATGAATTATCTGTAGGTCTTTCAATTATTACCATAGTGATTCTTGCCGGTTCAATGCAACTTTCAGAAATTGTTGAAGCTCAAAGAACAGGTTGGTTTATCTTTAAAGGTCATATTCCCGCCTTCATTGCATTCATAGTATTTCTTGTTTCCAGTACTGCGGAGACCAACCGCGGACCATTCGATCTGGCAGAAGCAGAATCGGAGCTTACAGCAGGATATCACACTGAATATTCCGGGATAAAATTCGCATTCTTTTTCCTCGCTGAATATATCAACATGTTTATTGTGGCATCAATAGCTGCAACAGTATTTCTCGGAGGGTGGATGCCTTTTAATGTTGGTCACTGGGATGGTTTTAATCATGTCATGGATTTCGTACCTCCATTTGTATGGTATATAGGAAAAACATTCTTTGTAATCTTCATAATGATGTGGTTCAAATGGACATTCCCACGTTTGAGGATTGACCAGCTTCTTACGCTTGAGTGGAAATATTTATTACCGATTAATCTTGTTAATGTACTGATTATGGCCTTTTTAGTTCTTATGGGCTGGCATTTTTAATAGTTAATAATTATAAATATATATCTCGGGATGAGAAGTATAATAGATTATCTGAAGGAAATAATACTTGGCGTTTGGTCGCTGTTAAAAGGGATGAAAGTAACAGGATCATACTTTTTCAGACCAGGTACCATTATTACTCAAAAATATCCGAACAACCGGAAAGATCTTGTTATGTTCGACCGTTTCAAAGGTGAAGTGGTAATGCCTCATAATGAAAAGAATGAACATAAATGCACCGGTTGTGGAATTTGTGAAATTAATTGCCCTAACGGATCAATTGAAATAATTTCAAAATCGATTCTTACAGAAGATGGCAAAAAGAAGAGGGCAATAGATAAACATATTTACAGGTTAAGTATGTGCACTTTCTGTGCATTATGTGTAAAAACCTGTCCCTCGAATGCACTTGCTTTTTCTCAGGAATTTGAGCATGCAGTATTTAACAGGGCCCTTTTAATCAAAACTTTAAATAAACCAGGTTCCCAATTAATGAAAGGAGTTGAGTGATGGCCTCTAATCAGATAATGTTTATTCTTTTTGCAGCAATGATAATAGTCTTTTCAGTGCTGACAGTTACAAGCCGTAAAATATTACGGGCTGCAGTATATCTCCTTTTCGTACTGGTATCGACATCCGGACTTTATTTCATGCTAAATTACCAGTTTCTTGCTGCTGTTCAGCTCACTCTTTACGCAGGAGGTATCGTTGTGCTGATCATTTTTTCAATACTCTTAACAAGCCATATCAGCCAGAAGTTTGAATCTTCCGGTTGGAAAAAGAATGTATTTTCAGCAATTGCGGCAATAACTGGTGCTATTCTGTCGATAATAACTATCCTCGATTACAAATTTTCAGCAACTACCGAAGCTGCTAAAGAGGTTGATATGAGGTTAATAGGGAAAAGTCTGTTATCGGTTGATTATGATGGATACGTACTCCCGTTTGAGGTAATATCAGTTTTACTTCTTGCAACAATGGTTGCCGCTATAGTGATTGCAAAAAAAAGTGGTCCCGCAAAGACCCAGTCACCAACTTTAAATCAGGAATAAGATGAACACAGGAATACCAATACAATACTTTTTAATTCTGGCCACGATAATGTTTTTTACCGGGGTTTACGGTTTCCTCACACGCCGGAATCTGATAACAATACTTATGTCGGTAGAATTGATATTGAACTCAGTAAATATAAATTTTCTTGCCTTCAACCGGTATCTCTATCCGAATAAGCTGGAAGGAATGTTTTTCAGCCTGTTTGTAATTGCCGTGGCGGCAGCAGAAGTAGCCGTGGCAATCGCCATTATAATAAATATTTACAGACGGTTTACAACGATCAATGTTGAAGACGTTAATGAAATGAAATTCTGATTATTACAACCATAAGGAAATTTTAAATATGATAAATTTCAGTTATACAATTTGGATTCTTCTGCTACCCTTTCTTATGTTTTTACTGTTGGGATTGGCAGGTCATAAGTATTTTCCAAAGCTCTCCGGTTTAATTGGAACCGGTGGACTGGCAGTAATTACAGTACTGTCATATATTACAGCTTTCAAATACTTTTTTACAAGTGAAAAGGTTGAAGGAGCATATCAGAAAATTACAGCCTTCAATATAACATGGCTTCAACTAACTGATAAACTGCATATTGACCTTGGAGTTCTTCTTGATCCAATTTCGGTAATGATGCTGGTTATGATAACCACCGTTTCATTAATGGTTCACATCTACAGTCTGGGATACATGAAAGGTGAAAAAGGATTTGAGCGCTTTTTTGCGTTTCTGTCCCTTTTTAGTTTCTCGATGCTGGGTTTGGTACTTGCAACTAATATTTTCCAGATGTATATCTTCTGGGAACTGGTTGGTGTATCATCTTTCCTTCTGATAGGTTTTTATTATCAGAAACCATCCGCAGTCAGAGCTTCAAAAAAAGCATTTATTGTTACCAGGTTTGCAGATCTGGGATTTCTCATAGGCATACTCATCTTATCATTTAATACCAGGACTTTTGATTTTATAACCCTAACAGATCCGGCCGGAGCTGCTATTGCTCAGGGTGGTGGTATTGCATTCATGGGCTTATCAGTAATGACATGGTCGATGATCTTTGTGTTCATGGGAGGTGTTGGTAAATCAGCCATGTTCCCGTTCCATATCTGGCTTCCTGATGCAATGGAAGGTCCGACACCGGTTTCAGCTCTTATTCATGCTGCGACAATGGTTGTTGCAGGTGTTTATCTTGTTGCAAGAATGTTTCCTATTTATGCATTCTCAGCTCCTGCTGCCCTCGATGTTGTTGCATACGTCGGAGCTTTTTCGTCACTTTTTGCAGCAGTAATTGCCTGTACGCAAACCGATATAAAGAGGGTGCTGGCTTACTCAACAATGTCGCAGATCGGCTATATGATGCTTGCCCTCGGTGTTTCAGGTTATGGGGGACACGCAGGATTAGGTTATATGGCATCGATGTTTCATCTGTTTACACATGCTATGTTTAAGGCATTGCTCTTTCTGGGGGCCGGAGCAATAATACATGCAGTTCACACTAATTATATGACCGAAATGGGTGGACTTCGTAAATATCTGCCTATCACTCATATGACATTCCTTATTGCTTGTCTTACAATTGCCGGTATTCCCCCGTTATCAGGGTTTTTCAGCAAGGATGAGATACTTGCTGCTGCATTCCACAACAATAAACTTTTATTCGCTGTTGAATATGCCGTTGCCGGCCTGACAGCATTTTATATGTTCCGTCTCTATTTCAGCATTTTCTGGGGAAAAGATACTCACTACCATCATACACCACATGAAGCTCCTGCAACAATGACAATTCCATTAATTGTTCTTGCTATCGGATCGGTGTTCACAGGATTAATTCCATTTAATGAACTGGTTACCTCTGACGGTAAGGTTTTCGAGACGGAGCTTGAACTGATAGTAGCTATACCTTCGGTACTGATTGGCTTACTTGGAATAGGAATTGCATTTGTAATGTACCGTAAGGAGAGTGAAATACCTGATAAGCTGGCTGCAACATTTAAGTACGGCTATAAATGGGCTTACAACAAGTTTTATATGGACGAATTGTACCTTTTTGTTACAAATAAGATCATCTTCAGATACATATCAGAACCGGTTGCATGGTTCGACCGGCACATTGTTGACGGCACTATGAATGCAATAGCCTCTGTCACACAAAATGTCTCTTTCAGGATAAGAGGTTTTCAATCCGGACAGTTACAGAAATATGCTTTTGTCTTTGTTACGGGAGCGATCATGCTTGCAATATTATTTATTTACCTGTGGAAATAACTGATTACTAAGAAAAAGACTTTTCATTATGGATATTTTAACCCTGTTTGTCGTAATTCCGGTCTTAACCATTACTGGTATCCTGTTTTTAAAAGACACCCGCCATGTTCGACTGGTATCGGCGTTTGGAATGGGTCTGCAATTATTATTAGCTGCAGTTCTTGTGTTCCTTTACCTATCTGCACGTCATGCAGGTAACACTGCAGAAATGTTATTTATTAAAGACTATTTATGGTTTAAAAGCCTTAACATTCATTACGCTGTTGGCGTTGATGGGATATCTGTTGCAATGATTGCTCTTACATCTCTTGTTCTTTTTGCCGGAATATTCGCTTCGTGGGAGATTGAGTATCTCAGAAAGGAATTTTTTATTTCACTTATTCTTCTTTCCTCCGGGGTCTTTGGATTTTTTATTTCGATCGATCTTTTTACTATGTTCCTGTTTTACGAGCTTGCAGTGATTCCTATGTATCTGTTAATTGGAATATGGGGCACCGGACCAAAAGAGTATTCAGCAATGAAACTGACACTGATGCTTATGGGTGGCTCAGCACTTCTGCTGGTTGGTTTGCTTGGAATATATTTTAATTCGTCACCGGATGGAAATCTGCTTACATTTAACATTCTTGAGATTTCCAAAGTTGTCATTCCTTTACCAGCTCAGAGACTATTCTTCCCTCTGACCTTTGTAGGATTTGGTGTTCTTGGTGCGTTGTTTCCTTTCCACACATGGTCACCTGACGGACATGCCTCTGCTCCTACTGCAGTATCGATGTTACATGCAGGTGTTCTGATGAAGCTCGGAGGATACGGTGCTTTCAGAGTAGCTATTTTTCTTATGCCTGAAGCCGCCAGCGAATTATCATGGATATTTATAATACTTACTTCTATAAGTGTCATTTACGGAGCTTTCGGAGCAATAGCACAGAAGGATCTTAAATATATCAATGCTTATTCCTCGGTAAGTCATTGCGGCCTTGTTCTTTTTGCAGTATTGATGATGAACAAGACAGCAATGGATGGAGCGATTTTACAGATGATCTCTCACGGTTTAATAACAGCTCTTTTCTTTGCTCTTATCGGGATGCTTTATGGCCGGACACACACCAGGATGATAAATGAGATGGGTGGATTGATGAAGGTTATTCCCTTTCTGTCTGTTTGTTATGTAATTGCCGGTCTGGCTTCACTGGGACTTCCCGGATTAAGTGGTTTCGTTGCTGAAATGACGATTTTCGTTGGTGCATTCCAGCATCCTGAACTCTTTTACCGGATTGTAACTATTCTGGCTGTCTCATCTATAGTCATTACAGCGGTATATATTTTAAGAGTAGTTGCAATTCTATTACTTGGTCCCACAACAAATGAGCATTTTGACCATCTTACCGATGCAAAATGGTTTGAGAAGATATCAGTTGTTACTTTGATAGGGTCTGTTGCTGCAATCGGGCTGGCACCTTTCTGGCTATCAACTATGATTGGAACAAGTCTTCAACCCATTGTTGACAGGATTATTGCTCTTAACCCATTTTAGATTAATTATTTATAAATGTTTTGGATAATATAATAATATGAGCTTAGGAACCTTTTTAGTAATGCGGCATGAACTGCTGCTGATAGCTTCAGCTCTTTTAGTATTGATGGCTGAGATCTTCTGGAATCCTGATAAAAAGAGATATATAAGTCTTTTCTCAGTAATCCTGTTTGGAGTAATCACGATTGTCGGTTTCTTACCTTCACCTATTGGTTCTCTCTTTGGAGGTATGTATGAAACTTCCGGTACCAGATTGCTCATGAAGAATATCCTGAATATAGGAGCATTATTAGTTTTTATTCAGTCTGTTACCTGGCTTAAAAAGGAAGAGAATTCTGAAAAAATCAGCGAATATTTTATTCTCCTGATATCGACACTTGCTGGTATGAACTTCATGATTTCAGCAGGGCATTTTTTAATGTTCTATATAGGAATTGAACTTGCTACAATTCCTATAGCTGCACTGGCTGCGTTTGACCGCTATAAAAACAAATCTGCTGAAGCAGGTATTAAACTCATTTTATCATCAGCTTTGTCATCAGGTATACTTCTTTACGGATTATCTTTAATATATGGAACCACAGGTACATTTTATTTCAATGAAGTTGCGGCACTTTTCGGTAATAATAATCTTCAGATACTTGGATTCATCTTTTTCTTTGCGGGAATGGCATTTAAAATATCTATCGTTCCCTTCCATCTCTGGACGGCTGACGTTTATGAAGGCTCACCTGTTAACATAACATCATATCTTTCAGTTATATCAAAGGGAGCTGCCGTATTTATTTTAATTATCATCCTTTTTACTGTATTTCCGGTCATAATAGCCACATGGCAGAAGACCATTTATGTTACCGCAATACTAACCATGACAATAGGTAATCTTTTTGCCATCCGCCAACAGAATCTGAAGCGGTTTCTGGCGTTTTCATCAATTTCGCAGGCAGGTTATATTCTTCTCGGGTTTATTGGTGGAAATCAGCTGGGTATGGCTTCTGTAATTTATTATATCCTGGTATATATATTTTCAAATCTCGGAGCTTTCGGTGTGGTGATAGCTATTTCAAACGCAACAGGAAAGGAAAATATGGATGACTATAATGGCCTTTATCACACAAACCCGAAACTCAGCCTGATAATGACGCTTGCATTATTTTCTCTTGCGGGTATTCCTCCTGTAGCAGGGTTTTTCGGAAAATTCTTTTTATTCACAGCTGCTGCACAGAAAGGGTATTATCTTCTGGTGCTGATTGCAGTACTGAATACAATCATATCGTTATATTATTACCTTCTTGTTGTAAAGGCGATGTTCATAAACAAAGGCGAAACACCCATTGAAAAGTTCAGGAGTGACTTTCCAACACGCTTTGCGCTGGGTATCTGTGTTGCAGGTATTGTTGTTACCGGTTTTGCAAGTATCATCTTTGAGGTAATAAAGAATTTAAGTTTTGGGGTCTAAAAAAGGTTAAAGGCAAAAGTAAAAAGTAAAAAAACGTTCCGTGTTCCGACACTCGGCACCCGGTACAAAAACAACCCGGCACTTCAATCAAAGCAAAACGAGAACCGATCAAGACAAAAAACAAAAGTAAAAAGTAAAAAAGATATGGCTATAAATAATGCAAAACATATTGTAAGCGAGATAAATGGTGTTCGTTGTACGGTTATTGAGTCTGGTGCTACACTCGAACGTGTTGCTTTCCTCAGCGACCTTTTAGGGTTCAACAACCTGGAAGTAAAAGAGATGCAGGAAATCTCAGATATACAGGGTGAGGAGGCAAAATATACGATTGGTGTTACAGATCTTATTTTCAATCCTGTTTTTGCTATTTATGAACGGCAACTAAAAACCAGAGAGGGAACATTTGTGACTCCGGGTTACTGGAAACAGGAATGTGTTGAGTGCGACCCAAGATACTGGATCAGAAGAAGAGGTGCAAAGAAGACTATTGACGGTTAGATAAATAGGAGGTAAAACAATTAAAGACTATTATCATTCCAGATTTCCCATGCTCTTTCGGCCTGAGAATGGAGCATTTTTATTCCGCTTATTGTTATGCATCCTTGTTCCTCTCCCATTTTAAGAAAAGCTGTACTTTCAGGATTATAAACAAGATCGAACAAAATATGTTTTTTGTTGAGAAGGCTGTAATTTATATCCGGCTTACTTTCAATGTTGGGAAACATTCCAAGAGGCGTGGTATTGATTATCAGATCGGTGTTGTTAATCAGTCCTGAATTAATATCAGAATAAGCAAGTATACCTGGCTTTTTGTTTCTTGAAATCCGGGTGACATTCAATCCGAACTTCTTGAGTACATGGCAAACAGCTCTGGAACTTCCTCCGGTACCAAGAACGATTGCATTCCTGATATCCACGTTAAAATGAGGCAACAGAGAATCTCTGATACCTGTTACATCACTGTTAAAACCACACAATTTTATCAGTCCACTCAATTTTTTAATTTTCAACACATTAACGGCGCCAATTTCATTAGCATCAGGTTCTATCTCATCTAAAAAACGGATTATTTCTGACTTATATGGTATTGTTACATTAAGGCCGCAAAGATCAGTTTCTTCAGCAATCAGTTTTTGAAGCAGGTTGAGATTTGTTACTGGATAGTTCTCGTAATGGCAATCGGTAATTTGCTCATTAAGAAATTTTTCAGCAAAATATTTTTTGGAGAAAGAATGCCCGAGAGGATATCCTATGAGGCCAAATTTTCTCATTTTTCAGGGTTTGTTTGTGAGATAAAGAAACTGTAATAATATGATTATCCCTATTGCTTCAGATCATCAGGAAGGAACTGAAAGAAAGTATCTCCCCGAAGGCCAAGACGTAGTGACTCGAGGGAAATAATCTCATTTGGTGCTATATTGCCAAGGTTCACATTTGCACCAAAGTGCTTAATGAACCATGCTTGTTGTGATTTCAACGGAGCCTCCCATATGACATTTTCCAGTTTGATTTGTTCGGCTATTGCACTGATTATCTTATTGTTTATTGAGCCATCCTCATTATAGATCCCGGTGGTACCTGACTCTCGTGCTTCTGCAATTACCTTAACCGATCCTGCATTAAGTTCTGCTTTCATCATTGCAACCCATTCATCGGGAGAAAAAACAACATCCTTTTTCTTGGATCCGACTTCAGAAATGACCGTTCCCCTTTCAGACAGCCTGCTAATATACTCAAGTTTCTTTTTATGCTCAATGTCGAAAGATCCATCTGAAACCTCAACAAGGTCGATTTCGTGTTTATCAATAAATTCAATATACTCCCTGAACATATTTCTTACAATAAATGCTTCAAAGAGGGTTCCACCAAAGTATGGAATTGCACCTGATTTTTTATAGATAGCTATTTTCTTTTCAAATCCGGGAGTTATCAGGGATGTACCAAAACCAAGTTTTACAAAATCGGTATACTCGCTTCCGACCGACATAAAGTCTTCAGCTTCCCTTATGCTGAGGCCTTTGTCCATCACCATAGTGATCCCTGAATTCCGGGGCTTAGCAGGCCTTTCGGGCATGAATGGAAGTACCTTTTTCATAATTCGGTTAAATTACAGTAATAGCTTATTCATTGAGACTACTTCCCTTAAGAAGCTTTTTAATCTTTCTGGTCAGGAGTTCGGTGGGAAAAATATCTTCAAACTCTTTGAATAGATCCTTGTCCGGATCAACCGCCAGTGACAGATGCCGGAAAGCTTTCTCAGCGTTTCCTGTATGAAGATAAAATGAGGCTAGAAGGAAATTAATGCCCGGCACATCACCTGTGACTTTATAGGCATGTTCAAGGTATGGCAGCGCTTTCATCACAAGATCATCTTTAATGATGATTTTTCCCAGATCGGCCCATACTTCGTCAAAATAAGCATCAAGCTTAAGTGCCTCCCGGAAACATCTCATAGCGGCTTTTTTCTCCCCCTTGTTATAGTGTGCTTTACCCAGCAGGTACCAGATTTCAGGATTCTCATCGTCGAGCCGGACAGCTTTTCTGAAAAAGATGAGGCTGTCATCCGTATTTCCGGTATTAAGTGCTATTATACCCAGACCGAACCAGGGATCAGCAAAATCAGGAGCCAGCTCGATAGCTTCCTGATAATATTTTCTGGCCATAGTTATTTCGCTTATCTTTTCATAACATTCTGCAAGATAAGTCATTGCCTCGAAATTATCTGGTTCATTTTCGAGGTATTCGTGATAAACGGGGATAGCGTCAGCATACTTTTCAAGATTGCTTAGGATATTCCCTTTATTGAAAAGTGCAAATGTATTCTGAGAGTTAATAGCCAGAGCATAATCATATGCTTCCATTGCTTTCTCGTACAATTCAAGCTTATTATAAATTATACCCAGGTTATACCAGGCGCTATCGGAAAATGGTTCCTCCTCGAGATATTTCAGATAATATTTAATACTGTTTTCAAAATCCTCAATCTTTTCATATCCATAAGCAAGATCGTAAAGGTGAGCTTTGAATTCCGGTTCCATATCTACAAGCTTTACCAGGTAAGGAATCATGTGTTCATAATAATTAAGGTTCTGCAAAACAGAAGTTATTGCAAAAAGGATGTTTTCAATATCTTCAGAATCGAGTGTCAGGGAATAATCGAACATTTTTTTTGCTCCCTGAATGTCACCAAGCATGCCTAATGCTGTTCCTTTGGCTATATATAACTCATGATTTCCGGGCTCAATGCTTTCCAGTTTTTTAAGTATCCTGAGAGCTTCAACAGCACGTCCCTTATCGAGCAGAACCCTGGCTTTTCTTAACTGGATAGATACTGAATTAGGATGTTGTTTAGTAGCCAATGTTGCGGCTTCAAAAGCTTTTAATGCGTTATTGCTCTCAATATAATAATCAATAATTGTCTCAAATTCAATAACATCAAAAAAATAATTTTCATTATTTTTCTTCATCCTCTCAAACTTCTGCACTGCATGCTTCACCTCTTCCTCATAGGAAAACCCATACTTATCATCTTCCATCGCTCACAAAAATATGTGTACAAAATTAATACTATTTTTTTTATTACCACCACGCAACCTCATGAGCTAAATAATCATCTATTATTTGTACAACGGGCTTTTTTATTAAACCATATCATATTTTACCCTAGGATTAATCTAAATTCTACCTTCGAAGAACCGGGCGACCACCCGGTTTTTCATTTTATATCAATATATTTGCGGAGATACATTCCTTAAAATTCACATATATGGAAAAATCATTTTACAGTAACTATATAGTATTGATTTTTAGCATATTATCAATTTCAGTTTTTCTTATAGGTTGCACACCAATTGAGAATCCTATAAAATTTCCTCAGGGTACTTTCCCCGACTCGGTTATAAACATGGCAGATATTAATTCTGAATATGATGACTATAATATGGCATTACCCACGTTATACGGCTATTCGCCTATAATATTTTCAAGTAACAGGAGAAGTTCCGGCGGTCAATTTGACCTTGAGCAGGCGAGTATTTCTTTTATATTTGATCAAACGAACGGAAGTTTCAGCCTTGAAGCTGACATGACTGATGATGCATTCCTTGACAGACTTATCACTAAGGCAAAGACCCCGGGAAATGATTTCGGACCATATCGTCTGTACAGTTCGTTAGATGGATTTGAGTATTTATTACTTTCTTCGGTAAACGGTGATGGAAACCTGGATTTGTTCTATCTCAAAAACAGGCCGGCATATAACTCTAGTCTTCCTGAAGTTGATGGGCCTTATCCAATTAAGCTTTTTAATACAAATTCAGATGATGCATATATCTGTTTTGATTCTGACCTTGATTCCGCGTTTTTTGTAACAAACAAGGATGGAAATTTTGACATTTTTCTGCAAAAGAGGCCTGCAGAAAAAGATATAGCATCTTGGTTTAATCTTAATTATGCAATCTCAACCAAGGTAGATATTGTAAATAGTTCCAGTGAAGATAAATGCCCTATGGTCTTCAAAAAGATTATGGTTTTTACTTCCAACAGGCCAGGTGGATTGGGCGGGTATGATCTGTATTACTCGGTTTTCAAAAATGGGAAATGGAATTCACCAGTCAATCTTGGTCCGGGTATAAATACTTTATCAGATGAATACAGGCCGGTTATCGGGTATCATCCCGACTTTACAAACCTTTTTATGATGTTCTCATCAAACAGGCCTGGAGGTAAAGGCGGTTTTGATCTCTATTTCACCGGTGTGGAGTTTCCTGAAAAATAAGACTGGAATACGGAAAGTAATTTTCAATCTTTTTTTGCAGCAATAAGTGTGTTCCGCAGAAGAGATACTCTTGTCATTGGGCCAATTCCTCCGGGGACAGGAGTGATATAAGAACATTTTGGGGCAACATTTTTAAAATCTACATCACCAACAAGCTTATAACCCGATTTAGTTTCCGGACTTTCAATACGTGTTGTACCGACATCAATAACAACTGCTCCCACCTTAACCATTTCTGCAGTAACGAATGCAGGAGAACCGATTGCTGCAATAATTATATCAGCCTGACTAACAATATCCTGAATGTTTTTTGTACGGCTGTGGACAACGGTAACAGTTGCATCCATTCCTTTCTGTGAAAGAAGAATACTTACAGGTCTGCCAACAATGTTGCTGCGACCAATAACCACACAATTCTTTCCGGATGTCTCTATACGGTATCTTTTTATAAGTTCAACTATCCCAAATGGCGTGGCAGGCAGATATCCGGGAAGTCCGATCATCATTTTTCCAAGATTTACCGGATGAAAACCGTCTGAATCTTTTCGTGGATCAATAGCTTCAATTACTTTGTTCTCGGATATATGACCTGGTAATGGTAACTGTACTATGAAGCCATCGACATCATTATCATTATTGAGTTCTGCAATTTTGTCAAGAAGAACAGCCTCAGTTACATCATTCCCAAATCTTAGAAGTGTCGATTTGAAGCCAACTTCCTCACAGTCTTTTACTTTGTTTGCAACGTAAGTTTCGCTGGAACCGTTATTTCCAACCAAAATTGCAGCGAGGTGCGGTATCTTTTTGCCAGCAATTTTCAGCATCGCAACTTCCGCAGCAATTTCCTGCTTAATTTCAGATGCAACTTTTTTACCGTCAATTATCTTATACATCTTACAGATTATTTTTTCCCCATCAGCCTGGCGGCGTTACCACTTTTAGTCATCATTTTCATCATCCGTCTTGTCTCATCGAACTGTTTCAGAAGTTTATTCACTTCCTGCACACTTGTTCCGCTTCCCATGGCGATTCTTTTACGTCTGCTTCCGTTGAGAACGACCGGATTAATTCTCTCTTCAGGAGTCATGCTTTTTATAATAGCTTCAATCCCTTTGAATGCGTTATCATCAATATCCAGATCCTTTACAGCTTTTCCAACACCGGGTATCATCGTCATAAGATCTTTTACATTACCCATTTTCTTTATCTGCTGGATCTGGGTAATAAAATCATTGAAATCGAACTGGTCTTTTGCAATTCTCTTATGAAGTTTCCTGGCTTCTTCGGCATCAAACTGTTCCTGTGCTTTTTCAACAAGAGACACAATATCGCCCATCCCCAGGATTCTGTCTGCCATTCTACCCGGATAGAAGATATCGATCGCATCCATTTTCTCACCGGAACTTACAAACTTTATAGGTTTGTTAACAACCGATTTAATCGAAAGGGCTGCTCCTCCCCTGGTATCACCATCGAGTTTTGTTAATACAACTCCATCAAAATCAAGCCTTTCATTGAATTCCCTGGCAGTATTAACTGCATCCTGACCAGTCATGGAATCAACTACGAATAGTATTTCATGTGGGCTTACCGCATCCTTAACAGATGATATCTCCTTCATCATTTCTTCATCAATTGCCAGCCGCCCGGCGGTATCGATAATTACCAGATCGTGACCTTTCTTTTTTGCCTCTTTAACAGCATTACGGGCAATAACGACCGGGTTCATATTTCCATCTTCGGTATAAACCGGCACTTCAACCTGGGTACCAATTATCTTTAACTGTTCAATAGCAGCAGGTCTGTAAACGTCACAGGCAACAAGCAAAGGGTTTTTTCCCCTTTTACTCTTAACCCATTTCGCAAGTTTTCCGCTGAAGGTTGTTTTTCCTGAACCCTGAAGACCGGCGATCAATATTATCGATGGATTGATCTTAATATTGATATCGGTCTTATCTCCACCCATCAGTTCAACCAGTTCATCATGAACGATCTTAACCATCATTTGCGATGGGTTAACTGACTTAATAACCTCCTGCCCTAAAGCTTTCTGCTTAATAGTGTCGGTAAATTGTTTGGCAATTTTAAAGTTGACGTCAGCATCGAGCAATGCTCTGCGAACCTCCTTAAGTGTTTCAGCAATGTTTATTTCAGATATCCTGCCCTGTCCTTTAAGAAGTTTAAAGGATTTCTCCAGCCGTTCACTTAAATTTTCAAACATAAATTTATCGGATAAGTGTTTTGTAACTAATTAGTCCGAAGTCGGAAGGCGGAAGGCGGAAGACTCCCATACATCTACTTCTGACTTCTGACTCCTGACTTCTGTCTTGTGACTATAATACATTTGCCATTAATTAGTTACAATATTATGAATAATTCCTCACATTCTTTCCGGCATTTCAATGCCTAAAAGCCACATACCGGTAAAAATAACTTCACTTGTGAGCCTTGACAGAACCAGCCTGAAATTTCTTAAAGCTGCATCGTCCTCTCCAAGAATCGAATAATCGTGATAGAACTGGTTATATTCCCTGGAAAGTTCATAGCAATAATTTGCAATAATGGCAGGGCTGTATCCTGTTGCTGCTGATGAAACAGTTTCAGAAAACTTCCGCAACAGTTTAATAAGTTCGATTCCCTTGATACCAATTTTTGCTTCAGACAATGTACCTTGTTCAGCATGAATCCCCATTTGTTCTGCCTTCCTGAACACTGATTTTATTCTTGCATATGTATATTGAATAAATGGTCCGGTATTACCATTGAAATCTATTGATTCAACAGGGTTAAATGTCATATTTTTTCGTGGATCTACTTTAAGAATATAATACTTAAGAGCACCGAGGCCAATTTTACGGAATATATCTTCCTTTTCTTCTTCAGAAAAATCAGACAATTTGCCCAGTTCCAATGATACTTCCATAGCAGTTTCCTGCATCTCTTTCATAAGGTCATCAGCATCCACTATTGTTCCTTCGCGCGATTTCATTCTGCCTTCCGGAAGCTCCACCATACCGTATGAAAAATGGATCAGTCCATCAGCCCATTTATATCCCATTCTCTTAAGAAGAGCTTTAAGTACCTGAAAATGATAATTCTGTTCATTTCCAACGACATAAATATTCTTATCGAATTTATATTCATTGAACCTGTTTACCGCTGTTCCAATATCCTGAGTCATATAAACTGCTGTACCATCAGAACGAAGAAGAAGCTTTTGATCCAATCCATCCTGTGAGAGATCAGCCCAGATTGAACCGTCGTCGTTTCTGTAAAGAATGTTTTCTTTCAGGGCAGAAAGGACTATTTCTTTGCCAATTTTGTAAGTATCTGATTCATAGTAGATTTTATCAAAATCCACGCCTAATTTTTTATAAGTCTCGTCAAAACCGGCATAAACCCATGAGTTCATCATTTTCCAGAAATCAAAAATTTCATTATCACCCGCTTCCCACTTCAGAAGCATTTCTCTTGTTTCTCTCATGAGAGGTGCAGAGTTTTTTGCCTCTGTCTCATCGATGCCTTCGATCATAAGTTTCTCAATCTGAATCCTATACTCCTTCTCAAACAAAACATAGTATTTCCCTACCAGATGATCTCCTTTCATCCCGGATGACTGAGGGGTCTCTCCATTTCCAAATTTCTGCCAGGCAAGCATCGACTTGCAGATGTGGATACCACGATCATTTACAATATTTGTTTTCACAACTTTGTGTCCACAGGCAGATAATATCCGGTAAAGCGAATAACCGAGAAGGTTGTTCCTGATATGACCGAGATGCAGCGGTTTATTTGTATTAGGAGAAGAGTATTCAACAAGGATTGTTTCAGGGTTCGAAACCTGACAATTCTCCAGATGACTTTTTTCAAATGCCATCTTTTCGAAATACTCCACCCACCATGTATCAGAAATTTCGAGGTTAAGGAATCCTTTTATTACATTAAAACCAGAAATTGCAGGGAATTTATCAACAAGATAATTTCCAATGGTTTCGCCGGTATTTTCGGGGGTGTTTTTCGAGAAACGCAGAAGTGGGAAAACAACCAGGGTGAAGTCCCCTTTGAAATCTTTTCTAGTTTCCTGTATCTGGATCAGGTCATCTGTAACCTCACTATTGTAAAGAATTTTAACAGCTTCTTTTATCTTACCTTTAAGAACAATCTCCATTTTTTTGTAACAAATTTCAGCCTGCAAAGATAACATTTAAAAATATTGATATACAATAAAACATGATCAAAAAGAGAGATAAGACTTATCTGAAAAATTCTGATAGTTATGCCAACAGACCGAATTTTTTGGCATAACTTTAATTCGCCAATTTATTGTTACGGTTATGCGAACACTATTCATTATTTTGCTATCAATTTTCGCTATTATGGAGACATATTCCCAAAACAGAACAACTGACAGGCAGCCGGTTGCTGCAGGAAGATTTTATCCGGCTGACAAAGAGACTCTTACAAAAGATCTTTCCCAACTTTTCGAAAGTTGTAAAAAGTCACCCGGCAACTGGGATGTGAGGGCTATAATCAGTCCGCATGCAGGGTATGTTTTTTCAGGGAAAATCGCCGCTGCAGCCTATTCAGCAATACCGGGGAATTCGGTGTTTAAAAATATTTTTATTATCGGGTCAAGTCACGTAATGTCATTCGATGGAGCATCGGTGTATAATTCAGGTGATTATATAACACCTCTGGGGAAGATTGTGGTGAACAGGGTAATTGCCAATAAACTCATTAGTGAGAACAAAGTATTCAACTTTCCAACAAATGCACATTTGCAGGAACACAGTCTCGAAGTTCAATTACCTTTTATTCAGTATTATTTCACAGACAAACCATTGATTGTTCCAATTATTATCGGAACGAATAATGAAAATACAGTAAAAAAGATTGCAGAGGTTCTCAGACCCTGGTTTACATCTGAGAATCTTTTTATTATAAGCAGCGACTTTTCACATTATCCACCTTATAAAGAGGCAATTGAAACAGACAATTTAACAGCATTGAGTATTGCTTCCGGTAATCCTGAGACATTCCTCAATACCCTTAAAAAGAACTCTGCAAAACAGATTCCGGGGTTGGCTACGAGTATGTGTGGCTGGACCTCCGGCCTTACACTTCTATATCTTGCTGAAGGGAACAATCAACTTGAAATCAAACTTATCGATTATTGCAATTCAGGTGATTCATCTTATGGCGGCAAAAATGAAGTGGTTGGTTATCATGCAATTGCAATGATTGAAAAAAAACAAAAAGAAGAAAGTAAGAATGAGGCAGGAAATGAGTTTTCATTCACTGAGGAAGAGAAAACCCAACTTTTTGCAATTGCAAGAAACAGTATCCGGTCGATGTTATATGATAACAAAAGGATTGGAATAGATGAAAAGACCATACCTTCGAAATTTAAGAAGCCAATGGGAGCATTTGTTACCTTGAAAATTAACGGGACATTAAGAGGGTGCATCGGAAGATTCATCTCTTCAGACCCTCTATATGACGTTGTACAGGCATCGGCGTTATCATCTGCCTTTGAAGATCCACGCTTCTCACCTCTCACAAAAGAGGAATTTGAAAAAACTTACATTGAGATAACAGTACTTGGCCCCTTAAAGAAGATCAATAGTATCAGTGAGATAGTCTTAGGAAAGCATGGCATTTATATTAAGAAAGATTTCATGTCAGGGACTATGCTTCCACAGGTGGCAACAGAAAACGGATGGACAGTTGAACAGTTTCTAGGCTATACTTCACGCGATAAAGCCGGATTGGGATGGGACGGCTGGAAGGATGCAGAGATTTTTATCTACGAAGGAGTCGTACTTGAAGATAACAAGAAGTAACTATGTATCATGTTATTGGCACAGGATTAACTGTAATACTCTTATATCTCATCAGTTACTTTTTCTACCGGATCGGGTATTATTCCCTTCAATTTCATAGAAAGTTATGGAACTCACTCCTTGCAATTGCATTCCTTATTACTGCCCTTGCCGGGGTGTTCATGGCACTTCAGACAAACTATAAATGGAACATTCCGGTTATCAAATCAGTGCTTAAGTGGCATGTCGAATTTGGAATTGGAATGGCAGTCACTGGCATATTCCATTTCATCTGGCATCTTTCATATTTCGGAAAGATATTTGACAGACAAGACAATTCTCATGAAAACAGAGACTTTCAAAAACTGACCTCTGCAGAGATCAGCACGAACCTGTTTATCATCGGCTTCGTCAGCTCATCAATTCAGCTTCTTCTGATAAGAGAGATGATGAATATCTCCGGAGGATATGAACTTATTACAGGTACATTTCTTGGCTCATGGCTGATAGGATCGGCGATTGGCGCAGCAATAGCCGGTAAATCAACACTTAATGATTTAAAAAAGATTAATCTCATTTTTTCTCTCAGTCCAATAATTTCCTTGTTGCTATTGTTTTTTCTATCAAGGTTATTTTTAATTACTGGTGAAACTCCTTCGTTTTTAGTAAGTGTAATTTATACATTTATTGTTCTGATACCTTTTTGCCTAGTATCCGGATTCACTTTTGTTAAGCTGATTTCTGTTGCCAGATCAGGCAATGATTTTGTGCCCGGAAAATCGTTTTCAATTGAAACTGCAGGTGGTGTTGTTTCCGGCATATTAATATCTTTATTGACTTCCGGGTTACTTAATACATACCAGTTGCTTTTTCTAATAATAATATTATCTGTTGCTTATGTATTATTTACTTTCTGTATCAGGAGTATTAAAGCAAAGACATTCGCTAAAATCCTAATTACTGTATTGGCATCATGTATCATAATTTTTAATCCTGATATTTTCTTCAGACAAATTTTACTTCCGGGTATTAAAGTTACCGGCTCGAAAGATACACCGTATGGCAATATAACACAGGGTAAATATGAAGGCGAACAGAGTGTCTATTATAATCAGAGGCTTCTGGCCTATAATGATGATGCAATCGAAAGGGAAGAGAATATACATTATGCAATGCTTCAGAGTGAATCTCCTGAAAAAGTGATTTTGGCATCGGGATCACTTCACTCCCATCTTCCTGAAATATTGAAATATCCTGTTGAAAAGATCATTTATGTTGAAAGAGACCCTGCCCTGGCAAGATCAGAGGTATCCACGACAGACACTTTTCAGGGTAAGCTGGTTATTGCGAATAATGATGCATTCAGATATATCAGGAGTTCCGGTGAGTTGGTGGATGTAATAATTCTTCTCATCCCTCCTCCGTCAACTCTGCTACTGAACAGGTACTATACAACTGAATTCTTCAATGAGGTAAAGAAAAGACTTAATGCCGGAGGCATTTTCATGTGTTCACCCGGTCCCGGAGACAACTACTTCAACAAAGAATCTTTAAATCTGTACTCATCAATATATAATAGTCTGGCAGGCGTGTTTAAAAATGTTAAGCCCGTTGTCGGCAATAAACTTTATTTCATTGCATCTGATAAAGAATTATCAGTATCATTCTGCCAGCTTGCCGAAATGAAAAATATTAAAAATATTTACGTAAGTTCGGATTTTCTGGCAGATGACCTTATTACAAAGAAATCTGATGAAGTTAAATTATTAATTGACTCGGGAGTAAAACAAAACAGATCTGCATTTCCGGTTGCCTGTTTCCATTTTCAATCCTATAATTTCAGTAAAAATCTGGATGAGAAGATACCTGCAATTATTTTATTGATTATGGTCTTCGCAGTGCCTGTACTGGCAATAAAAAGAAGAAATATGCTGATGTATTTCAGTGCTTCTGCACTTGCAGGATTTGAAATAATCATATTACTGACCCTTCAACTTATTATCGGGAACATGTACCAGCTTACCGGGCTGGTAATTGCCGGGTTGATGACTGGTCTGGCTGTTGGTGCAGGTGTGAACATCAGATTTCTGAATTCTTTTTCAGTTAGAAATATAGGTGTCATTCTAGTGGGTTTTTATGTTGGTTTTGGTCTGATTTATAACTACATGCTTGCATTGAAAAGCGGATTGCCGGCAGTTGGGTTAATTATTCTTTCAGTATTTTTGCCTGCATTAATTACCGGGCATCTTTTCCGTGAACTTACCATGAAACCAGAAGGATCAGTGACATCTTCAGCAATATATAGTGCTGATCTTGCCGGTTCTGCTTTCGGGTTTATTCTTATGTCAGGATTTGCCGTTCCTGCATTCGGGATTAAAGTTTCCATCTTTTTATTATCATCACTGATTTTTGCAGGATTTCTGTTTGGTACAATTAGGAACAAATAGTAGTTTTATTAATTATTGGAATACCCCTTCATAGTGAAATGCAAAATATAAAATGTGATATCAGCAAACGTGATTTTCTGAAAAAATCATTGGCGTTTTCAGCTGGGTTAATTTGTTTCCCACACAAGGCAATTTTATCGGAAATGACATCTGAACAGCAGGGTATTTACAGAAAAATTGCAATGTACCAGGAGGAGACTGCCCGTGGGATAATGTGCAGAATCTGTCCGAATGAATGTGTTCTCAAAGAGGGGGAATTAAGCAAATGCAATAATCGAAAGGTACTTAACTCCAAATTATATACTCTTGCATTTGGCAACCCATGTTCTGTTAATGTTGATCCAATCGAAAAGAAGCCGCTTTATCATTTTCTTCCCGGATCAAGAGCATACTCAATTGCAACGGCCGGATGTAATCTGGTATGTCTTAATTGTCAGAACTGGACTATATCACAGACAAGCCCCGATAAAACAAGAAATTATGAGCTGATGCCGGAAAAAGTAGTTGAAGAATGTATTAAAAACAGCTGCAGTTCAATTGCATATACTTATTCCGAACCGATAACCTTTTATGAGTATGTTTATGAGACTGCAATTCTTGCGAAGAAGGCCGGTATAAAAAATATTATCAAATCGAATGGTTATATAAATGCAGAACCTCTGAAGAAGCTTTGCAGTGTTATTGACGCTGCCAATATTGATCTCAAAGCGTTCAGTGAAAGCACTTACCTGAAACTGACCGGTGGAAAATTGCAGCCTGTGCTAGATACTCTTAAGGTTTATAGAGATATGGGTGTATGGCTTGAAATTACCAATCTTGTTGTTCCTACCTGGACTGATAACCTGGATGATATCAGAAGTATGTGCAGGTGGTTAAGTGATAACGGTTTTAAAAATACACCAATACATTTCAGCAGGTTCTACCCTATTCATAAACTTGAACAATTGCCTCCTACACCTGTTGAAATACTTAATAGTGCCGCACGCATCGCATTTGAAGAGGGTTTAAAATATGTATATACCGGAAATGTTCCGGGGAATGAAATATCAAATACAAAATGTCCGTTATGCAATTCAACTATTGTTGTGAGACAGGGCTACCGGATCGCATCAAACACTATAACAGGAGGGAAATGCAATAAATGCGGATATAAAATTGACGGAGTATGGAACTGAAATATATTATTTCAATCAATTCTTTCAAAAATAACCAGTTAAAGAAGAAATGAAACAATCTGAAGCAAAGGCTCGTATTGAAAAGCTCCGGAAGGAAATTGAAGAACATAATCATAGATATTATGTTTTGAATCAGCCTTTAATATCAGATTTTGATTATGATATCCTGTTAAACGAACTTGATACTCTTGAGAAAAAATTCCCTGAATTTATTATTGAGGGCTCTCCTACCCACAGGGTTGGCAGCGATATTACCAAAGAGTTCGAACAATATGAGCACATTTATCCGATGCTTTCACTCGGAAACACATACAGCGAAGAAGAGCTCAGGGAATTTGACACCAGGATAAGAAAAACCACTTCAGAATCAATTGAATATGTCTGTGAACT
>JAUYBT010000198.1 GCA_030692905.1 Bacteroidales bacterium
TTATTGGTGAACTTGTCTGGCTCGAAATAATATTTATACTTAAACTAAAGAAGCCAAAAACGGGGGTTTAAACTTTTTTTGACCCTGATCCGGCGCATATCTTTGCCTTCCGTGAACTGGAAAAACTCAGGGAAGAACGACTCTGGCAGAAAGGAGAGCTTAAGAATTATTATACAAAGCTGACAGAGATATTACGTCAGTATCTGGAAAACAGGTTCAGGGTATTCTCTCTTGAACTGACTACAGTTGAGACACTTGCGGCTCTGGTTAAATCCGGATTTAAAAAGGACGGATCATACAATCAGCTTAAAACAGTCCTGACAGGAGCTGATATGGTAAAATTTGCAAAATATAATCCGGAACCGCCAGAGAATGAGTTACATTTTCAGAATTCCTGGGATTTTGTTCTTGCTACAAAAGAGAATGAAGTGATTACCGTTGCAGTTGATGTAAAAGATAAGGCCAGGGAGGGAAGTATATGAACAGCATAACATACGCGGAACCTCTATTTCTATATCTTCTTGCAGTGATACCTGCAATGATTGCGTTTTATATACTCAGGCAGCATAAAGCAACGGCATCTTTAAGAATGCCGGGGCTGCAGCCTTTTGCAGAGGCAGGAACAACATTCCGGCACTATCTCAGACATATTCTTTTTGCTTTTCGCACTATAGCTGTAACCCTGCTGATAATTGTACTTGCACGTCCGCAGGCGTCAGATAAATTCCAGGATATTTCTACTGAAGGTATTGATATTGTATTGACTCTTGACATTTCCGGAAGTATGCTGGCACGCGATTTCAGACCCGACAGACTTGAAGCATCAAAAAATGTAGCAACAGAGTTTATCTCAGGAAGACCATACGACCGGATGGGGCTGGTGGTTTTCAGTGGTGAGAGTTTCACACAATGCCCTCTGACAACCGATCATGCAGTTCTTATTAATCTTCTTCAGGAAATTCAAAGCGGAATGATTGAAGATGGAACTGCTATTGGAATGGGCCTTGCGACTGCTGTTAACAGGATTAAAGATTCAGAAGCTAAGAGCAAGGTTATTATCCTTCTTACCGATGGGGTCAATAACCGGGGAGAAATTGCTCCAGCCACAGCTGCCGGAATAGCAAAGACTTATGGCATAAGGGTTTATACAATTGGTGTTGGTACCCAGGGAATGGCGCCATATCCTGTACAAACTCCTTACGGAATACAATACCAGGATATGCCGGTTGAAATAGATGAAGCTATTCTCAGAGAGATCGCACAAACCACAGGCGGTAAATATTTCAGGGCAACAGATAACGACAAACTTGTTCAGGTTTACAGCGAAATTGACAAACTGGAGAAATCGAAAATCGATGTCAGGCAATTCAACAGGAAGGAAGAGAAATATCTTCTTCCGGCTCTGATTGCATTTTGTCTGTTGGCGCTTGAGATACTGGTAAGAAACACAATATTCAGAAACTTAACTTAAACGCAGGAGATAATATGCAATTGTTCAGATTTGCAAATCCCGATTTCTTGTACTTGTTGCTTCTGCTTCCGGTAGTGATACTATTATATATTATTAATGAGATAAGAAAGAAAAGGGCACTTAGGCGATTAGGTGATATTAACCTTGTCGGGAGCCTGGTTCCTGAGTTATCGAAAATACGACCGGTTGTTAAATTCATACTGCAGCTCATTGCATTTTCCGCAGGTATAATAATGCTTTCCAGACCACAGTTCGGTTCAAAAATTGAAGATGTGAAAAAGCAGGGCGTAGAGGTAATTATAGCCCTCGATGTAAGCAACTCGATGCTGGCAGAAGATATTCAGCCTGACAGACTTACAAGGGCTAAACAGGCAATATCCCGTCTGGTTGATAACCTTGATAATGACAAAATTGGATTAATTGTCTTTGCCGGTGACGCATATACTCAAATCCCTGTTACAACAGATTATGTCTCCGCAAAAATGTTTCTTTCGACGATTAATCCCGATATTGTGCCAAAACAGGGTACGGCAATCGGTTCTGCTATCAGTCTTGGAATAAGATCATTCAGTCCGGGTGAGGAAAAAAGCAAGGCGATGATCATAATTACCGATGGAGAAAACCATGAGGATGACCCGGTTACAAATGCAGAAGAAGCATCAAAAGCAGGAATTATTATACATACAATCGGGATAGGTTCAACAGAAGGAGTTCCGGTACCTGTAATTACTAATGGTAAAACAGATTATCTTAAAGATGTTGACGGCAATACTGTTATCACGAAGCTTGACGAAGATATTCTTAAAAAAATTGCAATAACCACAAATGGCAAATATGTAAGAGCAAGTAATTCGAATATTGGTCTGGATGAGATCTTCAGCGAGATCAGAAAAATGAAAAAACAGGAATTGGAAAGCACAATGTACACAGAATATAACGATCAATTCCAGATTTTTGCTGCAATAGCCTTATTCCTGTTAATGGTTGACTTTATTTTAATGGAAAGAAAAAACAAAAGATTGGCTAATATCAGATTATTTAAATTTAAAGTATAAAGGAAAAAGATAAAAGACAAAAGTAAAAAGATAAAAGAAAAAGTAATTTCAAAGTTCCCCTCCTTGGAGGGGCAAGGGGTGGGTTTAAAATAAAGATTATAGGTTTATTTATTGTTATAAATAAGATGATAAGAAAAAAATATATAACAACTAAGGGGTTAACCAATAGCTTATTAATCTGTGCATTTCTGATATTTTCTATCGCAATAAATGCACAATCCGATAAAACATATATCCGGCAGGGTAACAGGGAATATGAAAAGAACAACTTCTCTGATTCTGAAGTATCTTATCGCAAGTCCATCGAGAAAAATAAACAATCACAGGATGCTGTTTTTAATATCGGTGATGCTCTTTATAAGCAAAACAAATTTGAAGATGCGGGCAAACAATTCATTGAGAATATCAATCTGAATGATGACAAGAATAAGAAATCAGCAGGATTGTATAATCTTGGAAATTCCCTTCTGAAAGCAAATAAAGTCAAAGAGAGTATCGAAGCATATAAAGGGTCTCTTAAACTCCGGCCTGATAATAATGAAGCAAAATATAATCTTGCATTTGCTCAGGATATGCTGAAACAACAACAGGAACAACAGCAACAACAACAAGATAAGGACAAGCAGGATCAGAACAAAGACAATAACAAGGAAGATCAAAAAGATCAAAACGATAAGAATAAAGACCAGCAAAAGGATCAGAACAATAATCAGGATCAGAAGCAGGAGCAGCAACAACAGCAGGGTATTTCGAAGGAAGATGCTCAACGATTGCTGAATGCTCTGGCTAATGATGAAAAAAATGTCCAGGAAAAGGTTAAACTTGCAAAAGCAGCAAAAGCTAAAGTCAGAATAGTAAAAAACTGGTAATCTGAATGAAGTAAAAATGAAAAAGGCATTAATATACCAGGTACTTATCTTATTTTCATTCTCCGTTGCAGCTCAGGATGTTTCATTAAAAATTGAATACCCTGCTGTAGTAATTGCAGGGCAACAGTTCAATGTTATGTGGACCGTTAATTCCGGTGGCGGAGAGTTTTCAGCTCCTCCATTTAACGGTTTCTATAAACTAATGGGTCCGCAGACCTCTTACAACTCTAGCACCCAGATTATAAACGGGAAAATGTCACAGCAGACATCTTATACCTATGTATATTTTCTTCAGGCTGTTAAGGAAGGGAAATACGTAATTGCCCCGGCTACCTTTACTCTGAAAAACAAAACCTATGCTTCTGATTCGATGTATATTGAAGTTACCGGTAACTTGTCCCAGAAACAAAATGTTCCTGCAGGTACCAATGCTACTGGCAATGAATCAGGTGTTGAGTCTTCAGGGAGTGATATTTTTGTTAACCTGTCGCTTAACCGTAAAGAAGTTTACCTTGGTGAGCATATTGTGGCAACAGTTAAAATTTATACCCGGGTTAATCTTTCAGGTATTAACGAAATTAAATTCCCGGCATTTAACGGCTTTCTGAAATCGGACCTTGTAACTCCACCTCTCACATCACTGCAGCAGGAAACCGTTAATGGTACAGTTTACGGAACAGGTGTAGTTCAGCAGTTTCTGCTATATCCTCAGATTACCGGTGAAATCAGTATCGATCCGGTTCAGATATCTGTTCTCATTCAACAAAAGACAAGTCAATCAGACCCATTTTTTGGTGACTTTTTCTCATCAGTTCAGACAATACCCAGAGCAGTAGCAAGCCAGACAGTTAAGGTAAAAGTGAAACCATTGCCAGGCATTCAACCTGATGATTTTTCAGGGGTAGTGGGAAAGCTTGATCTTAAGGCAGTATTAAGCAAGGATTCTGTTAACGTGAATGATGCCGTTAATTTCAAAATATCGATCTCAGGAAGCGGAAACCTTAAAATTGCCGGAACACCGGTACTTAAACTATCCCCCGATATTGAGGTTTTCGATCCCAAAATATCGGATGATATTAAGAATGGACTTAACGGAACATCGGGACAGAAAACTTTTGAATATTTACTGATACCGCGACATTACGGTGATTTTACAATACCTTCCATAACTTATTCATATTTTAATACTTCCACGGATAAATATGAAAAACTGACAACTGAAGAATTCCATTTTCACGCCAGAAAGGGGAGTGAACAGAATACCGGGATAACCGTTTATGGGGGTGTCTCAAAAGAAGACGTCAAATATCTGGGGAAAGATATTAGATTCATTAAATCAGGTCCCGGAAAGCTGACTAAATCAGCTAATATCATTCTGTCAAAGCGTTCATTTTATAGCGCTTATGCATTTGCCCTTTTCGCTTTTCTGGTAATATTATTTTTTAGAAGGGAACATATCAGGCGAAATTCGGACCTCTCACTTGTCAGGAACAGGAAAGCCGGAAAAGTTGCCGTTAAAAGGCTGCACACAGCTTCAGTATGTCTGAAGAATGCACAGATCGATAAGTACTATGAGGAGATTCTCAAAGCGATATGGGGTTACCTGAGCGACAAACTGAATATTCCGGTGTCTGATCTTTCGAGGAATAACGCAGTCACCTCCCTGATAGAAAGAGGAATAGATGAAGAAAGAATTAAAAACCTGAATGGTATTCTTGATGCATGTGAATATGCAAGATTTGCACCATCATCTTCGGGGACAGAGGCAGCAACTATTTATGATGGAGCATCACAATTTATTAAGTCAGTTGAAAACTCAATAGGTTAGAAAATGAAATCAATAATACGATATATACTAACCCTTCTTGTTATTTTTCTTTTTGCACGTGAAGCTGTGTCACAGGAAACAGGTTCAGAAAAATTTAACCAGGGAGTTACTTACTTTACTTCAGGGAGCTACAAAGAGGCATTGCAGGTATGGACCGATATTTATAACACGGGTTACCGTTCATCTGGCCTGAACTATAATATCGGTAATGCATATTTTAAGCTCAATAATATCCCTGATGCAATTCTGTACTACGAACGCGCATATCTGCTTAATCCTTCTGACGAAGATATTAATTATAACCTTCAGATTGCCAGAACATTCATTGTTGACAGGTTTCAGGAGATTCCGGAGCTCTTTTTTGTAAGATGGTATAATGTCGTTTCACTGTTCTTATCTACAAACTGTTGGGCAAAAATCAGTATTGGCTCATTTATTCTTTGTCTCTTATTGTTGTCGCTCTATATTTATTCATCAAGATACCGTCATAAGGTTATTGGATTCTGGTTAGCAGTTTTCTTTTTTGTTCTCACTCTTTCTTCGTTTGCTTTCACTGTAAGAAATAAATCACTTGTTTACGACAGTCATAAGGCAATTATATCCAGCCCGTTGGTAAGCGGGAAAAGTTCTCCTGACAATAGCGGAACTGATCTGTTTGTTTTGCATGAAGGCACCAGGGTATCCATTGAAGATGAAGTCGGAGAGTGGTTTGAAATAATGCTTTCTGATGGAAATAAGGGATGGGTCCCGGTAAATAGTCTTAGTATAATATGACCTAAATGGAAGAGTTCGTAACAGCTTGCCCCAGAAACTGCTATAGCACCTGCTCTTTCAGGGTTCAGGTTGAAAACAATAAAATCAGGAGAATCCTTCCTTATTCAGGAAATCTTGCTACTCCTGAAGGACCATGTATAAAAGGTTTGTCCTACATTGAAAGAACTCATTCTCCTGAAAGGATTATTTATCCTCTGATAAAAACATCACAAGGTAAATTTCAACAAATTACTATTAATGAAGCGCTTGACATCATCAGCTATAAGCTCAATTCAGTAAGAGAAAAGTTTGGTCCAAAAAGTATATTATGGTATAAAGGAAGCGGAATGTCCGGGCTTACTAACGAAATCGGATATTCATTCTGGAAAGCATTCGGAGGGACAACAATAACATATGGGAATCTCTGCTGGCCGGCAGGACTGGAAGCAGTAAGACTTACTTTAGGCTCTGTAAAACATAATGTTCCATGGGATCTGAAAAACGCTAAAACCATCATTATCTGGGGAAAAAATCCGGCTGAAACGAATATTCAGGAGATTGCTTTTATTGCCGGTGCTAAGGAAAATGGCAGCAGAATAATAGTAATCGATCCTTTACGAACTCCGACAGCCGACAAAGCCGACATACTATTCAGTCCGAAGGCAGGTACCGATGCGGCACTGGCACTTGCTATTGCCTGGGTACTAATTAAAGATGACCTGATTGATTGGAACTTCATTAAGAAACATGTTAAAGGATTTGATGAATTCAGGCAATCTCTGCGGATATCTCCGGTTGAAGCTGAAAAAATAACAGGTATACCATTTGAGAACATTATTGAGCTGGCATATATTATTGGAAAAGAGGGACCAGTTACTATACTTCCCGGCTATGGATTGCAGCGGCACCTGAACGGAGGACAGACTATCAGATCTATTCTTTCTCTTTCTGTTTTAACAGGCAATATCGGCAAGTCGGGCTCTGGTTTCAATTATGCAAATCTTCAAAGCTATATATATGATAATCCAAAGGAACCAGAATCATATTACCCTGATCATGAAAAAGATTTGCCATTCAGGAGAACAATTTCAATGGCGAAACTTGGAAGAGATATGTTGAATACCAGTGATCCTGAGTTAAAAGCAGCATGGATTGAAAGAGGGAATCCTCTCTTACAATCGCCTGATACAAATAGTGTTAAAAAAGCGTTTTCCGGGTTGGAGTTTAAAGTGGTTGTTGAACAATTCATGACTGATACTGCTGCGATAGCCGATATCATTCTTCCTGCAAAAGATATGTTTGAACAATCTGACATAATAGGCTCATACTGGTCTCCTTATGTACAGTTCAAGCCAAAGGCCATTCAATCTCCGGGCGAAGTTATGCCGGAAAACGAAATATATTTTCACCTTGCAAAAAGGCTTAATATGAATATTGGTACCAACCTGATACCTGAACCGGGAAATGAAAACATCGAGGAATGGCTCGACAACAGAATCAAAGGATATTCAGAACTTAATCTTGATGATCTGAAAGAAGGTCCGGTTCTTGCTCCGGGACTTCAGCAGATCGCCTTTGAAGACCTGAAATTTGAAACCCCATCAGGTAAGATCGAGCTCTATTCATCTGAAGCTCAGTCAATTTGGGGCGTCTCTCCATTGCCTGATTATACACCACATGATCCTGGTACAGGAGACGAATTATACCCATTAGTATTTGTTACTCCCAATACAGGGAGTCGCATCCATTCGCAGTTTGGCAATCTGAAAATTATAAAGGAGACTGTACAGGAACCCGCGGTCGGAATTTCTCCGGGAGATGCTGCAAAACGCAATATTTATTCAGGTAATAAAATAAGAGTGTTTAATCAGACAGGAGAGATAATCAGTGTAGCAAGAATCTCGAATAGGATTCCTGCAGGATTGGTTGTTCTTCCAAACGGAATCTGGTATAACGAAGGGGGAGGAGGAAATCATCTTATTACCGGAAGGGAAACTGATATGGGCTATGGTGCCGCATTTCATGATAACACGGTTGAAGTCGAAAGAGTTGATTAGTTATGCGTAAAGGGTTTATTTTCAGTCATAACAAATGTGTGAACTGTGGAGCCTGCAGTGCAGCCTGTATTCTTGAAAACGGATGGTCAATTCAACCAAGGATGATCTTTACGTATAATTCCGAAGCATTACCTTCACTCTCCCTTATTAATCTTTCATTAGCCTGCAACCATTGTGAAACACCCGTTTGCCTTAATGGGTGTCCGACTGCTTCCTATTATAGAGAACCGCTTACAGGAGCTTTAATTATTGACGAGAGGAAGTGCATCGGATGTAAATACTGTCAATGGAATTGCCCTTATGATGCACCAAAATTCGATACCGGAAATAGAATTATAGGGAAATGTAACCTTTGCTATTCCGGATTGATTGAGGGAAGCTTGCCTGCATGCACAACTGCTTGTCCCACAGGTGCTCTTAACTATGGTGAACTATCTGAACCTATTCTGAAAAATTTTCCTTCATGGTTACCCGATAAAAATCTTAACCCGGCAATCGAATTTTCAGACAAGCAGAATAACGATCCCCTCAGGATAATCCCGGAAAAAATCTTTGAACCTGAAGTGCCAAAATCAAGTGCGAAGGAGAGTGGTATAACTGGGGAGTGGAGCTTATTCGCATTCAGCTTTTTAACTACACTATCTGTTGCAACAATAATTTCTTCATTTATTAATGGGATATTCCCCGAAAAAATACTTTCTGTTTCAATAATTATCCTGGCAGGAATAATATCCCTTTTTCATCTGGGAAGACGACTAAGAGCCTGGAGAGCGATA
>JAUYBT010000202.1 GCA_030692905.1 Bacteroidales bacterium
TAATCCTATTCCATAAGCAATTTTGAAGGAAACCATTATGGCTGCATAATCTTTATTTGACCAATCGAAAAGTTTTTGTAATGTAGGGGCCATTACACCAACAAGACTACGATCGAAATAGTTGATAGTTGTGGCCATAAACACCAATGCAAGAATCCTGTAGCGATAATTGCCGATTTTTTTCTTTACTTCATTCATATCGTTTTTTTTATAGTACTTATCCTCTTAATTTCTGTTCGTCTGATAGTGCATTATTTTGATTTCCGTGGATGCTGATAGGAGGGAGGTCTCAAAAGAATTCATCACTTTGAAGCGTCATACACTAATTTACCGTTCACATAAGTCTTTTTGATCACTAATTCTGAATCACTTAGTTTAAAAAGTATCAGGTCGGCTCTCTTTCCGGTATCAATACTTCCACGATCGTTCAAACCATAGAGTTTAGCCGGATTGGTGCTTGACATTTTTATTGCATCAGCCAGCGAGCAACCAGTAACTTTCATAATATGCTGAACGCCTTTATTTATTGCAGAGGCAGAGCCATAAAGAACTTTCTGAGCCGGATATCTTAACTCCCCATCAGCAGTAAGTTCTATTTCTTCACCATCAAGTATTTTATATAGTCCGGGAGGCATCCCTGCAAATTCGGTAACGTCGGATGTAACAATTGTATTATCGCTTCCCTTCACCTTATAAAACACCCTGATTTCTTCTGGATTCAAATGAAATCCGTCGCAAATAATACTGATCGATAGTTTATCGTTAGACAATTGAGGCCACAATGGATTGATATGCCTGTTAATGGCATTTGCACAACCATTACCCAAATGAGTACATATTTTTGCTCCGTTTTCAACTGCTTTATCTATTATTTCAGCAGTTGCATTATGGTGGCCAAGTGCGACAACAATCCCTTTTTCGCTGCACTTCCTGATAAATTCCATGGCACCTTCGACCTCGGGAGCCAAAGTGACTGTCATTATGCTATTCCCTGATGCTTTATACAGTTCCATGAATTCGTTCCAATCGGGTGGTCTTACAAATTTTTTGGAGTGAGCCCCCCTGTAACCATCTTCCGGCGATATATACGGACCTTCAAGATGAAAGCCCGGAATTGAACCTAACAGCGATTTGTCGTTTTTAAAATCTGCTAGTTTTAAAAAAATATTCAGGAGTTCTTCATGACTGTTTGTTATAAGAGTGGGAAGGTAGGTTGTGACACCTCTTTCCCAGAGAGCCCTGGTAGCTTTCTTAACACCTTCTAATGTTAAAATGCCTCCAGTTTCCGATAAAAATGAAATACCGATAAAACCATTAACCTGGTTATCAATCAGACCGGGAGCAATATATAATTTTTTACTTTCTTTAGGAAGTTCCGAAATTTTTTTTATCTCAACAATTTTCCCATCTTTTATTACCACAGAAACCGGCTTGCCGTCAAGATATGATAATCCTTCGATTCTTTGCTGGGCATAAGATGATATATTAAGAATAAACAAAAACAACAGGGTATAAGTTATCCTGTTTCTATTGATTAATCTGTTAAATTTCATTTCTTTATGATTAAATTAATTATTTGTTATGCTTAATATTATTGTAAGTAAAACTTGTTTTCACTAATTTTTAAAGATAGTTTTTTTCAAATATGACCATCTGAAGCCTTTAATAAATGCCATTGATTTTCATTAAGTATTCATTTTCTTCAATTAATATAGTCAGCTGGCAGACAAATCCCGTTAAAATTCAGGATTTTATTTGCATTACAATTAAAAAATCCGGGTTGAACCCGGATTTTTATATTTTCAGAGTTTAAAAAGATTTATTAATATTTCTCTGCAAACTCGTCTGCATAAGCATTAATCTCTGCATCAGTTAAATGAGTCCCGGAATTAACAATTACCCGGTATCTGAATGTTGTTGACTTGCCGGCAGGGATGGAAAAATTCAGTTCTTCTTTCCCCTGGGTGAAATCTTTTGCGCCCAGAGGATTGGCTGAAAAAAGTCCGTATCCCCTTGCATGCCAGTAGGTAGGATAGCTTTGGTTTTTAGGGTGATCACAAACAACCAGTGAGATTTTTTCGTCACCTATACTCCCATACAGATCCATCCATCTGGCGCGGGTACTCCAGACAGCTTCACCTGTAACTCCTTCACTGCTTATGTAATTACCGGTTACACCTTCGTTAGACAATGCTTTCACTGTGGTAGGATTACCCTGGGTATCTGTAAGTGTAACAGCTTCTTTTGATGGAAGCTCAAGTTGACGTGCGACGCGAATACCAAACATACCTTCCTTAGTGTCTTTCATTGTAACTGTATTGCCTGTAGCTGTCAGAGTTGTGATACGGTCAATGATACGGGTTGAATCCTTAGCAATGAAATGATATTCGGTATTTTCTGCCAGAAGTTCTTTACCTGAAGGATCGAGCCAGCTTTCCCGGGTAACCATTACTCCTTCCCCGGTACCACCAGATAACTTTTCAATTTCAAGATGTTTGACTTCTCCGCCTTCAGGATCCTTTGTCCCGGAAGCTCCATTATCCCAGAAATCAAAACCGTCAACATTGCCATAGTTTAACCAAATACCGATTTGGTG
>JAUYBT010000121.1 GCA_030692905.1 Bacteroidales bacterium
TGATACTCATGTTTTCAGGGTATCAAACAGGATTGGTCTCGTCAAAAATGCAAAGACCCCACTCATTGTTGAGATCCAGCTTTTAAATCATATACCCCCGGAATTGATTCATCTGGCCCATCATTGGCTGATACTTCACGGTCGATATGTCTGCAAAGCCAGAAATCCTCTTTGCAGCAAGTGCGGCCTGACTGATTTCTGCAAATATTACAACGAAAAAGTCAAAAAGAATAAAACTTAAACTGAAACGAAAAATTATTAAAATACATACCGGAATTACAGTATTATTTGCTACTTTTAAATGAAATTGTAAACACCAGAATGATAGATTTTAAAGAGAGTCAGGGAAGTGTACTGGATGAAAAAAGGGAAAAAGCATTTCTTGAACACCTATATAATTCCATCCCGGCAGCAATTGCTATTACAAGCACATCCGGCATAATTTCTATGATCAACAGAGAGTTCACAAATCTCTTTGGCTTCACTTCAGAAGAAGCGGTTAATAATAATATTAATGATCTTGTTGTTCCGGATGATCTTAAAGAAGAAGCCATAAGAATCGATAGTCTTGCTTCAATGAATAACAAGGAGGTAAGACAAACATTAAGAAAAGATAAATTCGGTAATAAGATACACGTTTCCCTTGTTGCTGCCTCAATCGTCATTGATAATGAAATCGTTGCACATCTTTTTATTTACAGGGATATAACTACCGAAAGAAAAAATCAGCTTCTTCAGGAGATACTATTTAATATTTCAACTGCTGCCCTGAAACAATATGACATTAAAGAAATCTGTCCGATAATTGTACACGAGTTAAGTAAGATCTGGGATACGAACAATTTTTTCATAGCTCTTTACGATAAGACATCTGAAACGCTCTCTCTGCCATTTTTTGCTGATGAAAAAGACAGTTTTTATGAGATCCCTATCACGAAGACCATTACTGGTTGGGTAATTAAACAAAACAAGTCAGTTCTGCTCAAGGAAAATGACCTGAAAATACTTGAGGAGGCAGGGGATATAGACCTTGTTGGCACACCATGCAAAGTTTGGATAGGTGTTCCATTGAGAATTGAAAGTAACATAATCGGCGTGATGTGTCTTCAGGATTATCATGATGAGAATAAGTTTTCGCAGGATGATCTTAGTGTAATGGATTTTATTGCAAATCAGATTGCAATAGTCATTCAGCGCAGAATGATACTCGACAACCTCATCCTTGCCACCCAGAAAGTTGAAGAATCAGCGCTGACGAAACAGTTGTTCATGTCAACAATGAGTCACGAAATAAGAACCCCTCTTAATGAAGTGATCGGTTTAACCAACCTCTTGATACAGGGGAATCCCCGTGAAGACCAGATGGAATATATCAAAACCCTGAAGTTCTCGGGTAACCATCTTCTTACTCTCGTAAATGATGTTCTCGATTACAATAAAATGGATTCTGGCAAAATTGTTTTCGAACAAACGCAATTTAACCTTAGCGACTTTCTCGAGGAGATAATGAGATCATATTCATTCAGGTCAAAAGCAAAACATCTCAGTTTTGATATCAAAAAAGCAAGTAATCTTCCTGATGAGGTTATCGGCGATCCTACCAGACTCAATCAGATTCTCTCTAACCTCCTTTCTAATGCGCTGAAATTCACTAATCAGGGAAGCATTACGGTACTTATTAAAGAACTAGAACGAACTGGTAATCAGTCGAAAATGGAATTCACGGTAACCGATACAGGAATAGGCATTCCAAAAAATATGCACTCTTTAATATTTGACAGGTTTGCACAGGCTTCACAGGATACAACAAGGCGCTTCGGCGGTACAGGACTGGGATTAGCAATCTGCAAAAAATTGATTGAACTGCAGGGAGGAACCATCACAGTTGAAAGCGAACCTAAGAAAGGGTCAACTTTCCGGTTTGTCATCTCATTAGGTGTTTCGGAAAAGGGCAGTCAGACACAAACTGCTGAATCTCCTGAGGATTATACCGGACTTGAAGGTAAAAGGATCCTTGTTGCTGAAGATAATAAAATAAACTTTTTTGTCGCCAATAGATTCCTGATTGGCTGGGGAATAACTGTCACTCATGCCGAAAACGGACAATTAGCTCTTGATATACTTGAAAGAGAAGATTTTGATCTCATCCTGATGGATTTACATATGCCAATTATGGATGGTATTGAAGCTACCAGGATCATCAGAAATTCAGAAAACCCTAAAATCAGGAACATTCCCATAGTTGCCCTTACAGCAGCTATTATGTCAGAGAGCTATGATGAAATTGATGACCTGAATATTAATGATTACGTCCTTAAGCCATTTAACCCTCACGACTTGTTCGAAAGGATCCGTAAACATATCAAGTAAAAAGATAAAAGACAAAAGTAAAAAGTTAAAAGGCGAAAGGCGAAAGTTCAAAACATGGTAAGTACGAAAAACGCTAAACGCGGAACGCTTTATTTAATGCAATTTCTGCTTATATAGTCTGAGGCCCGTCTATTTCCCAGACTCATTGATTTTCTGAAATCGTGACAGGCATCGTCCACCCTTCCCGAATTAAGCAAGGCTATACCCTTATTCAGCCAGATGTCCGAATTTCCGGGTTTTAGATCCAACGACATGCTGTAGTCTTTTATAGCCCAAGCCCACGACTTTGAAACAAAATATGAGTTCGCCCTGTCAATATAGCACTCAGGGTCATTAGGATGAAGTTTCAGGTTCTTTGAGAAATATTCCAGCGCTTTAAGATTGTCACCTGATTCTGCTTCCAGTTTTCCGGCTAAGCTAACGGCGGCTCTGTTTTCGGGATAAATTTCAAGGTATTTTCCAATATCAGTCAGCGCCTTATCAGTTTCTCCTGTTTTTCTGTAACAATTTGCTCTGAGAATTAACAGATCAGCATCAGCAATATCTAAACTGAGAATTTGTGTATAAGTTACAGATGCTCCGGCCGGGTTGGATGCACCAGACTGGGCTTTTGCAAGAATCCGCAAAAAATTTTCATTTTCAGGATTTAAAGCTGTTAATCCGGAGATATCCTTGATAACTTCTGCATATTTTCCCGATGAAAGGTTGATTAATGCCTCTGCATAAAGAATGTCATCATTACTCTGATAACTTTTTTTAAGTTCAGAAAGAACAACTTTAGATTCATCAATCTTTCCTGCTGAGATATAATATTCAATTTCCGAAATACTTCTTTCTGTAATACTATACCATTCCTTCTTCCAGAACTGACGCCACTCTGAACTGTTTTCAACCGGATCGAAAGCCGGATCGAGCATAATTTCTTTTTCACTTTTCCTGAAGGAGGAATTGAGGTTCATTTCAAGATGATAGAGAGCTGTTGCCGCATCACCTTTGAGGGCATAAATCCTTGAAAGCCCGTATTCTCCTGAGGAAGGAGTTATTTTATTTGCTTCATTATAATCGCTGATTGCCCCCGAATAATCCCCTTTTACGATATTTGCTTTAGCTCTTTCAGTAAAAAGTCTGCTTTCTTTAGTTACTGCGATGGCTCCGGTAAGCAGACTAATTGCAAGTTCAGGCTTTCCGGTTTCTGTATATGCCTTTGCCTTAAGAATATAATCAATTGTCTGCTGTCCAAAAACAGTACCGGTGCACATCAGGATCCAAACCAGAGTTAATATTTTTTTCATCTTCGATAGTCCTTCAAAATCATTTAGTCTCCTCTTTTTTTAACTTCGCATTTTGTTCAGTAATTACATGAACGAAGCCCGAAAGATGGAATAACTCAAGCCCTGAAATGCGTCTTTCATAAACATCGCATTGATAGAAATATACGCCAGGAGAAACAATTTTTCCCTTATATGTTCCATCCCAGTCGATTTTAGGTTCTTCGGTCCTGAATAACAATAATCCATTCCTGTTAAAAAGCCTGAAATCAATTTTTTCTACAAGTCCGGATGTTTTGGCTACAAGCTTATCATTAATATCATCACCATTAGGAGTAAAAACATTGGGAATCTCATAAAAGTTGCAGGAATCAATACATAGCATAACAGATTTTTCACCCTCATTGCCATTTGAGTCAAATGCTGAAACTGCATAACATCCCGATATAATGTCGCCCGGGTAGTGCTTGTATGAAAATATGTTTTTATCATTTACAGTGTTGAGTAAGGAGATGTTTTCCTCTGTTGTCTTTTTATAAAAGATCTTATAACCGGCAACATCATCAAAACAGACAGGATCGGCTGTCGTCCATGAAATAGTATTGTATAAACTATCGCATTGGCTGGTAACATTAACCAGCGGAGGGCAAGGGGGTTCATTATCAACAGGTGTGGTATAGGTGATCTGCGAAAAGTTAATCAGGTTCTTTGGCATATTATCAGCCAGATAACCACCCACCGACCTCACAAAATAGAAATATTGCTTACCATTTTCCAATCCGTTATCAACAAAAGTCAACTGGTTTGTAGAGCCCACTGAATCGTAGGCCAATGTTACTTCATTCAATCGGAAGAAATCATACCTGGTATTGATCCAGGGTACATTCCTGTTAATGACAAATCGTGCTTTTCTATCGCCCGGGCTGATCGAAAGAAAAACAGATGATGCGTACCCCGGTTCACCGATAAGAAATCTGTTGCCGGATGCATTATTCCATAATTCGATCTTGTAGATATAACCTGTTGATTTGGTATTGATCAGTGTGTCAATCAGGATGGTGTCGTTAAGGTCTATGGTGAGTATAGACCTGATCTGCTGGTAGTTTGTTCCGCCAATTCCATTTGCTCTATAAATCAGGTATTCATACGGGCCATTTGCGGGAATGGTATCGAGTTTGTCAGGTTTTTTCCAGGCAAGGTAAATTGATCCCTTAACTGCATCGGTATTCCTTACACTCACATTTTTGATTACGGGGACTCCGGATACAAGAGTTGAGGTAATCTCATTGGAGGCTTTACTTTCTGTTCCATTAGGATAAACAGCTACAATTCTGTAAGTATATTCCTTCCCGAATTGCAGCCCTTTTCCGTTATCGGTATCGGAATAAGAAGTTGTTGAACTGCCGCTAATGTATCCTATCTTGACAAAACCTGTGGATGAAGGTATACCCGATGTGCATGAATCGGGGTTGAATGTAGAGGCTCCTTCCCTTCTGTATACACTGAATCCTGCTATAACGCTGGTTCCATAATCCAACCAGGTTAATCTGATCAGTTTACCTTCAGGCACAGCATTTATGATTGAAGGAGGCGGGCCAAGCACCTTAATATTCATATTGTCAATATCAGATAGCTTCACGTCGGCATTGTAGTCATCCGATTTAAAAATTACGCTGTAAGGTTGATTCCTCACTACTTCGTGGCAAGGAATCCATCTGAATCTCGAGGAAGCATATCCCGGAACAGAATCCACCTTGGTAAACTGAGCGGGACAAGAGGTCAGTTTAAAGACTCCTGAGGTAGCTTTGAGAGTTAAGTTGTCTTTATTGACATCAGTTGCTGAGAAAAGGAAATCAACAGTGTCACCTACTTCAACACAGTAATCAGATAGCAGGCTGTTAACAGGAGGCTTATTATTTGTACTGTAAACCTCAATCTGCATATCGCGAACCACGACTCCGATTTTTTTTCCATTTCGCCATTCCTGAATCTCCATTGCCACATTGAATTTTCCGATGTCTGCCGGAGTGTCCCATATCAGGTCTCCACTGATGGAATCAACCCTGATTGAGTGCGTTGCGGGAGGCAGAGTGTAGTTTTCGATAGGTTTGCCATCTTCGCGGGTGCATACTGTGAGCTTATAGGAAAGACTATCGCCGTCGGGATCGTAGGCTGCCGGATTATGAATAAACACATAACCAAAAGCTGCTTTGTCATAAGGGGGGTTAAGTAATACCGGTGTGCTGTTACGCCCCATTGCAGGATTAACTGTCAGAATTGTTGAAATTGAAAAAACAACATTCACTGAATTTGGAATATTTTTTACACCTTCGTTCCTGTTTGGGTCCTGCACCACGATCCGGTAAACTCCCGGACCCGGATAGGTGTGGGTGATTTTATAAACATTCCTCCTGTAATTGTTCGGAAGAGTTAACATGCTTATTCTATGTGCAGTAGAGGTAGTATTATCGCCCCATTCAGCATTGAGTGTAGGTCTGTCTGCGAGGCTTAAGGTATAGGTAAAAGTGGTTATGGTGATCTCATAAGTGAGATCCGATAACTGGACATATGTAATTTCTCCGGCCCGGTTGTGAGTAGCATTCAGATTAACAAAATAAAATGATACTAAAACCAGTAAAAAAAATTTCTTTATTATTAGATTCTTCACGCCTGAAATTATTTTATTTTAAAAGTCTGTTCAGTTTTATCAGCAGTCAGTTTTACTCCTTCTTCAAAATCGCTAATCTTTACAATTATCATATTCGACTGGTCGCTGTAGAGGTCCGTCATTATAAGGTTTTTCACAGTAATGGTTTTTGGCTTTTTCCCTGTGCTGTACACCAGATTCATACTAATCTCATTATCAACCAGATTAATATCCTGCAATTTCCCTGAAAGTTGTTTTTCATTTACTTCTATTATTACCTTTTCCGCGAGATATTTCTCCAGAACATTCCTTGATGAGGAATTATTTGTTGAAAAATCCTTATTTTGAATCTCCTTGCCATTTAATTTGTTATCACGAAGAAAATCATCGAAATACATTCTTACAAATACTTTGAAAGAGTCCATTTCCGGAACATAATCAATGCTTGTCAGGGTAACATGTACCGGATGAAATAAAAGCAATATTGAAAAAAACAGTGTTTTGAACATTATTCTTCGGTTTAAGGCCTGATTAAATCATCAAAAATCAGACCAATTATTGATCATCTTTTATGCTCACACGATCTTTAAGATACTGTACCGAACCAACCTCGATAAATGAAAAGCCAGATCCGCCGGAAAAGTTGCCGGCCAGCACAACAATAATATCATCATTTTTAAGATTATGAGTTTTAACCAGGTTTTTTAAGGCAATATGGATAAACTCATCAACCGATTTTCTTTTCTCCTGGTAACTGGCATATACACCATATGAGAGTGCAAGTTCTCTCATTGTACATTCTGAGTAGCATTGTGCCAGGATCAGGTCAATGCCCCTGTACGATGCCATGTCCCGGATAGTCCTTCCACCGGTAGTATCGGCAATAATTCCCCTGGCTCCTATCCTGAAGGCAGTCTTAACCGCAACTTTTGCAAGGTATGCCGATATTTCACCGGTTACAGTCAGGAAAGGAATATCAAGAAATTTTTCCTTGTTCTTCTCTACCTCAAGAGCCACCTTAGTCATTGTTTTTACTGCTTCCACAGGATATTTTCCATTTGCTGTT
>JAUYBT010000167.1 GCA_030692905.1 Bacteroidales bacterium
TCCGCTTGCAATGCTTTTTGCCGTTTCAATGATGAATCTTTTTGGAGTATCGGGTAACCTTATGAGCCTCGGAGCTATAGACTTCGGGCTTATTGTTGATGGTGCCGTCATTATTGTAGAAAGTGTTGTCCATCGGATTTCAATGAGCAAACATCACCATCCTGGTGTTACAAGACTCAACCAGGAGCAGATGGATGAAAATGTACTCGATTCCGCAAAACGAATGATGAGTTCAGCAACATTTGGTCAGATAATAATATTGATAGTTTATCTGCCGATAATGGCGCTTGTAGGCATTGAGGGTAAAATGTTCCGTCCTATGGCACAGGTAGTTACATTTGCACTGATCGGAGCAGCAATTCTGTCACTGACTTATGTTCCTATGGCCTCTGCCTTATTCCTGAGCAAGAATACATACCACAAACCAAATTTTTCTGACAGGTTAATGGATTGGATACATAAAGTATTTAATCCAGCGATTACGTTTGCACTTAAAAGGAAACTTCTTGTTTCGGTTTCAGCTGTTGCTTTATTTCTTTTCAGTCTGGTTTTATTCAGCCGTTTGGGAGGTGAATTTATTCCCCAGCTTGAAGAAGGCGACCTTGCCTCAAGTGTAATAACACTTCAGGGTGGATCATTGACTAACACGGTAAATGATGTTATAAAGGCAAATAGAATTTTGATTGAAAATTTTCCGGAGATAAAGCATGTGGTATGTAAAATAGGAGCCGGGGAGATACCTACAGATCCTACTCCGATGGAGACAGGGGATTATATCATTACACTCAAAGATAAAGATGAATGGGTCTCAGCTACTACACGTGAAGAGCTTGTAACTAAAATGGAAGAAAGTTTGATTCCTTTGGCAGGTGTTAAATTTGCATTTCAGCAACCTATAGCAATGCGTTTTAACGAATTAATGACCGGTTCAAAACAGGATATAGCCGTTAAAATATTTGGTGACGACTTAATTTTACTATCTGAAAAAGCTGCTGATGTTGAAAAAATTATTCAAACAATTGGTGGAGTTCAGGATATAAATGTTGAAAAAGTCACAGGTCTTGCTCAGATTCAGGTTGAATACAACCGTGACCGGTTGGCACAATATGGTCTTTCTGTAGCGGATGTAAATCAGGTATTGCGTGCTGCTTTTGCCGGTAGTCAGGCAGGTATTGTCTTTGATGAAGAAAAACGATTTGGATTGGTAGTTCGTCTGGACAAGGATTACCGACAGAGCCTTGATGATGTGAAGAATCTCACCGTTGCGCTTGCTAACGGACGCCAGATTCCATTTGACCAGGTGGCAGACATATCAATTAAATCTGGTCCTGCACAGGTTTCCAGGGAAAATACTAAAAGAAGAATAACAATCGGATTCAATGTCCGTAACCGTGATATGCAAAGTGTAATCAATGATGTAAAGCTTCAGATAAATGAAAAAATTCAACTGCCTACCGGTTATTATATTTCATATGGAGGCGAGTTTGAAAAACTTGAGGCTGCTCAGAAAAGACTTTCCATTGCAGTACCGGTCGCATTGGCATTGATTTTTGTACTGCTTTACTTCACATTTAATTCAGCAAAACAATCTCTCCTGATCTTTACTGCAGTACCAATGTCCGCCATTGGTGGTGTTTTCGCCCTCTGGATACGTGGAATGAACTTCTCAATTTCAGCAGGTGTTGGTTTTATTGCACTTTTTGGTGTTGCTGTTCTAAACGGAATAGTACTGATTGCTGAGTTTAACCGACTCGAAAAGGAAGGTGTTACAGATATTACTGAAAGGGTATTAAAAGGTCTTCAGACAAGGTTGCGTCCTGTAATTATGACTGCTGCAGTGGCTTCACTTGGATTTCTTCCAATGGCTTTATCAACTTCGGCAGGTGCTGAGGTACAGAAACCGTTGGCAACTGTTGTGATAGGAGGACTTATCACCGCAACTCTTCTGACACTTGTTATTCTTCCGGTATTTTACATCTTTTTTTCCACTACCAGTTTCAAATTCAGATTTAAGAGCAGAACGGCAAAAAAACTTGCAGTTATTTTCCTGTTGTTTGGTACCACATCAATTTTAAATACCGTAAACGGCCAACAGCCAAGAGTCATTAATCTGCATGATGCAATCCAGATGGCATTGGACAGTAACCTTTCCGTAAAATCTGCTGGTCTATCAATAGATGTCCAGAAGGCTCTCAAGGGTGCTTCTCTAGATCTGCCAAAAACAGTTATTGACGGTCAATATGGACAGTTCAATTCATATACCAAGGACAACAGTGTTGCTATTTCTCAATCATTCTCATTTCCTTCAGTGTATGTTAACCGATATAAACTTGCTAATGCAAATATTAAGGGCAGTGAATTACAATTCCAGGGTTCCCGGCTTGAAATAGCTACACAGGTAAAACAGGTTTACTGGCAATTTGTATTCCTCTCTTCTAAGCAAAAATTGCTTATCTACCAGGATAGCCTCTATTCAGGGTTTTTAAGAGCAGCTGAATTAAGAGCAAAATCAGGTGAAACAAACCGCTTGGAAATGATCACTGCCCGTTCTCAAAACCTTGAAATAAAAAACCAGTTGTATCAGGTAACATCTGATATCGCTATCAGTGGCCGTAAACTAATGATCTTATTGAATAGCAGATTCCCATTAACGCCATCAGTCACAGAAGTGCATCGACTCGACTTTGCTCTTAATTCTGACAGTGTATCAGTTGATCAGAATCCATTTCTGGCTTACATAAAGCAACAAGTCGAAGTTTCACAAATTGCGAAAAAACTTGAAAGCAGCCAGATGCTACCCGATTTAAATGTAGGCTATTTCAGCCAGACAATTATAGGTACCCAGGATGTTAACGGTGTACCACAAAATTTCGGAAAGAACTCCAGGTTTAACGGTATTCAGGCTGGTATATCTGTTCCGTTATGGTTTTCTCCATATACATCACGGGTAAAGGCTGCAAAAATAAATGAAAACATAGCAAGGACAAATGCGGAAAATTATACTAAATCAATTTCCGGAAATTTCCAATCCTTACTTGACGAGTATAATAAGTACACTTCAAGTGTAGATTATTATGAAAAACAAGCCGTTCCTGAAGCTGACCTGATAATTGAGCAGGCAACCCGTAGCTACAAAGCCGGGGCCTTAGATTACCTCGATTATGTTTTTACACTTAACAGGGCATTAGCTATCAGACAAAACTATCTTGAAGCACTTAATAATTTCAATCAAACAATTATCGCAATTGAATATATCACAGGTAAAATCTTTTAAATTTTATTTATCATGAAAAAATTAAAGTATAAAGTATCAATGGTTTTTTTGGGAGTTATAGTCTCCCTGAGTTCTTGTACCATGTTTAACGAACCAGTTGCAGAAGTCCTGGAAGTTGAAGTTCTGCCGGAAGATATTGTCGAGCTTCGAGATGATCAGATTAAACTTGCCGGCATTCAGACCGGTTCAGTTGAGATGCGATCAGTCAGTAACACTCTTAAAGTTAATGGAATTATTTCCGTTGCACCTCAAAACCAGGCAACCGTGTGTATGCCTTTGGGAGGTTTTATCAAGAGTACTTCACTGCTGCCGGGAAATGCTGTTAACAAGGGTCAGACTCTTGCAGTTATGGAAAATCAGGATTTTGTTGATATTCAACAGAATTATCTTGAGGCAAAAAATAAGCTGGTATTTGCAGAAGCAGAATACAAGCGTCATACAGATTTGTACAAAGACGATGTCTATTCTGAGAAAAATGTACAACAGGTCACCGTTGATTATAAAAACCTCAAGGCATTGGTAAAGTCTCTGGAACAGAAGCTGTATCTGATAGGCATTAATCCTGATCGACTCACCGAAGACAACATAAGTAATACAGTCAATCTGGTATCCCCAATCAAAGGTTTTTTGAAGGCAGTTAATGTCAATATCGGAAAATATGTTTCACCAACGGATGTCCTATTTGAAATTGTAAACAGTGATAAATTATTTCTTGAACTGACACTGTTTGAAAAAGATGCTGAAAAAGTGGTGGCAGGACAGAAAATCAAGTTTTTTGTTAACAATGGAGATGATGTTCATGAGGCAGTTATTACACAGACCGGAAAAGTAGTCAGTGAGGACAAAACTTTCATAGTTTATGCTTCAGTTGTCAGTGCCTGCAAAAACGTTTTACCAGGAATGTATGTGAATGCACTCATTGAAGAATCAGACAAAAAAGTAACAGCGCTTCCTTCAGAGGCAGTGGTAAGTTTCGATGACAAGGATTATATTTTTGTCTTTGAAAAAAATAAGGAAGAAGCCGGAAAGGCTATGACCGAATATAAGATATTTCAGGTCAAAAAGGGTGTTTCTTCATCAGGTTATACTGAGATTACTCTTCCCGAAGGATTCGATTTCAATGCTGCCAAGGTTGTAATAAAAGGAGCATATAACCTTTTATCGGCAAAGAAGAATGCTGGTGAAATGGCGTGCTGATATACATATTTAAATTTCCGGTTCGACATGAACAATTATTTCACATCTATCTATAATCTTATGAGTCTCATATTCAATAATATCGCATATTGAATGTGCCTGCTGGTTAGTAAGTTCAGGACTGACATGGATATTAATGGTTACAAAGGTGTCTGCTCCGGCGGTTCTGATTCTTAAATCGTGATATTTTATTACTTCCCTGGTATTTTTCAGGACACCTTCAATTTTATCATATGTGCTTTTTGGGGCACTGTCAAGAAGAACATCAATTGACCGTTTGCCCAGCCGGTATGACACAACCAGTACAATGAGTGCAACAATAAGGGCGGCTACTGAGTCGGCGAAGAAGAAACCGAAGTTTGCACAAACAAGACCCAGCAATACAACAGCTGAACTCCAGATATCAGTTGAAAAATGCAATGCATCGGCTTCAAGTGCCTGGCTATTATACTTTTTGGCCACTCTTGATAATGCTGACGACCTGGAAAAATCTACGACAATTGAAGTGATCACCGCAATATAACTCCAGGTAGTTACCTCAATATCGGTTTTACCTGTAATAAGCCGGTGAAGCGCTTCATTAATGATCCAGATACATGTAATCAGCAAAAGTATAGTTTCAATGAATGCCGAAAAGTTTTCGATTTTGGCATGCCCCCAATTATGTCTTTTATCTGCCGGTTTATCAGAGATACTTACTGAAAAAAAGGTTATAACCGCGGCAACGAGATCTAACCCGGAATGGAGAGCTTCCGACAGGAGACCCAGGCTGCCTGTCAGAATACCTATAATGAATTTAAACGATGTGAGGAAGATTGCTGCAAAAACTGATAAACCGGCAACCCTTTTTTTTTCATTTTGCATATTAATGTGGAAATTGAAGGAGTATCAAAACCCTAATGGTTAATTTAACTATGATAAACGATTGGAACAGATAGGGAACAACTGCCCTGCACCTGATTATTCGGGTGGTTGCCAGATAGAGAAAGAAAGACCAGCCTCTACTATTGAATGAATAAAGGAATCTGAAGAACAAAAGGAAGGATAAACAGGTGGATGATAACACTGAACTATATACAAATTATTTTCATGGGCGCAGTCAGGACATAAGCTGGAAACATCTGACTGCCTGTTATCGGAATGAACTGATGAACAACATAGATCTCTCACAGGATTAACCGGGCCGGGAAATAACTCTGCTCCCGTGAATAATACCAGTATAACTACAGCAGCCAGTCTGAAAGTTATTTTGAGTTTCTTTATCATCCTGTTCAAAGATACAAAAATTGTTGAAAAAAACAGATGGAAGGGGAGAAGTCATTGAATGATTATACTATCTTTTCAAAAAACTCAATATCTTTCAGTTTTAACCTCTCCTATTGAATTATTTGTAAGTTTGCTGATGGATGACTCCTTATAATATGAGCGATATTTTAAGTACAGGAGTCGTAGTTTTCAATAAGTAAAATATTTATGCACAACGAATCCATGTTGCGATTTATTGATTTAATGAACAGTTACGGAGCTGCCGGGGTACCCTTTTTTTTTATTATTGATTTCGACCTGAAGAGACCTGAAATACATAAACTTAGTTCAGTCCCGGAGGGGATAAAATTCTCAACACCATTAATCAAAGGTTTTTCATCAGGGCAAATAGACACTAAAGCTCATTTATTGAAAAAGCAACCGGTTTCCTTCAGCACCTATCTCAGGTCTTTCGAAAATGTCATGAGCAATATCAGACTGGGAAACAGTTATCTTCTGAATCTGACTTTCCCTACGGATATTGAAACTGATTTAACCCTCGAAGAGATATTTTTCTCAAGTGTTGCTAAATACAAGCTACTGTATTACAATCAATTTGTGGTTTTTTCA
>JAUYBT010000211.1 GCA_030692905.1 Bacteroidales bacterium
AACGTCCATTGCAAGTTCCTGCGTATTGCATTTTCCCAGCGGAGTTTCAATTGTAATGTCTTTCAACGGAAGATCCCGGGTTATCTCGTATGCCATTAGTCCGGCAATCTCTTCAAGTGTTTCGCGAAAATCTTTGGTACCGGTTTCCTTACGACGCAAAAGCGTGAGTTTATGTGTTAGCAGCGGGTGTTTTAGCAGGTTCAGCATGAGGTTGTAAGAATTTGTTATCTATTCGATTTTCTCCAGTGTTAACGGTAACGATTCGGCTATCTTGTCTTTAGTATCAGCTACTTTCAGAATGTAGTTATGTGCGGTTTTATCGTTCAGTGATTCTGTAAATGTGAACGGATCCAAAGTGATCTGTGGCGTAAAGGGAACCTCTTTGATCTTAGTCCCATCGCGCCAGATCTCGTAGGATCTGATAGGTGCATCTCCGGCGTAAGCAGTATTCCAGCTTACTGTTGCATTACGTAAATTGGTTTCTTTGTTTTGCACAACTGATACTTCCTTTGGAGCAGTGAGAGGCAAGGCTGCAAGCTGAAAATAATTTGTCTTACCCTCCTTCGCTTTACCGGCCATTTTTTCTATTTCTGTTCTTTCGGCTTCAGTTAATCCGTCGGGCAGAATTTGTGCCGCAGCCAGATTGCTGGTTAGCTGGCACTCCTCATCTTTATTGCTAATATGCCCGATCCCGATAATTGCCAGATGTATGCCAGGTGTTGTAAGTGAGTATTTTATAAGTGGTTGGCTTGGCAACGATCCGCTGCCCACTGTGAGAACCACATGGCTCGGATTTTCTGACCATTCGGCAGGCTTGGTGTACATCGCTCCGTCGGCAAAGACTTTCATTGCAATCACTCCCATGTTTTTGGTTGCTGCAAGCGGGATCACATTATACTGCATGTTGAACATAAGCTTGTCGTTGGCGTTGATAGCCACCAGCATTGCATCGAGCAGGTTGGATCGATCGCGTTGTATCATGTACATATTGACAGAAGGATCAAAGTGACCTGAAAAGCCAATATGACGGATAAGTTTTTCGTTTTGGGGATTCAACCCTGTCAGGTTTGTTCCGTCGCGGTAATCGCGTAAAGCTGCAAGGGCACCAATACGTTCTGCATTGAGATCGGTATTGTCAAGTCCTTCATACAATGCATCGACTTCTTCCCTTGTGTTAAGGTTATGAATAAGCATCAGGTCGATGTATGCTCCCTCCGGGTAATTTCCTTTTCCATCCCCGAACATCAGCGAAAGTGAACGGTGCAGATCGTCAATTGTATGTGTCCCTTGTTCCCCATTTGTCCAGTTATTTACACCTTTGACCTCCCCGTCGCCCTTTGCATAACGAAGGTGGGTTTTGGTGGTAAGAAATATTGAGTGTCGCAGAGCCTCATCATATCCGTTTGAGCCGGGGATCAGATTCTTAATTTGGAATGCATTCCCATAATTAGCCTGGCTGGGGCCATAAAGATTGGATGTGTCGAAATAATTGATTCCCAGATCAAAAGCTTTGAGTATGATCTTTACGGGATCCACACTATCGGGTGTCCATTGCAGCGAAGCCTGTCCTCCAAGTCCCAAAGTGGTTACTTCGAACCCAAGTTTCCCGAACACGCGTTTCATTGGTGCAGGTGCTTTTGTGCATTTTGTTATGAAACCAGGTACTATTGCGGTGGCGGCAGCTGCCAGGACCGTAGTCTTGGCAAATTTCCGGCGGTTCATACGATTTTGGATTGCCATGGCTTATAGTTTTAAGGTTATTTTATATTGAATGCAATTTAATTTAAAATATGATTTTTATATCCTTAACTGTTAGTTTTCATTGTGATAAAGTCAGGAAAGATCTTAACACAAGTAAAATAAAAGTCCTTTTGCAAAACTTCAGAAGAAAAGAGTTACGAAAATGTAAAGCCAACCGTTCTGGACTATGGGCAGAAACCGGTTGGCTTTTCGATCAATTGGCAGCCTGAAGGCAGGTTAGAAACCTAAGATTACAAAGTCCAGCCCTTCCTGTATTCATAATGAAGAAAGGCGTTGGCCTCCGGAAGATTCGTAAACTCCATCTTATCAGGATTATATTCCAGTGCCACATTTTTATTTGCCATTAGCACAGCAATATTCCCCAGCATCATAGTCTCAACAAGTTTGCTTGCATAGGAAAAATCAGCTCTGGATTTTTTATTATTTTTGATTGCATCAATCCATTCTGCATAAACACCTGGTGATCTTGGTAACCATGGTTTAGGCGGTACAAACTCATCCATTACCTTTTTGGGTATAAGTTGAGGATTACTGCCATAATCTCCATGCATCAGGATGCCTTTATCTCCAAGGTATAGTGCTGAGCTGACACGGGTGCCGGGATCCATTTCAATGGGACGGGGTGCTCGCAAGCCGCCGTCAACCCATGTGATCTTCACAGGTGGCATATACCCACGTGCCGGGAATTCATATGTTATCACTTCAGCAAGTGGCCAGAATTCATCATTATAGATAGTTGAACTTGCTTGTATCCTCGTAGGTATACCGAGGTTCAGTGACCAGAATGCATGGTCATAAATATGTGCTCCCATGTCACCCAACGCACCTGTACCGTAATCGCGTAAACCGCGCCAGTTAAAATGGCAGATATCCGGATGATACGCTTTTTCGGGAGCAGGACCGAGCCAGACATCCCAGTTTAATGTTTTGGGAACAGTTATTCCTGCTGGTCGCGGAATATTTCCCTGTGGCCATATTGGTCTGTTGGTTGACAATTGAACTTCGCGAACAAGACCTATTGCACCACTTTGTATCCATTCGTTTATTTGTCGTGCGCCCTCACTTGCATGTCCCTGATTACCCATCTGAGTCACAACGTCATACTCTTTTGCGATTTCAGCAAGCTTGCGGCATTCATAAATTGTTTTGCACATTGGTTTTTCAGCGTAAACATGCTTCTTTTCCCTCATAAATGCAGCTGCAATAGGTGCATGGTTATGATCAGGTGTACCAATCACTACTGCATCAATTGATTTTTCTTTCTCTAGCATCTGCCGCCAGTCTGTATAAACCTTTGCCTTTGGGTAGCCCTTAATCACATGTGCAGCAAAATCAGTATCCACGTCACAAAGAGCATAAATATTGGCCAGTTTGACAGGTTCTCTTACTGGTTGAGCTCCTTGTGGTTGCTGGGTGCCTTGTGGCCGGTTTGCCGTCCTTGCAGCCCTTGCAGCCAGTTCCTCCTTACTTAAAGGCTGGCCTGTACTGGAACGCTGTGGGTTTACAATCGGTACTTCAGGATCGCATATACCTCTTATATCAGCAGCGCCACGGGCTCCGATTCCTATACCGGCAACATTGACAGTATCACTGGGCTGTAAATAGCCATTACCTGGCATAACATGACGGGGAATAATCGTAAAACCAGCCGTTGCTGCACCTACCGTGCCTAAAAAATTCCTTCTTGAAAGATTTTTAGTTGTCTTGCTTTTCTTAGAATCATTTGTACTCATGGGATTCTCCTTTCATTTGTGATTAATAATTTACAGTATTTTATAATATACTCTTAAGTATAATCTTTTTAATAATGAGTTACCATTTTATTGTGAAAAGAGCAACCTGATCACGTATTAAACCCAAAATCAATTTTTTTTAAATTTCAGTGATCCTCAATATCAAATATACACTTTGACCAGATGAAAAACAATTATTTTTTCATGTTTGACAGCACATCAAATTCCGGAAATCATAAAAGACATTAATATTTTCCCCGGGATCAGCAGGTACAACTGGCTCTGTTTTTAATCCCAGGATAATCTCTTTGATCGCATTAGCAGTCTTGTTTATCTGGTCACGGTAAAAAGAATTATTAAGGTTATCATTATGATGGTCTTCATTTGCCCTTAGTGGCCTGTTAACTCTGGAGGATGTTTTGAATACAAAATCTACTGCTCTCATAACACTACCTGTTTCCTTCTCAAACAGCTTCACATCTTCCGGATCAAGGTCGTGTATCCGTATCGGAAGAATCCTGCCGGCAACATTTCCATTCCTAAGTTTAACATCCTTGCCAGACTGGTCTTTTTCGGCCAACCTGTTAAACGCTAAAAACTCATACTGCCAGGCATAACTATTGGGATCGCAGTAAGTTTGTGACAGAACAGGTATTAAGATGAGACACTTCAATTTACCTTCAAGGCTCTTGGTTACATTATAAGTCTCCTGTAAACGGTCATGTGGGTTTTCATCGAAGTAAATCGAAATATCTTCCTTAAATGTGGCTTCGAGTTCAGTCCTGAGGGCACTGACAAACTCACTCACCCACCTATCGCCTTTGTTTCAATGTATTCAAAAGGAAATTTGACAATCCGTGACATCTCCTTTCCAACCTCCAGCATATCTATATCATCTTTTTCAAAATGCCAGTTTACTGTAATATTAACTCCCTTTAAACGTAAACCGGCTAAAACTTTGCAAATATCAAGAATGAATTTACCAGATGATGAATTAAAATATTCAAAATTAAAGTTAAAGGTAACCGGATCTTTTTTTTCGTCCGATTTGATGAGATATAAGCTGAAATCATCCAGCCATGAGAGAATCTGGTCATAAAACTCCCTAACATCAGGAGGTCTTGATTCGCCTGAAATATGATAGATTTTTTTTTCAGGATCAAGTATGACTTTTGGTGAACAGGACGTTTGGTCAATAATCAACTTTCTCATGATATATTTATTTAAAGAAATTTCAATCTCAAAATATGAAAAGTCATTATTTATGCAGGTAAAATTGTAATTTATTTTTCCTGATTTTAATGCCATAAAAATGAAACCAAGTCCGGCTCCATTTTCACCCTGCTTTGAGTCACTGTTAATTTTATTTTCATATAAAGTTTTCAAAGCAACTTCATCTGACTGATTAATCTGATCGAGCCTCCTGACTAATTTGTCTTTTGCATCAATTGTTACCGGATTACCAGCCATAATGATTATCTTGTCATTTTCCTTCCTGATAGAAACATAAGGTTGCATTCTTTTATCATTCGATGATTTTATTGCAGAATGTTTAGAAATATTTTCAAGACACTCAACAAATATGGCATATAACCTTTTGCCGGTTGTCTTATTAAAATCTGCAAATTCCTTTGTTTTCTTTAGCTTTTTTAAGAGCGATTCTATAATCGAGAAATTAATGGGACCACGGTACTCCAGAATTATTCCTGATCGGGACATATAATAAATTTTGATCTTAAGTATCCGGAAAAAATATTTCCGGGCAATCTGATTCAGATATCGATTTTTAAACTTGCCCTTTTTAAATATTTTTCTAAATACATAATTATTATTAACTTGAATAACTTTTAAACAAAGATATATTTAATAATAGAAATTATTTTTAAGACTTATTATTAATGTATGATATTCAAATAAAATCCTTAACACTTTAAACCTATGAGTGAACCAATATTAAAAGCATTAATACAGCTATTTGCATTGATAAGTGATATTCACGACAATACGGGAATTTCAAGCAGAGGTAAGGATATAGTAAGATTGTTTCTATCGCGTCATTTGAATAATGAATTGGTAATAAGGTATATGGAAATGTTTGATGAATACCTTGTATTATACCGTTCGGAAAATATTACGAAGGGAAGTATCAAGGACCGGAAACATACTTCGCTTACAGCAATGAGGATCTTAGCAATATGTGAAAAGATTAATGAAGAACTGCATCAAAAACAAAAGTTATACGTAATAGTCCAGCTGATTGATTTTATATTGTTCAGTGCTGAAATAACTGAAAATGAGCTGGATTTCCTGGAAACTGTGTCGGCAGCTTTTAATATACCACAGACAGAGTATCAGAATATTAAAAGTTTTATTCTGAACTCAGTTAACGATATCCCTGAGAAAAACAGGGTAATGATCATTGACAATAAAAATGAATGTGAACAAAAGGAAGTAAAACATTTATATAGGGAGAATCTCAAAGGCAGGATTTTCTTACTTCATATAGGGGACTTCTATAATTTAATTTATTGATATTCAAATAATTATTCGTATATTTAACATAGAAAAACGAGTAATTATGAAACAACAAAAATATAAAAAATCGGGCAATAGAGGGTTATTTGATGAACAAGATACATATCAGAAATTATCAGCCATAGGAAACCCGTTGGAAATGACAAGCAAAGTGGTTGATTTTGAAATGTTTAGAGAAGTATTGGAAAATTACATGCTGAATCAGAATAAGAAGAACAATGCAGGGGCAAATCCATATGATGTAGTGATGATGTTTAAAATACTGATACTCCAACGGTATTACGGACTTGGTGACACACAGATAGAATATCAGATTCTTGACAGACTAAGTTTTAAAATGTTTTTAGGATTAGAGAGTGGAGATAAAGTACCTGATGAAAAGACCGTATGGGCTTTTCGTGAAAACCTTACAAACAATGGATTAGTAGAAAAGATTTTCACACAGTTTACAAAATATCTTGAATCAAAAGGATTGATTATGAACGAAGGGAAAATGGTAGATGCAAGTTTTACCATTGCTCCACGTCAACGTAATACAAGGGAAGAAAACAAAATGGTTAGAGAAGGCAAAGGTGATGAACTATGGAATGACAATCTTAACAAAAAAAGGCATAAAGATATAGATGCCCGATGGACAAAAAAGAATAACGAGACATTTTATGGTTATAAAAATCATGCAAAAGTTGATTCAAAGAGCAAGTTCATAGATAAATACGAAGTTACAGATGCATCCGTACATGATTCTCAGCCATTAGATGATTTACTGGAAGAAAACGATAAAGGACAGGATTTTTATGCCGATAGTGCCTATACTGGTGATGTTCAGGAAAAAGTAATTAGCAAATACAAGATGGAAAACAAAGTACATGAGAAAGGATACCGAAACAAACCATTAACGGAAGAACAAAAAGCAAACAATCGAGAAAAATCAAAAACAAGAGCAAGAGTAGAGCATGTATTTGGTTTTATGGAACAAAGTATGAATGGCTTAATGGTTCGTTCGGTTGGTATTGTTAGGGCAACTGGTGTTATCGGGCTAATGAACCTAACGTATAATTTATTCCGCTATGAACAAGTTGTTCGATTAAACATATTACATATATACGACTGATAGATAGATAGATAGAATTTGGTAAAATATTGATTTATCAGATACAGATACTCGAATAAATATTGTACTTTTATGATGATTTGAGAAAATTGATTAACGGGTTCTGCGATTTCTCTTGAATCAAAATGAAAAAAATGAATTTTTAGAACCC
>JAUYBT010000241.1 GCA_030692905.1 Bacteroidales bacterium
TAAGGGGTGAAATACCTTCAATTTTTTCAAGCAGCGAATTGAGGTAAACCCCGTTTTTATTTCGCAACTGAGTTTGTTCTTCAAGGCGCTTTAACTGTTGAGATAAAAGTACTGCTTGGATCTGTGTTATTCTGTAATTACAACCCAGGTTGTGGTGTTCGTACCATTGTCCTCCCACTATACGCCCGACGTTGTGCAGGGAATTTACCAGATCAAAAATTTCCTTGTTGTTTGTTACCACTATCCCTCCTTCACCACTGGTAAGATTTTTTGATGACTGAAAGCTGAAGCAACCTGCATCGCCAATACTGCCAAGCTTCTTCCCTTTGTATTCGCCACCGTGCGCATGACAAGCATCTTCTATAACTTTCAGTTTATGTTTCCTGGCTATAGCCATCAGGGCATCCATATTGCAGGCCTGCCCTGCGAAATGCACTGGGATGATTGCCTTAGTACGCGCTGTGATTGCTTTTTCAACAGCCACCGGATCGAGGTTGTAGGTATCCGGCTCTATATCGGCAAACGCCGGAACACAATTAGCTTCCATCACTATTGATGCAGTGGCAATAAAGGTATAAGGCGGAACAATTACTTCGTCGCCAGGACGCACTCCACATGCCATAAGTGCCAGGCGCAGGGCAACAGAGCCGTTTACACAACTAACAGCATATTTCGCTCCGCAGAATTCGGAAAATTCCTTCTCAAAGGATGCGACATATCCATCACAATTTGGATTTCCCCATTCACCGCTCCTGATAATTTCGGCTACAGCATTCACTTCTGCCTCATCAAAAATGGGCCATGGAAAGCTACGGTCAATTGTTTTTTGTCCTCCTAAAAGGGCTAATTTTTCTTCTTCCATCTCAGTTAAGTAAGTTATGTTTTAGATTTTTTTTGTTTTTAAATGATCATAACAGATTTGAATGGTTAGAAGTGACGACTCGGGGGTGCATTCAATAGGCGAAGTCTTTGCTTCCATGCATGAAGTAAAGTATTCGACTTCGCTGCTAAACCCTTCATTTGCATCGCCTGCAGGCACATGTTTTGTTTCAATGTCTGTTGAAATACTAATGGTTTCTGGTTTTAAGCTGGTATACAAAACACTTGCTTTCTCAAATTGTGCAGAAAACCCTGCCTGAAAAGGAAAAGTAGAATGGAAGGAATTGCTACCCTCAATCTTAACTTCAACACCTGAATTACTATACCTCCAGAATGCGCTTACATAATCCTGGTTGCTCAGTTTTCCTGGCAGGATTATGCTTCTGATAGTATCCGGTTGTCCTAGTACAGAAAGTACAAAGTCAATGTCATGAATTACCAGGTCGAATAAGGCGCCACCTGATGACCCGAAAGCGAGCTGTTTTTCTTTCCATTGACCCCATAACGGCAGTCCTGAATACCTTGAAAGGGAGAGGAATCTTAACGCACCGAATTCTTCCGAACTTATCCAATGTTTTAACTGCCGGTAGGCTGGCATAAATCGCACTACATGGCCCACCATCAGCAAAAGATTATGCTGCCTGGCAAGTTTAATTAATACTTCTCCCTGAGATATTTCCAAACAAAATGGTTTTTCAAGAAATACATGATTGCCAGCATTTAATGCCTTTTCAGCCATCTCAAAATGCAGATCGGTATGCACACAAATAAAAAACGCATCCGTACGTTCATGTTGCATACATTCATCTATTGTTGAATACATCTTTATTCCACTGAGCAACTCTTTTGAAATACTTCCGGTCGAAAAATTACCAACCTGGACCCTGAGATTCTTCTCAATATTTTCGATGTTTTTATCAACAATAGCAACCAGTTGAAGGTGTTTATTTTTAAGAATATTGATTGTATGGGTTAATCCCATAAAGCCAAAACCAACCAGGGCAACTTTTTTCATTTATCAATAATTAATTGACTATTGTCTTGACTAATCACAAATCATGGTTTCTTTTACCGAACATTAAAACAGCCATCAGGCTGATTCGTAAGCCTACTTGCCTGCTGCACTAACTAATTCTTCGATAGCCGTAACCACCTGGAGGTCGCATCGTCCACCCTGTTCCTTAGCCTTTTTTGTGATCTTCAGGGTTTCACCTTTCCAACCCCTGGGTGGCGAAGAATGATTATTCAAATAGCCGATTGCCTGGAGACCTACATTTGCAATCTTCGAAAGGTTTTCAGAAAGTCCGGCTGCTTCCTTCAATACCGGTGATCTTTTGATCAATTCCAGGAAACTGGCATGATTCGCTTTCCAAAGATGAAGATGCTCAATGATATTCTTTTCTAATAGGGCATCTCTTGTCGTGCAATAGATTGAGACATTTTTTCTGAACTCGCGCGCCACTTTTTGATCGGGTGTAGCTACATCCGCAATTTTAGTGTAAGGCGAAAAAACTGTATACATTGTATCCCCTGCATTGCGTTCATAAATTTTTAGTGGTTCTATTACGTCAACGAGCACTTCCAATGTTTTTGTATCATATGAATTTGCAAGTCTGCGCATGAGCATACCTTTATTTTTAATATGCGTAGAGCCAAGACCTTCGAGCAAGAGACTTATCTGGTCTAACCTTCGGTACATATCATCAACATTCGTAACCGTTGAAGCAGACCACAACCTTTCGGCAATGGCTGCCGTGCGTGGCCATATACGCGAGTCAACCGTTTCCGGAGTAACATGCTCGGTCCACATGGTGACTTCTCCACCCACAATGAACTTTTGCTGCTCCACTGTAAGGACAGTATTGGCAGGTATCGGATCGACCAGATAATGAAAGTCGGCAGGCTGAATGAGATCAATATAATAACCTGTAGATAATAATCCGGTGTATCCTTTTTGTGCAGCCTCAACAAGCGATTCTGTGCCGCGCCATGATTGGATCATAATATCATGTGGAACCCCAGGCCTCAATATCTCGTCCCATCCCATCATCTTTTTACCATTTTTTTGCAAAATAGGCAACAAACGCTGTATGAATTCTGTTTCCAATTCACGATACGTTTTCATACCCTTCTTCTTCATATAGGCTTTTATATTGGGGTTACGATCCCAATCCTTGCCCGTATTTTCATCGCCTCCAATATGAAAATACTCATCTGGAAAAAGCTGTGACATCTCGATAAAGAGCTTATCCAGAAATTCGTATGTATAGTCTTTTGTAACATCCAATGCAGGGTCGAACACGCCGAAATATCGCTGCAATTCATAGTCTCTTTTCACACTTGCCAATTCAGGGTAGGCCTTGAGCCATGACGTGCAATGACCAGGTATATCAAACTCAGGCACCACACGGATGCCACGTTGATCTGCATAGGTAATAACTTCCTTAATATCCTCCTGGGTATAATAATTCCCTTCAGCTCCAACTTCGTGCAGGCGTGGAAATACTTTTGACTCAATCCCAAACATCTGATCTTCTGTAAGGTGCAGGTGTAAGACATTCATCTTTACAGCTGCCATTCCATCGAGTGTGCGCTTAACCACATCCATTGGCATCCAGTGAAGGGTAATATCGAGCAGAAGACCGCGCCAGGGAAAACGGGGAGCATCACTAATATCAACGCCAGGGAAATAATAGCCGGCATCATCAACACTTAGTAATTGCTGAAGCGTTTCTAAGCCTCGAATAGCTCCTAAATCGGTGTTGGCAACAATCTTAACCTGTTTTGCACATGAAAACAGCTGATAGCTCTCATCTTCATATAATCTGAGTTCAGCCGGTCGTTTTACCTCAACAAGTAAGCTTGCGAAGGTGTTATTGTCTTTTGATGTAATGTTCCCTTGCTTAAAGAAAAATCCCATCCGGTTATCCAATCGGCGCAATGCACGTGTTGCTTCTTTATACACACGATCGCCGGGATTACCGGTCACCCCAATTGTAAAGCTCTTTGTAATGCGACAACGATCTGCCGTGGACTTAATGGTCCGGGGTACAGGCATCAGGTCAAATGTTCTATCCTGAGTAAAGGATGGAACTGATAGCAGAATACCGAAACAAACGAGAAAAAACCTCATCATGATTGTAACTTATTAAGCGTTAAATATCTACAGGGCACCTCTAAAAACTATTTTTTTGTGTCGTTGTTTGGCACAAATTTAATACACGATTTTAAAAAGCCTAATTTTGCCCCCGAATTTTTTAAAACCGGTCAATCTTTGATGTTTCCCATAGTTTGCTTTAAAAATTAGCTGTAACTACTTTTACCGGCACTATTTGTACAGGTCCCATCAAACCCGAGGCTGGTAATGGCTTAAATCCAAATTCCCGGGGAATTTCTGAATTTATTGCACCGTTTCCAAATCGCGAAACAATATCTTCGGGTATAGGTGGCGGTTCTTTTATTGCCGAAACCCGATTGATCAACGTGTTGGTAACCAAAATTACTAATTTATTGTCACCTTCTTTTACAACTTCAGTTACATCCAATTTTTGATCTCGCATCCAGGCGGTACCAACATTTTTATCATTTAAACTCACTTCAGCAATATTCCCTACTTTTCCTACATCAAGAAATAGTTTGAGCTCTTTTTTGATGTAGTCGGATGAAAGTTTAAAGTTTATTTCGTATCGGCCTGTTCCACTGAAATTTCTGGTTAATGGGTCATCTGTCCATGAATACAGAAAATCAGACTGTTTGACAAAAAGCGGAAATTCATTGCCTTTCAGTTCAATTTTCCATTTTCCGGAGATCAGATATGGCGCTGGAATTCCTGAAACCACTGATGTTATTTTTTTCTCACCGTTATGAGATTTTATAGAAGTGAAGTATGTTCCATTTTGCAAAGCATAGGCCTTTATTTCATTCTTCTTTGCTTCGGTAATTTGATAAAAATCTGTTTTTGTTACATATGTTTCAGGTTCACCGGGAGAGAATTCGACAAACATCGATTCATAAGGAGCCAGGATGAGAGGAACTGCAATTCCATCTTTTGATTCGCTAAAGCTGAGAATTGGAGTGATTTCACCTGTATATGGATTCCATTTCCGTATCACTTTGTTTTTCACGCGGAAAGTTACAGGTATGGCACTCTGTTTATCCTGGATATTGGAAACAAAATAAATATCCTTTTCTGCCAATTTCCGGTGAATAAAGGCTAGTCCTTCGTTTTTACGTATACCTTCAAAGGCAAAATCGATCCCAAAATCAGGGGCAATATGTTTACGGATAGTCTCCAGAAAAGGATCGAGTGTGCTGCTCCGTTTATCCCACCATATCTGACGGTCTATTACATTCTTTAGTTGATAGCTCCTCCCTTTCCCGTAAGGATTCATTATTACACCTTCTCCGATTTTAGGTTCATTAAGACCATATGGATTATCAGTTTTGCCAGCCGTAAGTTTTGGTTTATTGAATAAATTTTTTGTTAGCTCTTTTACCTTTGCGTCTGTTTGTTTGTAATCTATAAAACCCGTTGAGCTTTCGGGTAAACGTTCCAACGCAATAACCACGCCACCCATATCAACATATTTTTCAATGAATTGGAGCGTTTTCAACGGAATAGTCTCTACATTGGGAAGGATAAGCAGTTTGTATTCAATATTTTGAATTTTAATTTTCCCATCTTCGATTTTGGCCATATTTTGTAAGGCATCATCATTAATCAAATCGTAATCATAGCCGTTTGAAATGAGAAGATTCCCAAGTTCTCCCCATTCGAATTCGCGTGTCCATTTGCGCGGGTTCAATACATTTAATGCCCATTGGTTTGCCAAAGGGGAATAAAGTGCGATGTCGGGTGCAAAATCGCCCTGCCTCAGCAAATAGGAGCAACGGGCGATATATTCAGCCAGCCTGGGATAATAACTCCACCAAACATTTTGAGGTTGAATATAAGCTGCAAAGGGTAGCGAACGTGTTGGTGAAACAATTTTTTCGGGAGAAAAATTAAATCCGTGATTGTAAAATTTTGTTGCCCCCGACAGGAGATAACCGTCGCTGGCAATCTTTAATTCTTCAAGTGTTTCGCGATATCGTTCCCAATGGATGAAAGTATAAACTTCAGCTGAAACAATTTTCCGGCCATAGATATGTGCTCCCGATGCTACATATTTCTTAGGTCCAATTCTTGTATCGAACCAGTCGGCAGCATCTTTCTCCCCAGCTGTTATCTCCATTTCAGGGATATGGGTCATCCCCGATGCTTCAATGTTATCTGTATTAAAACCATAAGTTTGAATCCGCCCTTGAATATGATGAGACTCGCACCATTCCAGAAAAGTTTTGAAAAATACATTTAACCCTGTTTTATGTAAGAATTCATTAACATCATACCTGATTTTCGGTGAAATATTACTTACTTCCCACCAGATAGCCGGAAGATAAGTCGTAAGATCATATCCCTTCTCATTTTTAAACTCTTCCAATAACCCTGTTGACCAATTGATGCCACTGGAAAGATTAGCCAATTCAAAACTGTCTGCAAACAATGACTCAACAGTTTTTCCAAATTCATCACCAAAAGCACTGTAAAATTTGTTCCCCAAATATTCACAATATCCTTCCATAGCGCGTTTACTGAAATGATCAACGGCATTGCTTATTCCATTTTTCTTTAACCAAAAGGCCATCAAACGCCATTCTCCTTCAGGAACTTTCCAGGATATTCTATTTCCGGTAACATTGCCGGTAAGATTAACAAGTGACTTTTCATTGATCTTTCCATCACGTTCAATCCTGCCAGCAATAACAGCCAGTAAGGTTTCATTACCATCGAGTTTCGGGGTAAAATGTTCCCACGATCTTTTAGTTTTAGTTAATTCATCAGGCAGATTCCCATTATATATCTGGTTTCCTTTCAAATCTAAAAAGGTGGGAACCATATCTTTACTCTTGTCTTCTTCATTAACCCACTCTCCGCCAATAATCCAGCCAGGACCGCCAAAGTTCAATGAAACTTCCATACCTAACCGCTTTGCCTCTTTTATGGTATGTTTCAACATCTCCATAAATTGATCAGACAGATAAGGGATATTCCCTTTTTCGTAGACAGGCCCCATTGTAATTTGTTCAACACCACGTATGCCATGACTTCGCATCTCTTCAAGTTCATAGGTTATCTCTTCTTTTGAAACCGGATTTCCCGGCCACCACCAGCGGGTATGTGGCCA
>JAUYBT010000101.1 GCA_030692905.1 Bacteroidales bacterium
CAGTTACCAAACGTATCGGGCTGCCCGGTTTTGCTGCAAAACAGATTGCTGACTGGCTCTATAAAAAAGAGATACAGTCGATTGAGGAGATGACAAACCTCTCAAAAAAGACACGTGAGCTGCTAGCCAATGATTATGAAATCGGTCTTTCTGCCCCGGTTAATGCATCTGAAAGCTCTGACGGAACTAAGAAGTACCTTTATAAAGTACTGAATGATAAATATATAGAAACTGCATATATTCCTGATAATGAGCGTGCTACAATTTGTGTCTCATCACAGGCCGGATGTAAAATGGGTTGCATATTCTGCATGACAGGGGAACAGGGGTTCCAGGGAAATCTCTCATCGAATGAAATACTTAACCAGTTCAGGAGTCTGCCTGAGTTCACGAACCTGACCAACATGGTCTATATGGGCATGGGTGAACCTTTAGATAATATTACTGAAGTTCTGAAGAGTCTCGATATTCTTACCAATGAATGGGGATATGGCTGGAGTCCGACCAGGATCACAGTCAGTACAGTCGGACTGATAAACGGGATAAAGGAATTTCTTGAAAAAAGCCGGTGCCATCTTGCTGTAAGTCTGCACTCTCCATTTGACGAAGAGAGAAGAAACCTGATGCCGATTCAGCGGACAAACACTGTTGAAGAGGTGCTTGATATAATCCGCAAATTTGACTTTAACCGCCAGAGAAGAATATCTTTTGAATATATCCTTTTTAAAGAGATGAACGATACGCCGCGCCATATTAAAGAGCTTGCCAGGATACTTAAAGGGATCAAATGCCGGATCAATATAATACGTTTCCACCCTATACCCGGATTACAATTCCAGAGCCCCAATCTGGGAACCACCATTAATTTTAAAGAGGCGCTTAATGCCAAAGGGATACTGACAACAATCAGGGCCAGCAGGGGTGTGGATATACAGGCTGCATGTGGTTTATTATCAACACTCGAACAAAACAAATCAGAGTAGAAATGATGAGAACATTTTTTATCATTTCATTAGCATGTTTAACTCTTTGCTCATTCTCACAGGAGAGATCAATTGAGACATTTCTCTCAGATTCTGCAATGATACATGCCTCTTTTTCTCTATGCCTGGCAGATGCAAATAACGGAGAGGTAGTGATGGAATACAATTCCGGAAAAAGCCTTATTCCAGCTTCAATTATGAAGCTTATTACTTCGGCTGCTGCAATTGAATTGTTAGGTCCGCAATATACTTTCAAAACTATTATCGGTTATACAGGATCGCTTAATAAACGGTCCGGAAGGTTAACAGGGAATATCGTCATTCAGGGAGGAGGTGATCCGGCATTGGGATCAAAATATTTTTCAGATCATTATCAGGATTTTCTAAGCGGGTGGGTAACAGACATCAAGAAGCTGGGAATCAGAAAAATAGACGGCAGAGTCATAACCGACGATTCCTACTATGACTTCCTGCCTGTCCCCGCCAAATGGCTCTGGGAAGATGCCGGCAATTATTATGGTGCAGGAGCATTCGGATTTTCTGTTTTTGACAACACTTACGAAATTCATTTTAAGACATTATACGATAGTTCCCAATTGGTTATTACTGAAATTGTTCCGTACGAATGCAGGTATGAATTCTCAAACTGGCTGGTTGCTGCCGGTACCTCAGACGAAGGTTATGTTTTTGCCGCACCTTACAGTACAAATGGCTGGCTTGCAGGGACCATTCCCGTCAACATGGAAGATTTTGTACTGAAAGCCTCAATTGCTGACCCTCCCCGCCTTATCGCAAAAATGATGAATGAAAAACTTGAAGCTGCAGGTATAACTGTTTCAGAAAATCCTACAACAATAAGATTAGAACAGAAAAGTTTGTCTGAGGAGGTTGTCCGGATTGCTGAAACCATCTCTCCTCCACTTGCTGATATTATTGAAGTACTCAACCATGAAAGTGTTAATCTGTATGCAGAACATTTAATAAAAGAGTTGGGAAAAGTATATAAAAATATCGGATCTACTGCTGCAGGAGTTGAGGTTGTTAAGGGTTTTCTTCAGGATGCCGGCATTAAAACAGATGGAATGTTTATTGAAGATGGCAGCGGCCTCTCCCCTCTTAATGCCATTAATACAGGAGAACTGGTCAATTTGTTGTTTTATATGAGGAACAGAGGAAAGTACTTTCCGGAATACTTTTCTTCTTTACCTGATGCGGGAAAAGAAGGAACTCTTAAAAACTATTTCATGGATCCGGTTTTTGAATCAAGGCTTAAAACAAAAAGCGGCTCAATGACCAGGGTGAGAAGCTATGCGGGATATTTTACAACAGTATCCGGAAAAAATATGATCTTCAGCGTAATTATTAACAATTATACAGGTCCTTCAAAGAATATTATTTCCGGAATAGAGGAGATTATCAAAGAAATTATACTCTCTAAGTAAGTCAATCAAACCCCCGTTCCTGAACGCTCCTTTATTTTCATAACATTTTTGCCTCATCCCCCTGCCCCCTTCTCCCAAGAGAGAAGGGGGTAATAAACAGTATATTAGCAACATAGCCCCTCCCACTTGGGGGAGGGGTTGGGGAGAGGCGGATTTTAAAGAAGGGGTTGGGGATGGGTTAAGAAGGACAGGGGATTGGGTCAAACGATATAATTACAACGAGCAACTTAAGGTAACCAAACAATACTACCAATCGAAAATTAATCTACCTTTCCAGCCTTTTAAGTTTTAAAATATATGAATAACAAGGTAGCGGTTAGATACTGCAAAGAATATGAAGTCCACGAAGTTTATAACCTCATTTCTGATATATACAAAAAAACCGAGGGTCCTGACGTTCAGGGGAAAAGAGTTCTGGTAAAACCCAACATTCTGACTGACGATGACCCTGCAAAATGCATAAGCACTCATCCTGATGTTGTGGAAGCAATGATCAGGTTTCTTCAGTCAAAGGGAGCTACTGTTCTGGTCGGTGATTCCCCTGCAGTTCATACACAGAAGTTCAGAGGAGAGAAATCGGGTATTTACAAGGTATGTGAAGCAACAGGGGCGAAATGGGTTGATTTCACTGTGAATCCGGTTGAGAAAAAACTAAGGAAAGGAAAGATCAGGATTGCAGCTGTTGTTGACCAGGTTGATCTGATTATTTCACTTCCGAAATTCAAGAACCACGAACTGGTATATTTCACAGGAGCTATAAAAAACACTCTTGGCCTGGTACCCGGTTTTAATAAAGCGAAACAGCATGCCTTACATCAGAATAGAAACGGGTTTGGCGAATTCCTGGTTGATCTTAATGAAGCTGTTACTCCCGACTATTTCCTTATGGATGCTATAATGGGAATGGAGGGTCCGGGTCCGGGCAATGGATTGCCGATAGAAATCGGATTATTACTTGGATCAACAAATCCTCTTGCATTGGATATGATAGCCAGTCGGATAGCGGGCTATAATCCGATGGTGGTACCAACATCAAAGACAGCGTTATTCAGGAAGAACTGGCTTCAGTCAGAAGATGATATAAATTATGACGGTCCGGAAATCAACACCATTATAAAACAAGGCTTCACCAAAATACCTATTTCAAGCAACAATAATATTGCTTTGCAATTTGTTATGAGGAGAATTAAATTTCTGAAAAAGCTTGAAAGAAGGCCGGTCTTTATCCATGAAAATTGCACAGGATGCCAGAAATGTTTAGATATCTGCCCCGTTCAGGCTATTCAACCGCTTCCATCCAAAAAGACCCATATAGTTCTGATAGACAGTAAATGCATCAGATGTTTCTGCTGCAGTGAAGTTTGTACAGACGATGCAGTAGAGATCAGAAGGAAAGTCTTTGGTGTCTAAACATCAATTTTAGCATACTTTGCATGAGTTTCGATAAACTCCCTGCGTGGCGGAACTTCATCGCCCATTAGCATTGAGAATATGTGATCAGCCTCAGCAGCACTTTCAATGGTAACTTGCCTCAGAGTCCGTGTTTCAGGATTCATAGTTGTCGACCAGAGTTGTTCTGCATTCATCTCACCAAGACCTTTGTATCGCTGAATACCTACCGATGATTCTTTCCCCTGTCCCATCTCTGCAACTGCTGCCGCACGCTCCTCTTCTGTCCAGCAATAACGCTCCGATTTACCCTTTTTAATCAGGTAGAGTGGCGGTGTAGCGATGTAGATATTTCCACCTTTAATGAGATCCATCATATATCTGAAAAAGAAGGTCATAATGAGAGTCGTGATATGAGAACCATCGACATCGGCATCAGTCATGATAATGATTTTATGGTAGCGCAAACCAGCAATATTAAGAGCCTTGCTATCCTCATCAGTGCCTATATTGACTCCAAGTGCGGTAAATATATTTTTTATCTCTTCACTCTCATAGATCCTGTGTTGCATAGCCTTTTCAACATTCAATATCTTACCTCTGAGGGGTAAAATTGCCTGGAAACGGCGATCGCGTCCCTGTTTTGCTGTTCCACCTGCAGAATCACCTTCCACAAGGTATAACTCACACTGGGTGGGATCCCTGTCGGCACAATCGGCAAGTTTACCGGGAAGTCCGGAACCGGAAAGTACATTCTTGCGCTGGACAAGCTCTCTGGCTTTACGTGCAGCATGTCGGGCAGTTGCAGCAAGGATTACCTTCTGAACGATGATCCTGGCATCTTTGGGATTCTCTTCGAGGTAGTTGGTAAGCATGGTGCTGACAGCCTGATCGACTGCACCCATTACTTCTGAGTTTCCAAGTTTTGTTTTAGTCTGGCCTTCAAACTGCGGTTCAGCAACTTTCACAGAGATAATAGCAGTAAGTCCTTCACGAAAATCATCACCGTTAATATCGAATTTCAGTTTTGAGGTAGCACCTGAATCTTCAGCATATTTTTTGAGAGTACGTGTTAAGCCTCTCCTGAATCCCGCAAGATGTGTACCCCCTTCAATAGTATTTATGTTATTTACATAGGAATGGACATTCTCTGAGAATGAGTTATTATACTGAAGGGCAATCTCAACAGGTATCTCTGTCTTATCGAATGTAATATGAATAGGTTTTTCAATAAGTCTTTCCCTGTTTGCGTCAAGATATTCAATAAATTCCTTCAGTCCCAGCTCAGAGTGAAACTCTTCGTAACGTGGTATCCCTCCATTCCCGTTCTCAACGAGCTCTCTCATATCTTTAATTGTGAGAAGTATTCCTTTATTAAGAAATGCCAGTTCACGAAGACGTGCTGAAAGAATCTCAAAGTTAAATTCAGTTGTCTGGAATATAGTTCCGTCCGGCTTAAAGGTCACAGAAGTTCCCGACTTATCTGACTTACCAATAACCTCTACCTGTGTAACCGGTTTCCCCTTTTCATATTCCTGTTTGAACACTTTACCTTCCCTCATGATAACAACTGAGAGATGTGCTGAGAGGGCATTTACGACCGATACACCAACACCATGAAGACCGCCTGACACTTTGTAAGAATCTTTGTCAAACTTTCCACCGGCATGAAGGACTGTCATAACAACCTCGAGGGCCGATTTCTGCTCCTTCTCATGCATTCCTGTCGGAATACCACGTCCATCGTCACTTACAGTTACGGAACCATCTTCGTATATAATAACTTCAATTTTAGTGCAGTACCCAACAAGCGCTTCATCAATAGAGTTATCAATAACCTCATATACAAGATGATGCAACCCTTTTACGCCAATGTCACCAATGTACATTGCAGGTCTTTTCCTGACAGCCTCAAGACCTTCCAGCACCTGAATATTCTCCGCTGAGTAATCAATACTGTCCTGCAATTTTTTTGCGTTCTCACTCATTATTCCTATAATATTAAGTCATAAATTTTTAAAACCAAACATATTAAAACAGACCGATAATTTAATAAAGATACCTATCCGGTTTTACTCCTCTGACGGATATCAAACTTGTTTTTTTGGTAATGAAATCAGGATACCTGTTTCATCGTTGCCAGCCATCGGAACTAACTTCACTTTTCCTGTTATAAATTATTGATAATATGATTATTAATCATCCCGGCAAATATACGGATTTAAAACCGTTTTTTTCCTATAAATTGATAAAAATAATGCACAATTTTCACAAAGAAATTAACACTAAAAATTTGCATGAATGTCTTGGTGTCTGATTGTCTTAGAGTCTCATTAATGTGCTGGAATTTGTGGATTATTCTGTCGCACAACCCAGAACCCAGTACCCCTTTTACAGGCTATAAGTAAATCCCAGCATACAAAGAAATCTCTGCGACGGGTAATAGGCCCATTCGTAGTAGCGATTGTATGAGAGGTTATTGAATTTAGCCCAGAATGACAGTATTTTGGAATAACGGTATTCTGCAGTAAGATTAAGATTGAAATGAACTGGCACCTCGGACAAAACAGGTGGATAAAGGAGAGGAGCAAAAGAAAGGTTTGAAAGATCTCCATTTACGATCAGTCTGCGCTTGCCCTGAGCTGTTATTTCCATGCCGGCAATAATTTTATCCCTCAGGTTGTATTTTAAACCCAGTTTCCCATCCCAGTCAGGTTTATTCCATGCATAATCGTTTATAGTAAGAGTATAGTGGTAGAAATTTGCCATTCCATTAAATGACAGTTTATCATTTATAGCACCATTCATTTCTGTGTGAACATTAAGAAGTTCTGAATCATCGGTTAAAGGGGCAAAATAGTTACCTCTGCCGGGTGTAAATATACTGTCGGAAAAAACAATATTGGAATAAAACAGCATGTCGTTAATAAGGGAATATGAAGCAGAAACCAGATAGTTGCCCCCTATTCCGTTGTTTCCCTTAAGACCAGCAGAAACAATAAGAACATGATCGGTATTGCGCAGTGTGAAGAGACTTCCATCGCGGACTAAAAACGGATTTTCAAAAATGATTTTCAATGGATCATTCTTCTCCAGTTTCCCCGATAGTCCTGCAAAAAAGCTAACGTACGACGGAACCACAGTGAAACTGAAATTGAAATCCGGGTATATATGAAATACAGGTGTTGCAGTCAGGTTTTTATCGAGTAATGCCTGGAACCCTAGTTTAAAACTCCACTGTTCGGCACTCTTCTTTATGAAAGGGCTGATTGAGGCAATGTATTTCGGGCTGGTTAAGAGAATATCAGAAAGCCTGTAAAAGTCATAGCCTATGCCGGATCCGACATAAAATCCTTTGTATGATTTAGCCATGATCCCGTCAATTCCTACATTATGCTGGAAGAGGTTTTTAGCATTATAGAAGTAATTATAATAAATGTCGAAATCATAAGAGAAGCTTGTGGAATCCAATGTTAATGAAGATAATGAAGCTTTTGCACCTATATTATTATAACCCAGTCTGATATCTTTTTTTGCAGGAGAATAGTTGGTTATACTTGTGTCGTAACCGTAAGCATACCTGATCTTCTGACTGAAATCCACTGAGCTTTCAAAGAGGTTT
>JAUYBT010000052.1 GCA_030692905.1 Bacteroidales bacterium
CAAACCTCTTTTTTCAAATGACATGCATCTTGGACTCAATTCTCCGGGTATATGGATTCAGATGCATCAGGTAATACCAGGGAAACTTAATGTAACCGGTGTTGCTGTTCCAGGAGAACCTTTTATTGTTGCAGGGCATAACGAGAAAATTGCCTGGGGACTGACAAACCTGATGGTCGATGACATAGATCTTTTTACTGAAAAAATAAATCCTGACAACGAGAACCAGAATTATTTCAATAATGGATGTAAGAACATGGTAGTGAGGGAAGAGATAATAAAAATAAAAGGAGGTAAAGCGGATACTCTTAAGATCAGTTTTACCCACCGGGGACCAATAGTTTCAGAATACAGAGGGATTAATGATGCAACTTTGAGCATGAGATGGTCGGGCTATAATCAGAGTGATGAGATAAAAGGAGCTTATAAAATTAACAGAGCTTCAAATTGGGAGGAGTTCAGAACAGCTATAAGTTTTTTCAGGTCTATAAGCGCGAATTTTGCCTATGCTGATGTCGAGGGGAATATCGGTCTGAATACTGGTGGAGGAATACCTGTCCGGAAAGGCTATGGTTCAATTATCAGAAATGGTGATACCGATGAATTTGACTGGAAAGGGTATGTGCCTTTTGATCAGCTCCCATCAAGCTATAATCCTGAAAATGGATATATTTCCTCTGCCAACAACAAAACTGTCAGCGACGACTACCCTTATTATATTTCATTCCGCTTTTACCCTCCTTTCAGGATTGGCAGGATAAGGCAGATGCTGGATGAGAAGGAAAAATTCGGAATTGAGGATTTTAAAAGGATGGTAACAGATCAGCACTCAGGGTATGCTGCCCTTTTAACTCCCGAAATTTTAAAACTTAAAGAAAAACAATCTGCAATGAATCCTGCTGAAGCAGAATCTCTTAACCTGCTGGCCGATTGGGATTATGATATGAATGCGGATCTGGTGACCCCGACGATTTTTGAATTTTTCAGGAAAAGCTTTTCAAAAAATCTTCTCGGAGATGAGTTGGGAGATCTTTTCAGCCAATTGCCGGGTTCTATAAACGATAATTACATTTACAGGATTCTGCAAAACGGACCGGATGAATGGGTAGATGATGTCAATACACCACAGAAGGAGAATCTCGGGGACATTATACAAAAAAGTTTTACTGATTGTATCAAGACTGTCTCAGAAACGTTCGGGACTGATGTTAACAAATGGACATGGGGTAGTATTCATAAGATAACCCTTGAACATCCGATGGGAAGTGTAAAGATCCTTGATAAAATATTTGGCCTGAATTCTGCTCAATATGGCATTGGTGGCAGCAATCATACTGTCTGCCCATATACATATACCGAAGGATTTAAAGTTAATGACGGAGCTTCGGAGCGTCATATTTTCAACACTGCCGACTGGGATGAATCATATACCGTGATTCCTACAGGAGCTTCCGGAGTACCTGCCAGTGAGTTTTATCTTTCACAGACGAAAACTTATCTTGAAGGGAAGTTTTATAAAGATCCTTTTTCTGAAAATGCAGTTAAAGCTGCTGCGAAGTACACGCTGAATCTTAAACCGGGGAAGTAAAACCTCATCCCCCTTGCCCCCTTCTCCCAAGAGAGAAGGGGGTATAATGCACACATTATTAATGGTTTAAGTCTCTCCCCCCTGGGGGAGGGATTGCCTACGGCGAGCTCGCTTCGCTCGGTTTAGGGAGGGGTTTATACTGTCATAACATCCTTCTCTTTCAATGCCATCACTTTATCGATCTTTGTGTTGAACGAGTGGGTCATTTCCTGTACCATTTCAACAGCATCTTTTTCGAGATCCTCGGGCAGTCCGTTTTTAAGTAATTGCTTCAGCTCATCGTTAGCCCATTTACGGGCAGTACGGATACTTATTTTAGCTGTTTCACCCTCGTTACGTACCTGTTTAACAAGCTGATGTCTTCTTTCTTCTGTCAGTGGTGGTATGTTTATACGTATAACCTCACCGTTATTTACCGGGGTGAGTCCGATATTTGCAGCCATTATGGCTTTTTCAATTGGCCCAAGCATATTTTTTTCCCATGGTTGTATCATAATTGTTTTGGGATCGGGAGTATTTATATTGGAAACCTGAGTCAAGGGTGAGTTAACTCCGTAATAGTCAACTGTGATACCATCGAGCAGTGCAGGATTAGATCTTCCGGCGCGGAGTCTGGCAAGTTCATGTTCCAGATGTTCAAGGGCTTTTTCCATCCTTTCCCTTGTCTCTTCTGTTATCAGTTCAATTTCTTCGTTCATATTGTGCAGATTAGATACTTTTAACTGTTAACTATGTCCCTGTTTTTTGTTTTATCCTGATTTTTGTTACAGGTATAACAAAAATAGTAAAATAGACGGAATAGCAATAATTCTTTCAATTGGAGATAAGAGTCCCGATTCTGTCCCCGTCAACCAGCTTATTCAGATTTCCGGATTTATTCATATCAAATACTATCACAGCCATATTGTTTTCCCTGCACATAGTAAAAGCAGTGGAATCCATAACTTTCAATCTCCTGTTAATGACCTCCTCGAAAGAGATTCTTTCAAATTTTTCAGCTTTGGGATCTTTTTCCGGATCGGAGGTATAGACACCATCAACCCTTGTACCCTTCAACAGGACATCTGCACCGATCTCCACTGCTCTGAGGGCAGCAGCGGTGTCAGTTGTGAAGAACGGATTGCCTGTTCCTCCGGAAAGTATACATACTGTGCTGTTTTTAATTACTTCCAATACTCTGTCCCTGTCATAAAGTTCGCCAACAGGCTCCATCCTTATTGAAGTGAAAACCTTTGCTTTCCCTCCCAGCCTGGAGATTGCACTCTCAAGAGCCAGGCTGTTTATTACTGTTGCCAGCATTCCCATCTGGTCGCCTTTTACTCTGTCAAATCCTGATTCTGTACCACTCAGACCGCGGAATATGTTTCCGCCCCCGATCACGATTGCCACCTCGCAACCTTTTTTCACAACCTCAATAACCTGTTTTGCATATTCTTCTAAAACAGAATCATTTATTCCATGGTTTCTTTCCCCCGAAAGTGCCTCGCCGCTGAGTTTTAGTAAGATCCTTGAGTATTTCATATAATAGTTTCTTTAATGTAAAGATAGAATAATAACGAAATTATTAAAATAGGGGAGTGTTGCATATGATTAACAATTTGCCTTAACAGTTCCCTCTAATCCTCATGAACTCACCCCCTTCCTTCGCTCCGCTCAGGATTTCCCCCTCTCTACTTCGTAAAGAGGTGGAAGTAACTAATATACAGTATATTACGCCCCCTCTTTGCGTAGCAGAGAGGGGGATGGGGGGTGAGTTCATGAATTTAATGGCAAAAAAAAGTGGCGCCATAAAGCGCCACCTGAATATTAAAATATGAACCTACGTCTTACAAATTAAGTGTAAAGCGTTTAAATTCTGTTACTGTAAGGTCTTTGTTGACAGATTGCAGATACTGTTTGATAGTCATCTTGTTATTTTTTACAAAATCCTGGTTAAGCAAGGTGCTCTCTTTGAAGAATTTGTTGAGTTTGCCCTGTGCAATTTTCTCAAGCATCTCCTCTGGTTTTCCGTCACGTCTTGCCTGTTCTTTCCCAATCTCAATTTCCTGGGCAATAACAGATTCAGGAACAAAATCTTTATCAACTGCTACAGGGTTCATTGCAGCGATCTGCATGGCAATATCTTTATAAACCTGTGCATCAACTCCTGATTTTGTGAAACCAACCAATGTGGCAAGTCTGTTTCCGGGGTGAATATATGCCTGAACGTGAGCAGCTTCGATTTTTTCGAAATATGAAAGATCAAGTTTCTCACCAATAATTCCAACATATTCAATAACTTTCTCGCCAACTTTACCACCATCCATTGGAAGTGATTTAAGTTCTTCAAGATTAGAAGGATTTTTTGCAAGTGCAACATTGAGTATTTTGTTTGCAAGAAACAGGAAATCGGCATTTTTTGCAACAAAGTCAGTTTCGCTGTTGAGAACAATTATTGCTCCGATCTTTCCATTGGAAGATACTCCTGACAAAACAACTCCTTCTGATGCCTCTTTATCGGCACGTTTGTTAGCAACAGCCTGTCCCTTTTTACGTATTATTTCAATTGCTTTTTCAAAGTTGCCTTCGGATTCTTCGAGAGCCTTCTTGCAGTCCATCATTCCGGCTAAGGTAACTCTTCTAAGCTTGGCAACATCAGCAGCACTTATAGCAGCCATAGTATTTTCTTTAAAATTTATAAATAGTATTTTCTATAATTCTTCTTCAGTTTCGTCAATTACTTTGACACTATCATCATCCGATTCGCCAACAGTAAGATCGTTATCAACTTTTACCTCTTCTTCTTCGTCTTCTTCAACGATAGCTTCAATAATAGCGGCAGGAATATCTTTTGTTTCAAGCTCCTTCCTCATTATTTTCTTATCTTTTTGCTGAGATTCTTTGTCTTTCTCAATTTTTCTTTCATTAAGACCTTCCTCAATAGCCTGGCATAGAATTCCAATTATTAATGAAATCGATTTTGATGCATCATCATTTGCCGGGATCGGGAATTCAATATCAGAGGGATCGGAGTTGGTATCAACCATAGCAAAAACGGGGATTCCGAGCCTTTTTGCTTCTCTTACAGCAATATGTTCTTTGCAAACATCAACAATAAAAAGAGCTGAAGGCAGTCTGGTCAGATCTATAATACTTCCGAGTGTTTTTTCAAGTTTGGCTCTCTGTCTGGCAACCTGAAGTCTCTCACGTTTTGAGAGGTTCATAAATGTTCCGTCAGTAGCCATTTTGTCGATTGACGACATTTTTTTAACAGCCTTACGAATAGTCGGGAAGTTTGTAAGCATACCACCTGGCCAACGTTCAGTAACATAAGGCATGTTAACCGCTTTAACTTTTTCAGCAACAATCTCTTTTGCCTGTTTTTTGGTCGCAACAAATAGTATTTTCTTTCCTGATTTGGCAATATGTTTCATTGCCGAAGCAGCCTCATCAATTTTTACGACTGTTTTCTCAAGGTCAATGATATGAATGCCGTTACGCTCCATAAAGATATAGGGAGCCATAGCGGGATTCCACTTTCTTTTAAGGTGTCCGAAATGCACACCGGCATCAAGTAATTCTTTGAAATTTGTTCTGGGCATTTTTTTGGTTTTTAAGTTTACATTCTTTCAATCAATTGCAAAGTAGCTCCTGTCGAGGAAGTCTTTGCAATTTAGATACTAAACTTGCATCTATAACGACTGACTTATTAATTCCTAACGTTTACTGAACTGGAATCTCTTGCGGGCTTTTGGCTGGCCGGGTTTTTTCCTTTCAACCTCACGTGGATCGCGGGTAACAAATCCCTCTGCTTTAAGTGCTGGTTTACATTCAGCATCAATCATAATAAGAGCTCTGGTGATTCCCAAACGAAGAGCTTCAGCCTGTCCTTTAACTCCACCGCCATCAAGATTGCAATTGATATCATATTTGTCAGCAGCATTCAAAAGAACCAGAGGTTGGGTCACAACATACTGAAGTGTTTCAGCTCCGAAATATTCTTTATAATCCCTGCCGTTAACAGTAATTTTTCCCTTGCCATCGCTTAAATATACACGGGCTACAGCTGCTTTCCTTCTTCCAAGAGCATTGATTGATTCCATATCTGTTGCTTAATATTTTTTAAAGTTCAATTGTTTTTGGTTTCTGTGCTTCATGAGGATGTGCAGTTCCAACATAAACATGCATGTTTTTATAAAGTGCACTTCCAAGCCGGTTCTTCGGCAGCATACCCTTTACGGCCTTCTCTACCAGCCCTATGGGATTCTTTTTCATCATCGCTTCAGCAGTTGTAAACCTTTGACCTCCGGGAAAACCTGTATGCCGGATGTATACTTTATCTGACCATTTTTCACCTGTCAGATCGATTTTTTCAGCATTGATAACAATAACATTGTCACCGCAGTCCACGTGAGGTGTAAAGTTGGTCTTGTGCTTTCCTCTGAGCATCGAGGCCACAACCGATGCAAGTCTTCCAAGAATCTTGCCTTCGGCATCAATAATTACCCACTCCTTTTCGACAGTAGCCTTATTTGCTGATACTGTTTTATAGCTTAAGGTGTTCACTTGTTCTTATTTTTAAATTGATATACTTCTATTTAATGTAATTACCCCATATTTTAGGGTTTGCAAAAATACAACATATTTCCTAAAAAAAAAAATTGAGTAGAATTTATTTGTGTTATGCAAAACTAGCTTATTTTTATATGCTGTAATCGTGAAAAATATTAATGATTCTTTAAGAATGGGGAATGATAAATTATTTCTCCTGAGAGCAGTTGAAATTGCCGGGAATGGGATTCAGAATGGAGGAGGACCCTTTGGAGCAGTTGTATCAAAGGATGGTAAAATAATTTCAGAGGCATACAACCGGGTGGTGCTGACCAGTGATCCAACAGCTCATGCCGAGATACTTGCAATCAGACAGGCTGCTTCGTTTTTAAAATCTCACGATCTGGGTGATTGTACTCTTTATTCTTCATGCGAACCCTGCCCGATGTGCCTTGGAGCAATTTACTGGGCCGGAATAAAAAAGGTAGTCTATTCCTGTGACCGTACCGATGCTGAGGGTGCAGGCTTCAGTGATAAACTGATTTATGAAGAAATTATGCTCGATCCTGCGAATAGAAAAATAACTTTTCTCCGGATGACTGATACGGGGGGAAAAGAAGTTTTCAGAAAATGGGACGAATTGGAAAACAAAATACCTTATTGATCAATGTTCCCCGGGAAAAGATTATCAAAAGAGTTTTTTATCCGTGATGTACTTGAAGTTGCCCCTGAACTGATAGGTAAAAACATAGTTATCAGATTGCCCGGGGGAACCTTTGGCAGGTTTCAGGTTACTGAGGTTGAGGCCTACCGGGGAGCCGAAGATAATGCCTGCCATGCATGTAAGGGAAGAACTCCGCGAACAGAAATAATGTTCCACGAGGGGGGACGGTTGTATGTATATCTTGTTTATGGAATGTACTGGATGCTGAATGTGGTTACCGGTGAGGAAAATATTCCTCAGGCAGTGCTTATCAGAAGTGTGGAAAACTATTCAGGTCCCGGAAGAATAACAAAATTATTTGGGATAGATCGTACATTTTACGGAGAAAATCTGGATATTTCAGAAAGAATATGGTTTGAAGATACAGGAGTTATTCCGGTTTTAAAAACCGGTACAAGGATTGGAATAGACTATGCCGGTGAATACTGGAAAACCAGACCGTGGCGATATTACCTTCAGGATACCTGAAGTTGATCAGATGTTATTAATCTCAATGCTTTAATGTCGCCAGTTTAATAAGCTTGTCAAAATTAAGGTGAAGCGTAATTGCATTATCCATCCTTTTTAGGCAGACATCATAATACGTTTCAAGCCCCAGGAACAGTTCAAGATAACTTTCTGGTAAAAGAGTCAGATACACGAAGTTTGTAATTATTCTACGTTCAGGAACAACATAATTTGAATTAAGATCAATAACACTGGCGTAAATTGCATTACCGTTTGGGGCATAGAAATTGTGAGCTCTCCAGTAAGCAGCACCGATGTATAATGCTTTATATGTGTAATGAAATCGTAGCCACAAAGCATTTCCATTCGATATTGCTGATGAAGGTCTTCCGGGAAGAACATTATTGATAAACTGAAGATACTCAATACCCGCCTGTCCGTATCTTTTCTGTGCCAGGTCGATGTTAATCCTCAGGCCGGCAGCAAGATTAAAACAGGTCTCAACATGTTCCGGATAGTTGCTTATTTGTCCGCCAAAGTGTTTAAACTGCACCTGCACAGGAATCTCAAACCGGAGAAAATCTGCAACGGGGGATGGTGTATATTTGAATGATTCACCGAAAGTGAATACTTCCCGTGTTGAATCGGCTTTAAAAATGAAATTTTCCCAGCTTAACCATGTGTCGCTGAAAAGATGATCATTTGCGCTGGTGAGTTGAAAACCATCTTCAGCATAAGCATAATACAACCGCTCCCTGTCAAAATGAGGATCAAAAAGTCTGTGCTTGTCACTTCCTGTAAGTGAACCAATAGTCAGAGAGGTCTTTTCTGATAGATTCAGGGTAGTGGAGAATACCGGTCTGACTTGTGAAAACTTCTTTGTTCCTGAATATTTGAGAAGGTGAGTCCCGGCGCGGAGAGTAACCTTCCCGGAGGGTGAATAGACTAATTCGGGTTGAAAAAAATATCCAAGCAGGGTGTGCCCTTCAATCCAGGCAGATTTATCAACGAAACCTGGTATGCTTGATATTAAAATGAATTTTGATGCACTAATTGGATTAAAATATTCATTATTTTTTACGAAGTTTATATTTTTTATCCTCAAAGACAATTCTCCGGTTTGAATTCTGGTCTCTGCATTAACTTGTCCGTATACACTCCAGCTGGTTAATAAAAATGTAATAAATGTGATTGCCAGACATCTCATCATAACAGCGGATTTAAACAAAAGTAGCATTTTTCTCTCAAGTTAAAATGATGTTAAATAGAATAGTAAGTGAGGGCATATAATATTTTTTTGCGTTCTTTGTTTTCGTAATAAATCAAAAACAATTTGTTTATGGATTCAATATGGGGCAATTATCGCCGCTGGAATAATCTTACAGGGTGGTTTCTATTTGTCTTTTCAGCAATAGTCTATCTTTTAACTCTCGAGCCAACTGTAAGCTTCTGGGATTGCGGAGAATTTATTCTTTCTGCCTTTAAGCTTCAGGTAGGTCATCCTCCGGGAGCTCCGCTGTTTTTAATGATCGGAAGAATTGCCACACTTTTTGCAGGAAGCGACACTTCGAAAGTCGCACTGATGGTAAATATCCTTTCAGCCCTCTGCAGCGCATTTGCTATAATGTTCCTGTTCTGGACCATTACACATCTTGTCCGTAAGGTATTTGTTAATGGTAAAGCTCTTGAATCAAAACATGTTCCCGCAATTATCTGCAGCGGAATATTGGGGGCACTCGCATATACCTTCTCTGACACATTCTGGTTTTCAGCAGTGGAGGGAGAACTTTATGCTATCTCTTCATTGGTAACAGCGCTTGTATTCTGGGGTATGTTGAAATGGGAAGAAGAAGCAGATCATACTTACTCAGGCAGATGGATAATCCTGATTGCCTATATAATGGGACTTGGTCTTGGAATCCATCGTCTGAACCTTCTGGTTATTCCGGTTCTTGTTTTTGTGTTCTATTTCAAAAAATATGAAGTTACTGCCAGGGGGGTAATTAAGACACTTTTGTTTTCAGTTATTCTGCTTTGGCTGATGGTCTTTGTTTTAATGCCGGGAGTGCCGGAAGTTGCCGGCTGGTTTGAGTTGTTTTTTGTAAATATTCTAGGATTACCTTATAACAGCGGACTTCTGTTTTATCTTGTAATTCTTTTTGGGGCCCTCGCTTTTGGTATAAATTACTCTTTAAAGAAAAAGAGGGTAATCCTGAATTACGCACTGACAGCTTTTACTGTGGTAATGATTGGCTATTCATCATATGCCGTGATAATGATCAGATCATCTGCCCGGCCTCCGATGAACCAGAATAATCCATCGGATGTATTTTCACTTTCCTATTATATTAATATGAAGCAGTATGGCAGCTCCCCGAAATTCTTTGGGAACTATTACAGTGCTCCTGTTACTGATGTAAAGAAAGTTGTTGCAGGATATAATAAGATAGATGGTAAGTATAAGCCATATTACCAGCCTGAATATACATACAGTAAGCAGTTTGAAACTATTTTTCCGCGAATGTACAGTGCCGATCCGGAACATGAAAGTGCCTATAAATACTGGGGAAAGGTAGTTGGCAGAAAGTACACAGTTGGTTCTGGCTCGGGTAAAGAGACTATTGTTTGTCCTACCTTCGGTGAAAACCTCCGTTACTTTTTCCGTTATCAGGTTGGATTTATGTATCTGAGATATTTCATGTGGAATTTTGCAGGCAGGCAGAACGATATTCAGGGAAACGGAAATGCTATAAATGGTAACTGGATAAGCGGTATAAAGTTTATTGATGAAGCTCGTCTCGGGAAGCTCGATAACCTTCCGGATGATCTGAAAAACAACCCTGGGCATAATAAATATTATTTTCTTCCGCTTCTGATCGGCCTTGCAGGAATGTTCTGGCATTACAAGGCTAATAAAAATGGGTTCTGGCTTGTTATGGCATTTTTTATAATGACAGGCGTTGCGATTATTTTCTATCTGAATCAGTATCCTAATCAGCCCAGGGAAAGGGATTACGCTTATGCAGGATCATTTTATGCCTTTGCAATCTGGATAGGAATAGGATTTATGTTTTTTTATAAAAACCTTCAGAAGTTTCTCGGTGACAAAGGATCTGCAGCTGTTACCTTAATAGCACTACTTGCAGCAGCTCCTCTTCTAATGGCAACGCAGAACTGGGATGACCATGACCGTTCAGGCCGCTACACCGCAAGGGATATCGGAGCGAATTACCTTAAATCGTGTGCTCCAAACAGTGTCTTATTTACATATGGTGATAACGATTCATTCCCGGTCTGGTATGTTCAGGATGTGGAACAGGTGAGAACCGATGTCCGTGTTGCAAACCTGAGTTATATTCAGGCAGGATGGTATATTGAAATGATGAGGCAGAAAGCTTTTGAATCCGATCCGTTACCACTCACACTTGGACATGATAAGTACATTGAAGGTGTGAGAAACCAGCTACCGATCAATAACAGGGTGGATAAACCCGTTGATCTGAAAGAGGTTGTTCAGTTTGCAGGGATTGACGATAAGAAATACATGGTTGATCTGAGTGGCAGAGGCGATTTTCTTAATTATCTGCCTGCAAGCAAATTCATTATTGATGTTGACTCCGCGAAGGTGCTTTCGAATGGCACGGTTAAAGAGTATTTCAAAGACAGACTGGTTTCCCCGATGATCTGGGAATATACAGAGACAGATGCTTTCAAAGGTGATCTCGCAATAATGGACCTGCTCTCGACCAATAAATGGGAAAGGCCAATTTACTTTTCAACTACAGTTCCTTCGAGTCAGTATAAAGGACTTGAGAAGTATTTTATCCAGGAAGGCCTTGCTTACAGGGTAGCTCCTGTCAGAACAGATAAGCCTGAACAGGGCGAATTCGGAATGATCGATCCGGTTGTGATGTATGACAACTTTATGAATAAGTTCTCATGGGGAAATGCAGAAGATCCTTCAGTTTATCTCGATGAGAATAACCGTCGTATGTTCAGCAATTTCAGGAGAATTTTCGGAACTCTTGGGAAAGAGCTGCTTCTAAAGGGAGATACTACAAAAGCTGTTGAGGTAGCCCACCGTGGCCTTGAAATTGTTCCGGCTGAAAAGATGCCAAACGACTTTTTCTCACTGGGTCTGGCAGAAGTCCTGATCAGAGCAGGCAAGAGGGAAGAGGGGGAGAAGTTATTAAGTGAGGTCATTGGTTACTCAAAAAAATATCTAGATTATGCAATCAGCATGAAACCTGAAGAGCGGTTTGGCCTGGAATATCCTACAGGTATTAACATGCAGTGTCTGCTTGATATTTATAATATGTCGGTTAGTTTGAAACTTGGCTCTCTTATCGCGATTGTTGAACCGGAAATAAATAACTACTACAGTAAACTTTATTCAAAATAAATTCATATACGGCTTTTCAGGCCTTGCTTCATTGCAGGTTGGTTTTATCCTGATTCTCCCCCTCAACTGCTTGATATTCTTGATAGGAAGGAATGCCAATAGCAACCTTAACAATATCTGTGAACCCTTGATCGATCTCAAACTTGTTCCAATAACTTAAGGAGGGTTTGTCAAATCCCTTTTGAGAATTAGTTATGTATACTTTCCACAAATCTCTGACTGCGACAATTGAAGAATCTTTCGTATTCAGGATCTCTGAACTGTAAGTAATTCTCTGTCCCCAAGCAGCTAACGGGATAATAATTAGAATTGAAATAATTATGCGTTTCATCGAAATTCTTTTTTATTTTCGAATCAGAAAGTTTTTTACTTTAACTAACTATACGTTTTGTTTGCTGTAGTAACAATTATTAAATTGCAATATACACCATTATACAATAAAAAACAATAATAAATAATATTGTGTCTAAGAAATTTATTATCTTTATAGGCAAACCAAAATTCTTTTATCATGGAAAATTCAAATGGAGTGATGGGAGTATTTAAAATATTCCAAAACACAGAATCGTATTTCAATGAAAGAAGCAAAGAGCAATCAAACAAACTGATTATTAATCAGATCTTAATTATCTGTGCTTTTACCTTTATCTATGGTATTGTGATGGGCAGTTATCATAGTTTTATTCAATCTATTATAGCCGGATTGAAAGTTATAGTTCTATTTCTGAGTACATTAATTATATGTTTTCCTTCTTTTTTTGTTATTCAACAAGTTCTAGGTTCAAAAATGACTCTCAGGCAAATGATAATTATTGTCTTAAGTGGATTTGTACTTACGTCTGCTATAGCATTATCCTTTTCTCCAATTGTTATTTTATTCCAAATCACTGGTGGTAATTATCATTTTTTACAACTTCTTCATGTAGCAATTTTTATATTCTCTGGCATTTTTGGTATGAGACTAATGATTGATGCATTGAAATTTGCCTGTGAGAAAAAAGATACTTATCCTCAGATCGGAGTTACAGTGTTTAGAATCTGGATTATAATTTTAGCATTTGTTGGCATCCAATTATCATGGAATTTAAGGCCATTTTTAAGTGATAAAAATGAAGAATTTAAATTGTTCAGAAAATATGAAGGTAATTTTTACACAGCAATTATTTATTCTGTGCAACAACTTGTGTCAAAGAAAGATATTCAGCAAAATGAAGAAATCAAGCAACCTTATCATTACCCTGATAAAAACAAAACGCAAACAAACGATACTAATATTTTAAATCTGTTGAAGAAATAGAATATGGAAGATATAATGACTCTTGAAGAAGTTGCAAAATATTTAAAGCTTAAACCTCAGACGATCTATACTTGGGCACAAGATGGAAAGATTCCTGCAGCAAAATTAGGTAAGGAATGGAGATTTAAAAAATCAGTTATCGATAGGTGGTTCAATCAGCACATAGATGATAAATTTTCAAAATATCTTGACAAGTAGTCAATATCTCTATGTGAGCGAAATGACTTCTAACTCAGGAATGACTGTGCTTCCGAAAATACACGTTCAAAGCAGTAATCAACCTTTTTGCATAAAGGGAAATCAAGAATCGGGAAGGGATTTTCGTGAGAATAAGTGTAAGGGAAATCCCATACCTCCACAATGTCACTCTTATTAAAGCTGCTCAGTGTTGCCACTACTCCATCCGAAGGTATTACAGTATCTTTTAACAAAGTTATAGAATGAATCTGACTCTGGAGTTTTTTTAAGATATTCTCCCTGAATGCTTTAAGCCTTCCAAGGTCAATCATGGATCTGAAAGCCATTCCAACCTGGCTATTACGCAAAAAATCGACTAACGAACTCTTTCCGGTTATACTTTTTTCAAAATCATTAAGGTAATAACTATATACTCTGTCGAATGCAAGACTATCCATAATTAATTTTGATGAGCCACGCATATTGCTGAAGACGGATCCGCCACAGAAAATAAAAAGCTTTGACTCAGAAAACAGGTTCTCAGGATTTCCCATTAAAATTATTTCAGCAAGAAAGGCGCCTATCGAATATGCGAAAATATTAATTTTACTGCTACGGGGGATGATCCGGTGCTCACCATTTCTTACAATTGACAGCAGTTTTATAATATCTGATGTAGTCTGATACCCTGAATTGAAGAATCGCATAGGGTCTTCAGTGAGCCGGTTGCTGATAGCGATATTGGCAAAACTCGACATGTTAATTTCCCCAAGGTAAGAATTCCGGTCTTTCATTAAAGGTATCATAGCCCTTGGATCTTTCCATGCTGAGGGCGACCTGTTTATATGAAATGATATAGGGAAAAGTATTACATAGCTATCCGTATACATGGCAAGGTAATAAGCCCATACCAGATATTTCAACCAGCTTCTTTCATTAAGACCATGAAGTAACAAAATCACCTTATCACTTTCAGCTCTCCGGGGAGTAAAAACAGGATAGGAAAAGGAGTGATTTTCAGTGATCAGAATATCGCTTTTATTTGAAAATCCATTTAATGGGATATCCGACCGGAATCCGATATTATAAATTTTAATATCAGAATCAGGAATATGGACCTCCTCATTATCAGTAGTGAATAAAGATTTAAGCTCATTATATGTTTTCGTGTACTCCATAATTTTTTGATCGGCCAGAATTTATACACAAAGGAAGTTGAGACATTCTGAGTTGGCAAAATAATGTGGCGGGTGATTGTGATAAGTGATATAATTGTAATATAAGGGACATAATTCAATTATTTGGGATAGAATTTTTGTCATGATTCATTAACAAGAGTCCTTTAGCGGGATTTCAAATTAGAAAATCACTAATTTTGTATTCAGTTAAATACGTTCTCATGGTTGACTTCCAAAAACCGATACCTCCATATTTGAATGAAAAACGGAATATTGTCCGTCTGGTCTTATTTGCTTCACTCTTTGCATTGGTCTTTATTAACATCTATTCACCATTTGGAGTTGAAAAGTGGTTCAGTCTGACCAGTCTGGAATTCCTTACATATTCCAGTCTGATAATTCTTACTGGTGTTCTTGTTGTTGTTATTAGCCGGATAATAATGTTTCAGGTCTGCAAGAGGCACCTTATTAATATCTGGCAATACCTTCTGTGGATTTTTACTGAGGTTTTTTTCATGGCCCTGTTCTATGCACTGTTTCAAAAACTTTTTCTGGACGATTACCGAATTTTTTCCGACCTTGTAAAGGCATCAGTACGAAACACTGCTCTGGTTTTATTATTGCCCTACTCAATTTTATGGCTTTATTTTTCGTGGCGGGATAAAAAGGAACAAATCGACAGACTTGAAGATGTTCAGGCATTTTCAACTAGTACCAGAAACATGATCCCTTTTTATGACGATAAAGGAATCCTGAAGTTTTCAATTAAGAAAGAGAATCTGCTTTATCTCGAATCGGCTGAAAATTATGTAAGCATTTGCTATCTCAATAAGGGCAAAGTATCGAAATACCTGCTACGCGATACTCTGAAAAAAACAGAAGAGAATTTTTCCGGGACAGATATCATTAGATGTCATAGGTCATATATGGTTAATTTTGATAAAGTTAAAGTGATAAGAAAGGATAAAGATGGCCTTAAACTTGAATTAGATAATCCTTCCATAATAGATATACCTGTTTCAAAAACCTATGTTAACTCCGTAATGCAGACGTTCTCGAAATATTGCCAGACAAACGATGCAGGTTAACTGGTTTCTCTTTATCGATTTTGTTTATCAGAATGAAATGGTACTTTTGAAAAGCTAAAAAATTTCCTTGAAAATGAATATTCTCATTCTGGGATCCGGCGGCAGGGAGCATGCTCTTACCTGGAAACTTGCCCAAAGTAAAAAAGTCAAAGGGATTTTTATAGGTCCGGGGAATGCCGGAACATCTGATTTAGGCACAAACCTAAAACTTGACCCACGAGATTTTCAGGAGGTTAAGAAGGCTGTTTTAGAAAATGAAATCGATATTGTTATAGTTGGCCCCGAAGCGCCACTGGTTTATGGAATACATGATTTTTTTCTGAACGACAGCACTCTTAAAAATATCCCCGTAATTGGTCCTGATAAATCTGCTGCCCGTCTGGAAGGAAGTAAGGATTTTGCAAAAGCCTTTCTTACCCGTCATAAAATACCTACTGCTGCTTACAGAAGCTTTGACAAATCATCATTGAAGGGGGCTCCCGGTTTTCTCAAAACACTTAATCCTCCGTATGTTATTAAAGCTGATGGCCTTGCTGCCGGGAAAGGAGTCCTGATCATTGATGACATTTATGAAGCAGAAAGAGAGATAGAAGCTATTCTGAGCGGTAAGTTTGGATCTGCGGGACAAAAAGTTGTTATTGAGCAGTTTCTTAAAGGGATTGAACTGTCGGTATTTATCATTACTGATGGTATTTCATATAAATTATTACCTGAGGCAAAGGATTATAAGAGAATAGGGGAAGGCGATACCGGTCTTAATACCGGAGGAATGGGAGCAGTTTCTCCTGTCCCGTTTGCTGATCACATCTTTATGGAAAAGGTGAAGAGCAGGATAATCGATCCGACTATGAAGGGATTATCGGACGATGGGATTGTTTATAAAGGATTCATTTTCTTCGGTCTTATAAATGTGGAAGGTAATCCCTATGTTATTGAATATAATGCCCGGCTGGGAGACCCAGAATCGGAGGTGATTATACCAAGAATAAAGTCGGACCTGTTCGAACTTATTGAAGGAGTGGCAAATGGAAATTTAGCTGAGAGAGTGATCGAGACTGATGGAAGGTTTGTTACCACAGTAATGCTGGTCTCAGGAGGTTATCCGGGTGATTATGAGAAAGGGAAACCTATTCAGGGGTTAGACCTTACTAAAGAAAGTGTTGTATTTCATGCCGGGACAAAGATAGCAGAAGACAAAGTCGTTACTTCAGGGGGACGCGTTCTTGCAGTCAGTTCCTGGGGAACTACAATGAAAGAGGCTCTTGAGATATCTTACCGGAATGCAGGTTTATTAAGCTTCGATGGTATCTATTACAGAACCGATATTGGATTTGATTTATAGAACAAATGATTTTACGAATTTTTAAAGGAACCGGTCCCGGAGTAATATCTCTGATTATTGTTACTCTTATTGTTTTTTGGACCAGTGCATTTTTAAATCCACAAATACCTGCTGCGTTTAATTATGAAGCAATACCTATGCCTCTTTATGGTTTTTTAAAGCAGATAACAGGCAATAATCCGTTGGTGGGAGTGATTTTTTCCTTTTCTATGGTTTCCCTTATGGCTTTCCTTCTCGTAAATTTCAACACAACAGTTTTTTTTATCAATGAAAGGACTTTTTTTCCGGCGTTGGTTTATATCTTATTCAGCGGACTTTTTCCACAATATCAGCTTTTGAACCCGGTTCTTCCTGCATCTGTTTTTCTCATGCTGGCAATCAGAAGAATAATGGATGGTTACCTGAAACCTGAAACTGCATACAGTTTTTTTGATGCGGGTATTCTGATAAGCACTGGCAGCCTGTTTTATGCCAATCTAATCTGGTTTGGGTTGTTGGTGATAATCGGGATTGCAATGCTCAGAACGGGTAACCTCACGGAAATTGCAATTTCAATCCTTGGGCTGCTGACACCATATCTCCTTGCTTTCGGTTTGTATTATGTGATCGGGAAAGATATGGCGGCTCTTTTATCGCTGATTGGAAATAATCTTTTAGATAAATCAGCAGGTTATCAGTTCTCAAAATTGACAATAGTTGCCTTGATCTCTGCAGGTATTTTCATACTCGTAAGTATTGCTTTTTTATTTATGCTTATGAACACTAAAAAGATAAAATCACGCAAAACATTTTCCCTGCTTATCTGGGTATTTTTAATCTCGATAGGAATTTACATTGTTCTGCCTTCTGTTTCAGTTGAAATAGTATGGTTAATAAGCATTCCTGTCAGCTATTTCCTGGCGCACTATTTTGTATTTGTTAAAATGAAGCTGGTACCTGAAATATTTTTTACTGTAATGCTTGTTCTTATTTTGCTGATACAGATATGGTACCTGAAATGACGGGATTATTTTACCTTCGAGACAACCCCTACACCAGCCCGCAAGCCGGAAACATACTCACGCTCATTCATAAGTTAAAAAACTATTTCTTTTTAGTGATTGGCTTAACAAAATTTCTTTTTATCCACCCGGGAACAAGTAAAGCACCGATAATAAGATACGGATAATAGCTGATTATTCTCCAGATAATAGCTATTGCAAGAGCTATACTACCGGCAATCAACGGATCGACAGGGATCTGATCTGAAATATAGCGGCCAAGGATCAGTTCGGCAAAGCCACTTCCTCCTGGAGAGGGACTTATTATCATCATTATCCATGTAACAAGTTGCCTTGCGAAGATCAGAAAATGGTCGTTAATAGTAAAAAAAGCGACAATTATCGCATTTACAACCCAATATCTCGCTGTCCATGAAAGAAACGTTGCTGTCATAGCTTTAAACCAGAAAGAAAAATTTCGCTTCCTAAGTTCATGGGAGCTCTCAACAATATCATCACCGGCTTTGACTGCTGCTTCATGCCATCTTCTTAATATCGGGAGTTTGAAAATATTTATTATAAGTTTTCTTATCCCTTCCGGGTTGAAAAAAAGGCCGTATCCTACAAGGATAACCCATATGAAAATAATGCTGTATCCAATAGCTGAAAAGAGGACAAGTTCATTCAGAAAAGAAATCCCTGTACCCTGAAGTGATGTTGTAAATAGTGCAGTTTTTCCAACGAGAAGAAGAATTAAAGGAAGCATGATCACAAAATAAAGTTCGTCAAGAAGCGATGTGGCCAGAACAACTGCAGTGCTTCTTCCTACAGTCATTCCTTCCTTGTGAAGAAAAACAACTGCAACAGCTGTCCCTCCGACTGTTGAAGGTGAAATGGCAGAGGTGAATTCCCATAGCATAATTACCCTGAAGGCTTGTCTCCACGTAAGATCCTTATCAGATAAGATCCGGATTCTGATCATATATCCAAGATCCCTGCAAATCATACATAACCAGGCAATTAAAAGCCAGAATACAGATTTCCATGTAAAGATCAGCTTATTGAGGACTTCTGTATTTATATCTCTGGAAATAAACCAACCAATAACAGCCAATCCCAGTATTACCGGCAAGATTATTTTACTGGGCTTGAGTTTGCTTACAAGGTTATAATGGCTGTCTTTAGTCATTAGCGGGTCCTTTTTTCCAGATAATTGGCCATGGGACTATTCGGTTAAATGATGCAAATCTATAATGCTTCGCTGAAACGATAAAGATGAAATTTTTTTAGTTAAAATGCAATTAATTCAATCAGGAAGCAGGAACATAAATTCCTGTCCGGATAATATTTATTTTTCATTATTTTTGATAATTATCTTATTATATAAAAATGTTATTATGAAACCGGGAAGAATCGCTTATTTTCCATTAATGTTGATAATGGCATTATCAATAAATTCTAATATTCATAGACAACCATCGGGTAGAGAAGTTCAGAATTTTAATTTCGACTGGAAATTTAATAAAGGAGATATTCCCGATGGTCAGAATCCTGGTTTAAATGATGCCGGCTGGCGCTCACTCGATCTGCCTCACGACTGGAGTATTGAAGGCCCCTTCAGCAAAGATAATGCAAGTGGGACAGGATTTTTACCGGGTGGTATCGGCTGGTATCGCAAATCATTCTTAATTCCTGCAAATGAAAAAAACCGAAAAGTATTTATCGGTTTTGATGGAATTTACAATAACAGTGAAGTCTGGATTAACGGAACCTACCTTGGCAAACGGCCAAACGGATATATTTCATTTCAATATGATTTAACACCTTATATTAAATTCGGGAAGGAAAATCTCATCTCTGTCAAGGTCGATCACACCAAATTTGGTGACTCCCGCTGGTATACAGGTTCGGGTATTTACCGCGACGTAAAACTGATTTTTACATCACCGCTTCATATTAAGCAATGGGGCGTTTTCGCTGTAGCGAAGGAAGTATCAGCTGATAAAGCAACACTCGATATTGAAGTCAGCATTCTTAACGAATCCGGGAAAACATCTGATGTGACATTATCAAACTATCTGTTATCCGGGACTGACACTGTGAAAAAAATAACACAAAAATTATCAATACCTGGCTCTTTTCCCCAAATCATTATTCAAAAAATGGAGATTTATGGTCCAAAGCTGTGGGACGTAGATAATCCTAATCTCTATTCATTGTTAACAATTGTTAAGGGCAAAGGAATTCTGGACAGCCAGACTACCGTTGTCGGTTTTCGCAACTTCACGTTTGATGCTGACAAAGGATTTTTTCTTAATGGCAAGAATCTCAAACTGAAAGGTATATGCCTGCATCATGATGCAGGAACACTTGGCTCTGCAGTTCCCCGGCAGGTGATCGAACGCAGGCTTGACATACTGAAAGAGTTGGGCTGTAATGCCATACGAACAAGCCATAATCCTTTTTCTTCCGATTTTCTTGAGCTTTGTGATAAAAAAGGACTCCTTGTAATTGGAGAAGCTTTCGATGAATGGGAACTACCTAAAAAGAAATGGATTGAAGGATGGAACAAAGGAACTCCTGGGAAGGATGGATATGCAGTAAGCTTTAAAGAATGGGCCGGAACAGATCTTAAAGATATGATATTAAGAGATCGTAACCATCCTTCAATAATAATGTGGAGTATCGGTAACGAAGTTGACTATCCGAATGACCCATATACACACCCGGTACTTAATACCGAAGCTAACCCTCAGACATGGGCTAAGTTTGATGAGAAATTGCCTAATGCCAACAGGCTGGGGGAGATAGCCAGGGAACTTGTTGCCATTGTTAAGCAGCTCGACACAACCCGACCGGTAACTGCAGGGCTGGCTTCAGCATTAATGTCTAATGAATCGGGTTATGCTGAAGCCCTTGATGTTGCAGGTTATAATTACCAGGAATTCCGTTATACTCCCGATCATCAGAAATACCCGAAACGCATCTTTTACGGAAGTGAAAATGGGATGGCCCTTGATGCATGGAATGCTGTGGCAGATAATGATTATGTAATCGGACAATTCCTGTGGACGGGGTTCGAATATCTGGGTGAAGCTGGACAATTCCCAAGCCGTCACAGTACTTCCGGAATAATAGATCTTGCGGGGAATAAAAAACCGGAATTTTACTTCCGGCAGAGCCTGTGGAGCGAAAAACCGATGGTTTTCATCGGGACAACCGACCGGATGACTGACAACGGCCCTATCAGCTTATGGTCGCACAAAAGGGTCGATCCTGTCTGGAACTGGAAACAGGGGCAACCTATAAGTGTCAATGTTTTTACAAATTGTGCTGAGGTCGAACTGTCCCTTAATAACAGGTCGCTAGGGATAAAGAAGATGGCCGATTTTCAGAACAGGGCAATCACCTGGGATGTACCTTTTGAAAGCGGAACTCTGAAAGCAGTTGCACGAACTTCTGGTAAAGAGCTTGCCTCTTATGAGTTGAAGACGACCGGGATGCCGGCCAGGATAATTGCAAAAAGTGATGTAGCCAGCCTCAAGGGAGACAAACAGGATCTGGCTCATGTTTTTGTAACCCTCTGCGATGATGCCGGGAATACTGTTTACTCTGCAGAGAATGAAGTTACATGTGAAGTTAACGGGCCGGTGAGAATTCTGGGAATGGAAGATTCCAATCCAAGGAATATTGAAGATTATAAGGACAATAAGCAGAAAACCTGGCATGGGAAAATGCTGATTTATGTCCAATCGCTTGATAAACCGGGTAAGGCTGTAATTACCTTATCATCTCCGGGATTACATGGGGCAACGGTGGAAATTGATGTTGTAGAATAAAAATGATTGTAATTATTAAAACATGAAACCCAAACTCTTTACTTTTCTATTTCTGTTGTTTTCAGGTTTTTCCATGGCTCAGACTTCTCAGAATCCGGTAATCATTTCAATTGACCTGCAGAAAGAGATAGCTAAAATGGATCCTGTATGGGCATGGTTTGGATATGACGAACCAAACTATACTTATATGAAAGACGGTAAAAAACTTCTTTCTGAGCTCTCTGCACTGAGCCCTGTGCCCGTTTATGTCCGGGCACATAATCTTTTAACCTCCGGAGATGGGATGCCGGCGCTGAAATGGGGATCATCAAATGCCTATACTGAAGATGCAAATGGTAATGCGGTATATGGCTGGACAATTATTGATAAAATATTTGACACTTATGTTGAACGCCGGATGAAACCTCTGGTTGAGATGGGATTTATGCCCGAAGCTTTATCCTCAAAACCGCAGCCTTACAGTCACAACTGGAAACCGGGAGATCCGTATGATGATATTTATACCGGATGGAGATATCCCCCGAAAGATTATAATAAATGGGCAGAATTAATTTACCATTGGGTTAAACATTCGGTTGAAAGATATGGTAAACCTGAAGTTGAATCATGGTACTGGGAACTCTGGAATGAGCCGGACGCTAAATACTGGGGAGGAACTGTTGAAGAATATTGCAAGCTTTACGATTATTCTTCCAATGCAGTCAAAAAAGCATTGCCAACGGCACGGGTTGGCGGTCCGCACATCACCGGTCCGGCGAATGCCAATGCTGCAAAATTTCTGACGGAATTTCTTAA
>JAUYBT010000174.1 GCA_030692905.1 Bacteroidales bacterium
GGAACTTCGGTGATCAATTATTCTTCAATAAAAGCATTGCAATTATCAACGGGGCTGATACAGTTGGAGAATTTTCTGATCCAATAAAATACTCAGATAGTGCCTTGGAAATCAGCTTCTTTCCTGAGGGTGGTTCTTTAGTTGATAATGTTTCTTCCATTGTTGCTTTCAAAGCTGTAAATATAACCGGATCAGGATGTAACGTGTCGGGTGAGGTTTATTCGTCCGCCGGAGATTTAATAACAACATTCAGGAGTACACATCTTGGTATGAGCATATTTACCTTAAAACCGGTTTCTGGTCTGAACTATTATGCAGTTGTAAAAAACTCTGAAGGAGATGTAATTAAACGTGAAATCCCCAAAAGCTTTTCAAAGGGTTTTGTTTTAAATGCCCGAATCAATGAGTTAAATGAGTATTTAATAACACTAAAAACAAATCCTGAAACGCTACCCCGATTTCTTGGTCGTTCCCTTTTGGTTACAGTATCTGCACATAAAAAATATTTAAAGGCACTTATTGTTAAAATAGATACGCTCGATAACAGCTTTATTCTTCCGGCTGAAGAGCTTCCTGACGGAATTGTTATGATAACCTTATTTGGCCTTGATAACCATCCTCTGTGTGAGCGACTGATTTACGTTCAGAACAACGAAGGGGTTAATGTCAAAATTGAAACTGATAAAAAGGTTTATAAACAACGTGACTCGGTTGCTGTTAAACTATCCTTACTTGAAGATTTCGGAACCGGACAGGAAGTTTTTCTGTCATTATCAGCAACTGAAAATATTTATACAATCAGAGCTTCTCAATTTCCATCAACAATTTCTTCATGGTTCCTTCTCGAATCCGATGTTCATGGTCCGGTTGAAGAACCATCCTATTATTTTGATTCATCAAATCCTGATAGATTGAAGGATCTTGATCTGCTCCTGCTTACACAGGGGTGGCGCGATTTTGAATGGAAATATAAAGGAATAAAATACTTGCCTGAATCAGGATTTACGATATCAGGGAGATTAAGAAAATCACTTATTGATGTGCCTTTAATAAACTCCAATATGACTATTGGCATCTTTCAGGGGAAAAAAAGTATAATTACCACTGTTCAGACTGATTCTTCGGGTAGATTTCACCTAGACCTGGATAACCTGATAGGCAGTGCTAAAGTAATAGTAAGTGCCACCGACCAAAAAGGGAATTTCAAGGGCAGGGTAATACTTGATTCTCTCGATTATTCACCAGCAAAAATCCAAGTAGCTACCACCGGGAAATTCCTGCCAGTAAAAGAGAATCAGCCCTTAAATGAAAATCTCACCTTTTTAAAAGAAATGGATTTGGTTAAAAAATCGATCAGAAAAAAATATACCCTTTCGGATACGATTTTGATAGATGAAGTAAAAATTGTCGGTAAAAGGAAGGAAACTCAAAGGGAAAGCCATGTTAACCAAAGTCGAACGGTCTATGGGCAGCCTGATAAAGAAGTAATAATTACTCCAGAACTAGAAAGCTTTAGAAGTATTAAGGACTTACTAATCGGGAGAGTGGCAGGAGTATATTCTGTAAAGCAAGGATCAGGAATTAGAATTCGTGGATATGGATCGTCATTTGAAATGGGTTCCGAACCCCTTTTCGTACTGGATGGTATAGTAGTTTCGTATGCTGAAATATCAACTATACCTCTTCATTGGATTGACAGAGTTGATGTTATAATGTCCGAAAAAGCTGCAGCATATGGAGTCCGCGGAGCAAATGGTGTAATCTCAGTTATTACCAAAACTTCTGGAGATATTACATACAAACCAGTTTCTTATTCCGTAAGTACTAAGATTTCAGGTTATGATGCCCCAAGGATTTTTTATTCACCGAAGCATAGTTCTACACTACAATCCGATTATAGGCCTGATTTAAGATCCAATTTATACTGGTTTCCAAATATAAAAGTGGTAACCAACAAAGATTATCTTCTGAAATATTTTAACGCTGATATTTCTTCAACTTATAAGATAATTGTTGAAGGTATCACTTCAAGTGGAATTCCGGTTACAGGCAAAATAGAATATGAGGTGAAATAAGCCAGAAGAATTGTTTTAAAACACAATTGATCTCAAAATAATTATTTAAGTAAAATATGCAATTTACTTAGAGAAATGTAAACTCAAGTTTCTTTACCTTGATTCAAAATTACTGCAGCAGCTAATACGGACAATGCTGATTTAAAAGTTACAGCTCTTTCAACCCTGTACAATGATTTAAAAACAAAAAACAGTGCCGTTGTAACAACCTCTACACCATTAAGCATCGCCCGTATTGCAAGAAACGATGTGTTGTACAAAAATATTACAGGCTTACCGGATATAGCATCCGACGTAAAAACGTACATCAAATCTGTATTTGGAGCAACAGGCGCCCAATACAAGCAGGTAAGCGGACTAAAATTTACCAAACCAAGATAAATTTGTAATAATGCCTAAGTAATTTATCGATATATAAAAGTAATTTGTAAATAAAGCGAAGGCAAAAACAAATAAAGGAGAGGGCTTTTTCAAATAAGTAAAGGCATTTATCAATAAACAAGAGGCATAATTCAAAATATAAAAGTCTTTTATAAATTTATCAAAGAGCTTTTCCGATATATCAAAGGGATTTTTAAAACAACAAAAAACAAAGTTGTCCCTTCTCACACACCATCCCTGCTGCTGTCAGGCACATTTGCAGCACTCACCTTGCCAACCTTTTAACACAAAGCCCCAAAGCCTTCCAGCCAGTCCCGCCTGGTTTATAAATATAAGATCCTCTTTTAAGCATATTATAAGAAAAGTTTAATTTTGCCGATACGATGATCCTTGTGGAGATAAAAAAGGTAGGCTTTCCAGCAGGTTACATTTGAGTACTAATGTTTCAGATTTATGAACGAAAGACTCTTTGCAATAGGAGATATACACGGCTGTTTTGATTCATTCCGGGAATTAGTTGAATACAAAATTGAGATCAACAATGGTGATAAACTCATTTTGCTTGGAGACTATATTGACAGAGGAAATCAAAGCAAGGAAGTTATTGATTATATAATTGAACTACAGCAAAAGGGGTTTGATATTATCCCTCTGATTGGCAACCATGAATCAATGTTGCTTGATGCAATAGGTAATGAAGAACACTTTTCATTATGGATTCAGAATGGCGGTTCCAAAACAATGGAGAGTTTTAAAATCAATTCATTGAAGGACCTCCCCAAATTTTATATAGATTTTTTCAAAGCGTTACCATTTTATTATTCATATAAGAACTTTCTTTTTGTACATGCCGGATTTAATGATGAAATAAGTAATCCATTCGAAGATAAATATCACATGATATGGACGCGCAAAGAAAAATATTCAAATCCAACATTAAGAGATAAAACTATTATTCACGGACATTCACCTATCTCAGAATCTTCTTGCAAGAGAAGAATTCAAGAAAACAATCCTGTAATAAATATTGATACCGGATGTGTATATTCTGATTATGTTGGCTATGGGCGTTTATCGGCTATAGAGTTAAATTCAATGAAACTTTTTTCCTGACTTCCGCATTTTTTCTAGCTGCAAAAAAACATCACTGATAATGAGTTTATTATAATATAAAGAGTGTTTTTTTTGGGTGTCCCAGGGAGGCTTTCTAGTTTTAAGGCATGTTTGTTCAAAGTCACACTCATAAAGGGATTAAGCCCAATACCACAAAAAGATGAGGGACTAAAGTCCCATGAAAAGTAATATCTCTAACCGTCGGTTAAAACCGACGGTAATGAATAATAAATAATTTTGGGTGTCCCAGTGCGGAAGTCAGGAGGGGAAAAAATAGAGTTCAAAGGAATATTGGCATAATTGTTAATAACCTGATAGCTTTTAGGAATAGCCTACCTTTTTTATGAATATTTAAACTGCGGTTGTCATGCCTGACAACTGCAGTTTAGAACAAGCCTACTGAAAGATTAAAATAACGAACTGCGGTTTGGATAATATCAACTGCGTTGTAGATATTAGCCAACTGCTGAAAGCAAGAGACTTACTGAAAAGATCAACAAACGAACTACAAAGTTGGATCGAGCCTCTACGCAAGGCTTGGACCCCTATAGGACAATTCAACTCAAAGCCAAAGATTTGGTCAGGAACTCCTCAGACCAATTATCTGCAATATTTTAAAACTGCATTGAATACCTGCAGTCGCACGGGATTTACATTATAATATTCACCGTTATTCAATAGGCCTATATTCTGACGATTGATCAATAGAATAACAGAGATGTTATTTTGGGGAATAACTGCAATACTGGTTCCTGTAAAGCCGGTATGGCCAAAAGTACCTTCGGGTCCGTTCTTCATAAAAGAATTATCAGGATCCATCATCCAGCCAAGACCATTATTAAAATTGTCTTTTGTCAAAAAGGTTTCAATTGTATTTTCAGAAATAAATTGCCTGGAGCCCACCTTTCCTTTATTAACAAGCAGATCAATCAGCATCTGCAGATCATTGACTGGAGAAAACAATCCTGCAGCACCTGATATTCCACTATTGGCATACCAGGCATTTCCATCATTTACCTCTCCTCTCAGTGTGTAGTTACGCCAGCCATTCCATTGTGCCGGATCAATCTCCTTTACTTTAAACCCAAGCGTAGAATCATAAACCATTCTTTTTTCATAAGGATTGCCTGGAGAAGTTGCGACTATTTTTCTATAACGACCTGATGTAAGAGGATTGAAAGTTGTGTTTTTCATTCCCAGCGAGCGAAAAATATTCCATTTCATAAATTGCTCTAAAGACTGGCCGGAGACAATTTCAACAATTTCACCCAGAAGAACAAATCCAAGGTCGCTGTAGCGGCGCTGTGCCCCAACAGGAAACATCAGAGGCAACTCTCCAATTAACTTATAAGATTCCTGTTTATTGGAAGAACAGTAATAAAGCGGATACCATTCATAAAGACCGGCTGTATGTGTAAGAAGATGATGGATGGTAATATCTCTTTTCTCCGGTGTTTCAAAAGCTTTAATATACCTGCTAACAGGATCATCAATTCTAATAAGCCCTTTGTCGGCCAATAACATGATTGAGGTTGTCGTGCCGATAACTTTTGTGAGAGAAGCAATGTCAAAAAGATGGCTAACGGTCATTTTCTCCGGCGGGTTAAGCTGTTTATGGTTATAATCATATTTCTGAGCATACCCGTAAGCATGTTTGTAAATAATCTGATTCCCCTTTTTTATCTGGATTACAGCACCAGGAATTTTATCCTGATCAACCTGGTTTTGGAGGATACTATCTATTTCAACTTTAAGGTTTGCCTTTGCTCCCCTCTGCTTTACATTTTGACTATTTGATATAAAATTAAAAGCAGATAGGAGAATAAATAAAAGCAGTAATTGTTTGCGCATAAGAGTATTTATTATTGAACGCGATATCCAACCCACGGACTGACTGTTTTGCGGAGAAGCAATTCAGTGAATCCTTCTTTCACAAAATTATCCAATTCGCCTACCAGTTTAAAACCAAATTCATAATAAAGTTTGATAGCACCTTTGTTAAAAGAAGAAACACAAATAAAAATATTTGGTGAAATTTTCAGAATTCTTTCTTCACAAAATTGCAGGAGTTTTGTCCCGATTCCCTGACCTTTATGAGCTTCACTTATACAAATTGTTTGAATATAACCAGAAAAGGTTCCGCAGACCTGAATGATTACAAAGCCGGCTATTTCTTTTTCATTTTCGACAACATAAATCTCCCTCCAGAGGCCTTCAAATGCTTTAAGGCACAGGTCATAATTCATTTCAAGCGTAATCCACGGATCTGAATTCGACATCATCAGTGCACAAACCGCAATTTTTTGGGGATCTGTTGTTTGATGGATTGCAAACTTTTCTTCCGGTACCATTAAGCTTTCTTTTTAATGATTATTAGAAACATAATAGTCAATAATGCATTTATAAAAATATTCATAAACCCGAAATCAAAATTAAATGTCCGAATGAAATATTCATTCAGCAACCAGGTAAACAATGCTGCTGCAACACAAACAACAGGAACCCATTTCTCTTTAAACTTAATTTTGGAAAATAATCCTGTCAGATATAAACCTAAAATAGGGCCATAGGTATAACCGGCAATTTTGAATATTGTGTTGATAATTGCTCCCTGGCTGTTCCAGAACGACATAACGATGAGAAACATCACAATATTTACTCCAAGCAACACCATGGTTTTTATTTTTTTTCGTTTCTCGTGCGGTTGATTTTCGATGTCCATAAAATCATAGCTGAAAGCAGTTGTTAATGCGGCGATGCAGGAATCAATACTTGCAAATGTGGAAGCGATAACCCCAATTAAAAAAGCGACTGCCCCTATTTTACCGAAATAATTCAAAGTAAGCAAAGGATAAAGATCGTCGGTATTCACAAATTGTCCGTTTTGAGTAGCAAGATTAATTCCATACCGTTCAGCATATAAATAAATCAATATCCCCAGACCCAAAAACATCGTTTGAGCAAATGCTATAAAAAAGCTGAAGGCTAAAACGTTTTTCTTTGCGTCTTTTGAATTTTTAACTGTAAGTGTTTTTTGCATCATACTCTGGTCAAGACCTACCAAAGCTACAGTAATAAGCAAGCCGGATATAAATTGTTTGAAGAAATTGGATCCGGAATGTATATCCCAATCAAAAACTTTTGCATATGGGTGGTGTACAATTGATTTTGCCATTTCGGAAAGCGAAAGGTTTAAAGAATTTTTAATTGTAAGAATTGAAATGGCAATAACCGTAATCAGAAACAGGGACTGCAAGGCATCTGTCCAGACAATTGTCTTAATCCCTGATTTGTTGGTATACAACCAAATAAGAATTAGAACCACAATTATGGTTACAAAGAAGGGAATGTGTAATGCGTCAAAAAAAGCATATTGTAAAATTTTAATAGACAAAAGCAATCTGAGAGAAGCACCGAAAGATTGAGAGACCAAAAAAAACAGCGAGCCTGTTTTATAAGTAACATTGCCGAAGCGGATATTCAGGTAAGTATAAATAGAAACCAGTTTAAGATTATAATAAATAGGGGTTAACACAAAAGCAATGAACAGATAACCCACTATTGTTCCGAGGATAAACTGGAAATAATAAAGATTGTTATTACCTACATTCCCCGGAATTGAGACCAGGGAGACAGCAGAAATACCAGAGCCGATCATACCAAAAGCAACCAAAAACCAGGGAGAAGCCCTGTCTCCGTCAAAAAAGGAGGTATCCCTTATGTGCCTGGAAGCAAAATGGGAAATCACCATCAGGATAGAAAAATAAGTAAGAATGATAACAAACAACAGAAATGGACTCATCAATCAAATATTTATGACTGCACATGTCAAACGTAGCGAAAAAGTCGGATAAATAATATTTCTCTATCTTTACTCGTGATGTATTTAATTATACAAAACCAATTTACAGCATTTTTGGGAACCTTCAGAGTTTTTATACTTTGTTAAAAAACAGACTGACACAAACTATAAATTATCAAAATAAAAAGATTATGAAAAAGTTAAAAGTTTTTTTACCGGCCTTATTCCTGACAACAGTTCTTCTTGCACAGCAAACCAGCCTGTCATTCAAAATGGAAGAATTAACATCACCAAAGTTTGCAAAAGCCGTTGATCTTGCGGGTGGAGTCTGCGTTATTCCGCTTGGGATAATAGAGAAACACGGACCACATCTTCCTCTTGGTTCAGATTTGTATGAGTCAAGAGAAGTTGCGTTTCATGCTGCAGAAAAAGAATATGCTGTGATTTTCCCTCCATATTTTGTGGGGCAGATTTTTGAAGCAACACATCAGCCGGGAGCGATTGCTTACAGTAATGAACTAATGTGGAAAATGCTGGAAGAGACGTGCAAGGAATTGTCAAGGAACGGATTAAAAAAGATCATTCTGTTAAACGGACATGGCGGAAATGGCAGTTTCCTTCAGTATTTCTGTCAGTCGCAACTCGCAAAACAGCAGGATTATGTAGTGGTAATGTTCCGGCCGGGAAATGATCCGGTAAACGGACCAGAGATTAAATCGTTAAAAAAAGCCAAACTGGATGGACATGCAGGGGAGGAGGAGACCTCAATGATGTATTATATTAATCCGGCTCTTGTTGATCAGGAAGCTTTGAAAAATGAATCGGGTTTAGATCAGGACAGATTGAGTAAATTACCATTTGGCTACACCGGTATCTGGTGGTATGCAAAGTACCCGAATCATTTTGCCAGTGATGTTAACACACCAAATAAAAGACTTGGAGAATTGTTAATCACCAGCGATGCAGGCCAGCTTGCAGAATTAATAAAATTCCTTAAGAAAGACAACACAATACAACAACTTCAGGAAGAGTTCTTTAAAAAGACACACGACTAACGGCACAAGACACACGACAATTATATCCTTGCGTCGTGCGTCCAGAGTCGTGCGCCCTTATTTTAATTACCTGTGAATTCTTTAACAACCCTGAGAGTTTCACCGGTATCTTCCATTTCAAAAATACGCGGACGAGATCCCATATTGTTGGGAGAATGGAGTATCAGCATTATTTTTCCTTCGAAAGTTTTAAAGATCATTCCATGACCTCCGTCATTTTTATAAAGAGGTTCGACTTGTTGTTTCCATGGGCCTGCCAGCTTTCCTGATTCTGATATTGCTATACCGCAAGTGTAGCCTTCGTATCCTCCGCTTGTCCAGGTCATATATAATTTCCCGGTTTTGCCCATGTAAAAATATGGGCCATCGGTTACGTTACAACCATACTGGTCGCTTATCTTGCTCCAGGGAGCCTGGCTTCCGCGAAACAGGTTTTTCGGTACACCAACAATATCGGAGAGATCGTCTTTAAGTTGAACGTAACCGACAGCACCGTTGGTAACCTGTACCCATTCATGGCAATAAACCATGTAAGGAATTCCGTCTTCGACATAGAGAGTACCATCGAGAGTCATCATATCGACCGGGAGGGTAGAGCGTTTTTGAAAAGCAATGAATGGGCCTGTTGGTGAGTCGCTGACCAGGATCTGAGATCCACGCGTAACGCGACCATTACGCTCCCAGTTAAGCCACTGCTCACATAATTTATTGCGTGTATCGAAAGTCAGGAAGAGGTAATACTTCCCTTTGTAGAAATGCATTTCAGGGGCCCAGATGCTGACAATAGGAATTTCACCCCAGACATCCTGAGGTGCAGTATAGATCATTTTAGGTCCTTCCCAATTTTTGAGGTCCTTGCTGGTATAACACCTTACGCTCCTGCCACCGGGACCTACAATATAGTAAGTTTTAGATACCGGATCAGGAAGAATACACATATCGCGCCAACGCAGACTATCCAGATTAACTATTCCGGTCTGGGCAGGGCGTTTAGTCTGGGGTGGAATTTGTGGTTTTACAACAACAGTTATTGTGAATAAAACGAGAATAAAAACAATAAACCTTTTCATAATTAATATTTTAATTAATTGGACATTCAGAATCTACTTACAAATCAATAGTTGGCCATTCAGCCCTGTCCCATTTTATTTCTTTTACTATGAGTTTTGAGCGCCCGTTGTCGTATTTGTCATAGCCGTGCATTATCAGATATGTTTTTCCATTAAATGTATATGCAGCGCAATGACCGACAGCGGCCCAGTCGACATTTCCCTGTGCTACAATCATTCCGCCACCGCGGGTTAACAGGTTGCCCTCCCTGTCAACGTAAGGACCCTCAACAGTTCTGGAGCGGCCGACAAGTACTTTATAATCACTATTAAGACCTCTGCAGCAATAATCAACCGATATAAAAAGGTAGAAGTACTGGAATCTTTTAAAGATAAATGGAGCTTCAATAGTTCCGTCACCGGGATCGGTATCATCAAGTGCAAATGTTCTGGGTTGCCGGGCAAGGGTATACCAGACTTCCGGTTTTGCAACAGACAGCAGATCCGGAGCCAGTTTAACCATTTTTATCCCATCCCAGAAAGAACCGAAAACAAGCCATCCCTGTCTTCCGTCCATAATAAGATTTGGGTCGATAGCGTTCCACATATCCTTATTGGGGATTGACTGAATAACCATTCCATGGTCAACCCATTTAAAGTTAGTGTCGGCGGGATGGAGTGTTTTATTGGTGGCAACACCAATTACAGAAGTGTTTTTTGCAAAAGCAGAAAACGAGTAATATAAATAATAAGTTCCATTAACAAACTGAATATCAGGAGCCCAATAACCACCTCCACCCCTGAAACCGGGGATGAGATCTTGGGTTATCCATGCAGGAGCCTGTTCAAAGACATTTTTTTCTCTTTTCCAGTTTATCATATCAGTACTGGAAGCAACGCCGCCCCCGGTAGTAAACAGATAATAAACACTGTCCTGTTTTATCATAACCGGATCGTGGGCAGGATACAGGTTTTCATTCGGATTATGGATCTGAACGAGCAGAGGAGGGTCCTTCTTCTGGAGGACAGTTCCTTGCCGGATCGTCCTGTCCCGGTTGTTCTGGGCAAAAAGCAGATTTGCTTCTGTAACAGATACGATCAGACAAATCAGTATTTTAATAATAGTTCTGTCGGTCATCTTTATCAGTATTTATTAGTAAGTTCATTGAAGTTGCTACAACAAATATAAACATGTTTTCAGCGAATTCAATTATCGTAAAAACAGATAAAAGTTTACAGGATTATAATAAATTTGGAAAAAGTTACTTCAGTGAGTGTAATGAGCAAAAAAGGCCCAAAGCAGGAAAACGCAAATAAATTCCATACCTTAATCCCAAATAATTTACTGAGCTATGGTTAACAAAAAACAAAACAGCGCAATTGCAACATTATTTATTATTATCATGCAACTGATCCAGATGTCATGCACGGCAGAAACACCGGAGGACCTTTCAAAAGAAAGCATTATCCCCAAACCTGTTTCAATTACTACCACCGGAGAATCCTTTACATTAAAGGCAGGCACAGATATTTATATCCAGGGTGAATCCGATGAACTGAAACAAATCGGTCAATACCTGGCCGACAGACTAAAACCGGCAACAGGTTTTGGGTTTGAGGTAAAATCAACCTCCAAAGCTCCACGGGCGGGCAATATTTATCTTACAACTTCAGCCGCCGACGCAAAGCTTGGGGAAGAAGGGTACGAACTGACTATTACAAAAAAACTGGTAAAACTGGCAGCTAATGGCCCGGCTGGATTATTCCGGGGCATTCAGACAATCCGGCAGCTTTTACCGGCAAATATTGAACTGACTGCAAAACAGGATGGTCCCTGGAAAATTTCAACAGGTACAATTATTGATTATCCGGTCTATTCTTATCGTGGCGCCATGCTCGACGTATCCCGCCATTTTTTTGGTGTTGATGATGTGAAGCGCTTTATTGATTTTCTGGCCCTCTATAAAATGAATGTATTACACCTGCACCTTTCTGACGATCAGGGATGGAGGATAGAAATAAAATCGTGGCCGAATCTTACTGCTCATGGCGGCAGCACACAGGTGGGCGGCGGCAAGGGTGGTTATTATACACAGGAGCAATATACCGAAATTGTGAATTATGCAAAGGAGCGTTATATAATGGTGGTGCCTGAAATTGATATGCCGGGCCATACTAATGCAGCGCTGGCATCGTATGCCGAACTCAATTGCAACGGAAAAGCAACGGAGCTGTACACCGGCACAAGAGTGGGATTCAGCTCCTTGTGCACCGGCAAAGAGATCACCTATAAATTTATTGACGATGTTGTAAGGGAGCTGGCGGCGCTTACCCCTGGCCCGTATATCCATATTGGCGGTGATGAATCGAATTCTACTAAAAAAGAGGATTATATTCCCTTTATCAACAGGGTGCAGGAAATAGTGCTGTCACATGGTAAGCAGGTTATCGGGTGGGATGATATATCAATTGCAAGCCTGAAACCCAATGTCGTTGCACAGCACTGGGCGAATGTTAAAAATGCAAACATGGCAGTTGGTCAGGGTGCAAAAATTTTAATGTCACCTGCAATAAAAGCTTACCTCGACATGCAATATGATAAAAATACACCGTTAGGACTGCACTGGGCCGCCTATATTGAAGTTGATAATGCATATAAATGGGATCCGGCAACGCTTGTTCCCGGGGTTGAAAAAGAGAATGTTTTAGGTATTGAAGCTCCGTTATGGACAGAGACTATCACGAAAATGGATGATATTGAGTATATGGGTTTTCCCCGGCTTCCCGGCTATGCCGAAATAGGATGGACACCCTCCTCAGCAAGAAACTGGGATGAGTATAAAGTAAGGCTCGGAAAACAGGGTGAGCGTTTTAAAGCGATGGATATTAATTTTTATCCCTCCGGGCTTGTACCGTGGGTCGGAGCGAAATAGTGATTGTACAAGAATACTTATATGACCAGCTCGCTTAATCCCTTTTCCAGGTTAAAGCACAGTACTGAACCTGTTTTATCGTAATACCAGGTATCGGACCTAAGTGCCTTTAAATCTTTAACTCTTACAAATGGTTTTATTTCTGCTTCTCCAATTTTTTTCCCGGGATCCCGGACTGCGGAATTCAGTTTAATAGTGAAGCCGGGAGTGGAAAAAGGCGCTTTTAATGTCATTCTATTTCCGTTTACTGCAATAGTTGTTAGTTCTTTTGCTGCCCAGTACCTGGCAATCTCACTTAGTTTCATCCAGTTGAGATGGTCGTACTTCTGGTCGAGCCTTTTTTTAACCTGTTTAAGTATATTAAAACCAACCCGGTCGCCATTGAAATAAATCCCGAGCCAATGACATACTATAATGGCAGGTTCCCCGCTGTCAATCACATCTACCATTCGTCCCGACAAAAGGTCTTCTGTAATGAACTTATCGGCATTTCCCGGAACCAGTCCGTCCCAGCCGCCAAACCAATCGTCGGTACATCCCGGAATGGAGACAACACATTTCGGGTTTGTGCCATTGAGGTCAGAGGGATGCAACACCTGAGGTGCAACACTCTTTCCTTTTTCGGTAAAAAGATCACGGAAGAAATGTGGTATTTCGGCTCCATAAACATCCCGCACAGCATCCAGTGTGCCAAGAGCTAAATTATTCTGATTTCGTCCGCCATAGCCTCCGGGTGTTGTAAGTCCTTCACAGGGCAGGCCGGCCTCTTTTAAAATTGTGAGGGCATACGCCTGGTATGCAGCCAGTTCATCTGCACTTTTTGTCTGGCTCCATTCCCAGTTTTCCATATAGTCAGGTGTTGGATAAGGGAAAGGCTTTCCGGTTTTAATATCGATCACACGGGTGTGACTGACCATTTCGGGATGAATATCCCAGCCGGGTACGATAATCTCGCGTATGAGATTCAGGCTATCTTCCAATTCCCGTTTTGTCCATCCCGGGATAAAGCGATTCACCCAGCCTGTGCAAGCCGGGTAAGGGACAATACTGTATTTTCCTTTTACCCCGTTTTCAAGGCACCATTCACCAAACTCTCTTACAAAGCTGTCAGGAATTTCCCGTGGAAGCTTTCGCCAGTCCTGTTTATACTGAGTGGGAAATATCTCAGCAAATTGAGGGATTCCAAAGTGTGCCATGTTAACGAGACAGGTAGAATCGTCTATGATAAGGCTTACGGGAACGCGGTTGTATGGATTCAATACCTCCACAGTCATGGGTATATCTGCCAGTACGTTGGAATAGGGATAAGAGGCAATGGCCACTCCTCCCAAACTGACAGTTTTTACAAATGAACGCCTGGTATAACTCATGGTTTTTCAGGTTATGAGGAGGAAAGGTACAATAAATCTTAAAAAATTTCAAGAACCACTGAAAATCAACAGTGCTAATTCCATCCATCACTTGTCGCACTCACCACAAATGTCTCGTTCGAAGCCGGCATGCCTGTCATCGGATAACATGTCGCTTGCGTGCCTGCATGAGCAGCGCTTCGCGATCCACGATTTGGCCTTGCTTGATGACCGCCCAGATCCGGCGTGTGTTGCGGATGTCTTGCAAGGGGTCCGAATTCAGGACCACCAGGTCCGCGACGGCGCCCTCAGCAATGACACCGAGGCGGTCGCTGACTCCGAGCGCCGCTGCAGCACCCCGAGTCGCCGCTTTCAGGGCTTCTAACGGCGTCAAACCAGCCTCTACAAGCAACTCCAGCTCCCAGTGCAGTGCTAGTAGCGCATCAGGTTGGTCCGTCCCGGCGGCGAGCGGTACGCCGGCAGCGGCGGAGGCGGCAACGTTAGCTCGCATTGCCTTCAGCGTCTCAGAGGTCCAACCTGCAGTCGTGGGTGATGCCTGCTCGAGCTGCCGTGTGAGGAAAGCCAGCTTCGAGGGCAGCAGGAAGCCCGACACCGTGGAGTCCGACAAGGAGGATCGTAATCTAGCGCGTCCATCTGGGGTTTCTACGTAAGCCCACACGAGTGTGGGCGTCAACGTCACCCCTGCCTGGCGGAGAATCGCGATTACATCCTGCCGGAACTTTAGTGTGGCCTCCCCGGTAGTACTCTCGTAAAATGCGTGTTCCTTCCGATCCAGGCCGGCAGCCACGACCGCCGGTCCAAGGGAATGAGAAAGTACCGGTAAACCATGTTCGTGGGCGATACGTACCGTTGCAGCCTGGAGCCAAGGGTCCCAGCGATCGTAAGCTTTTACATGTGTCGCGCCGAGACCTACCAAATGGTCGATGTACCGAGACAATTGTGTCAGAGTGTCCACGCGAAGGAACTGGGGAAATGCGTTCATTTTACCTTTCACAAAAAAACCCCCCGCCGGGAAGATGCGCGGTCCGTCCTGCCGTCCACTCTCGATGGCTTCGGACAGTTCGACCGTCTCGTGGCCCTCGCTGCCGGCATCGCCAACGGATGTAATGCCCCAGTAAAGGACCCCCTCGTGGGGAAAGACGCCTCGGAAGATGTGCACGTGCGCGTCGATGAGCCCGGGGATTACCGTTCGACCGGCAAGGTCTACGATCGAATCAGCAACCGGCCCATGCCCTGCCGGTCGGATTGACTGTATCATGCCCTCACCGAGCAGCAGATCCCACAGCCCCTCCCGGGGCTCCGGTGTGAGCAGGCGGGCGTTACGGAGCAGCAACTTAGCGTGAGGCCGTGGTACGGTGTAGGAGAGATCAAGAGACAAACGTCTGTCTGTTTCGCTGGCCATGTCGAAGCGACGCACCTCTCCTCCGCTCAAGTACACGACCTGTCTATTGCCGGCCCAGGCGGGGAAAAACGCTGCAGGTCCTCGTACGATCCGTTCTGCAGAGTCTGAGGAAAGCACGCGCACGCGCAACTCTCCCTGTTTCACAAAGGCCAGTTGCCGGACGTCAGGCGACACTGCCAGGAAATCGAGCTGAGCATTCGGCCAATCCGCTATGAAAGGCTCTGGCACACCTCCCGAGAACCTTTGAATCCTCGTGACGAGGCCTCCTTCTCCGGTTCGGTAGGCCAGTTCTGCGTAAAGGAGGCCGGCATCGGTCGTCCATAGCAGTGGTCGGAGGTCCATGGCTTGAGTCCGCGCGAGCTCGTGACTGGGGCCACCTTGAGTGGCGACGATCTTGAGTGAAAGGCGACCTCGGTTGGGCGCAGTGGAAAAAACGAAGGCTATACTATCACCGGACGGATGCCACACAGGCGCTGTTGCGTATCCTGAGCCACTAGTCACGCACCGCCGCGCACCGGAGCCGAGGTCAAGTGTGAACACCTGATAATCACCCTTCTCGTTTGAGACGAAGGCGAGCCTAAGCTCATCCTGAGACCAGGCGGGGTCCTTGTCGGAGGCGCTTCCCGTCGTGAGCTGTCTCACACGACCGTCCGCTTCACGAAGCCATAAATCACCCAAGGCAGCGAAAACGAGCCGGCTGCCGTCCGGAGATGGTGCTAGTCGTGAAATCCCGCGAACCTGCACGCGGGCACCAGGTGCCATTATAGACGGTGACCTGCGAGCGTAAACGACACGTGGGAGGGTGAGCCTCGCCTGAAACGGGATTGAATCTCGCGTCCCGGTCGTGGGATCAACAGTGCGGATCTTACCGCCAGCCGAATAAACCAGCAAGTTTCGTCCAGGGAGCCATTGAGGTGCATACTCGTTCACGTCCTCGTCGTTGGTCAGCCGTCGGGGTTCACCTCCATCAGCAGAGACGAACCAGACCTGCAGCCTGTCCGAACGTCTTGACAGAAAAAATAGGTCTCGGCCGGACGGTGACCATGAGGGAGCCTTGTCGTTGGGTCCAGTTGTCAGCTGCCTGATTGATGCGCCATCGGCGCTGACGACATGAAGTCGTCCTCCTGAGTTGAACGCAATCCATCGACCATCGGGAGACCACGCCGGGTTCCCCGCGTCAAGTGTGTCAGGAGTCAGACGGTGCGCCATGCCCCCGCTCGCAGGGATCGTCCAGATGCCGCCGATGATCAGGGGGCAGAATGCGATCGTCTCGCCGTCGGGCGACCAACTCGGCCACCAGTCGTATGGGCCGTCTGTCAGGCGCCGGGGCTCTCCACCGGACACAGGGACGATGAGCAGGCCGGCATCGCGCCGCAGAGACGAGAAGACGATATAGCGACCGTCGGGCGACCAGCGTGGGAACCAGTGCTGGTCAGGAGGCTCGATGGGATTCGTGATTCGACGAGCTTCACCGCCGGCCGAATCAACTACCCAGATGTGTTGCCAGAGCTGAAGCGCGAATTGCCGACCGTCCGGAGATGGAACGACCTCCATGTCCGTTCCCTCGTGGAAATCGAGATTGAAAGTCTTGTGAATGCAGGATCCGAGCAGGGAGAGCAAAAGTATCGCCGCCGCCGTTCTCCATCGCGCGGGCGTCTTCGTCAAAAGGATTGCCATATGTTAGCGTTTGAGTTTATATTGTAACCGCCCAACTACTAAATAGACTGCAAAATTGGAATAAATCCCTCGTTAGATTTTTGACAAAATTTCAATATAGTTAACTACTAAAGTACTAATTTATACATTGAATGTCAAATAAATAATAGAAAAAATAACTGTTTGAAATATAATTGTCTTTCTGTTTATATAGTTGTAAATTTGAATTTAATAAAAATTATACATTTTTATTTACCAATTATACTTCGTTTTTATAGTAATAGAATTAAATAAATATCGATAATCACAATTTGATGAAAAGCACTAACAAATTGATAGGCGCCTCTTTATCAGGATGTTTACATCTTGTATGGGTTTCGTCTAAAGCTTAAATAAACGTAACGAGTTGAGTATATTGAGTTGGCGGTAATTTGAGGCGGCAGTGATAACTTTAAAGACATTATACTTAACAAGAATTAACATAAAAGTTAATATATTGGGAATACCTAAACCCTTTAAAAGTAGGTAAAATCTAATTTTGTAAAATCATGAGTAAAGGTGGTAAAATCGTCATTTTTATTATTGCAGTATCGACAATGCTTGCTTTGGGCGCTGCCCAACAGGTACCAGCTTCGCAGAAGTACGCCATTGGTGATGTCATCCAGATTAAAAACGTACGGCTCACGGTGAACCTCGGCACCAGGGAGCGGTTTCCGAATGTGACTATGAATGGAACTCCGGTGGTAGTTGAGATGCGATTTACTGCACCCGAGTCCATCCTACTGTGGTTCCGACCGGGGCCAAAACCCCAGAATTCTGATCTGAATCTTCTCGTCGGCGATATGCCCTTTGCCCCGGTGGCCCAAACTGACGACCGACCGTTGGTGTCGCCGCAAGAAAGGAAGCCTGTGCTCATGAGTCAACTGGAACTGGCGGCCACAGGAAAGAGTTTCATCGGCTGGAATATTAAAGATACCCAGACAGTCTGGTGGCTCTTCGATTTACCGGTCGAGCTCCAGAATGCACCAAAGCGGGCGGCCTTGAAATTTGATCTTGGGGATGACGCGCAATCGCTCTTGATCGACTTCAAATAGCATATACAAGCTCTTGCTCACTTCGACCGGTAGCATGAGGAACTCGCAACTGGAAGCTCTCTTGCTGGCTAACATCAAGATGATCTCGGAAGGGTTCTATCTGTTTGATTTTATCGAAATGACTCGGAACACGGTCAGCTTTGTTCATGATGCTGCGCCTAACCCAAGGTGTTCGAGTTGCTCTCTTTATTGAAGAAAATTATCAAATCTTCATTTTCAGGCATCTCCATGTACAACTGATGCTGTGGCTTAAGGATATATCTTCTTCCTCTATCCACTATTTCAAAACACTCATTCTTTGCATTTAAGATTACACTCAATTGGGGCTGCACTCCCTGAATGGATATAGAAATCAATCTTGCAATGAAGAGATAGTATAATAGTTAAAAAAATTACTCAATAAGCCAGGTCTCTCAAAATAATACAGCATTTTGTAAACGATAATTAATGGTTATATTGGGAAAAATATTATTGAAATAATTATTTTAAATCATTAATCATCAAACTTAATGTAAGTTATGAAATCAATCTTTCCAAAATTACTTTTATCACTATTATTCTGCACAACTTCTGTGACTATTGTTTACTGCCAGCTTTATGAATGGCGCGGACCCGATCGCACGGGTATTTATAATGAAACGGGATTGCAAAAAAAGTGGCCTGTTGGCGGACCCAAACTTTTGTGGGAAACCGTTGGAATGGGAGATGGTTATTCTTCAGCAACTGTTACCAACGATGCTGTATATGTAACAGGAAGAAAAGACAGTTCGGATGTCCTAATTGCTCTTACATTAGATGGGAAAAAGAAATGGGAAACAGTCTATGGCAAAGCCTGGATGGCCAACCATACGGGATCAAGATGTATACCAACATACTATAACGGAAATCTATTCCTTGTAAGCGGAAGTGGAGATATTGTCTGTGTTGGTTCGGATGGGAAAATTAAATGGTCTAAAAATCATTACAGATTATATGAAAGCAAACCCCTTATGTTTGGTATATCCGAATCACCTCTTGTTGTAGATAATATGGTTATTGCATCACCAGGCGGGAAAAAAGCATCGCTGGTTGCCTTCAATATCAATGACGGAAAAGTTGTCTGGGAAGCAGAATCCCTTAATGAGGAACCTCAGTATGTAAATCCTAAACTTATTGAGTATGCCGGGGGGAAAATGATTGTTACAGTAATGGGAGCAGTTATATTTGCCGTTGATGCAAAAGATGGTAAAATTCTATGGAAAGTAAACTATGCCTCAGTTAATGCGGCTACCGGCAAGGTGATGAAAAATCATGCTACAACTCCTATATACAAAGATGGATATATACTTATTGCAAATGGATACAACTGGGTGGCTCTGAAACTTAAACTTTCCGGAGATGGAAATTCAGCGGAGATCGTTTGGGAGAACAGGAATTTTGATCCACAGTTGGGTGGAATTGTTCTTCTTGGTAATAATATATACGGGACAAATCACATGTCTAAACCAGTGGATACATGGGTTTGTGTGGACTGGAACACTGGTAAAACCCTGTGGACATCGAAATGGTACAGCAAAGGATCCATAATTTCCGCAGATGGAATGCTTTACCTGTATGAAGAAAAGTCAGGACATGTTGCACTGGCAAATCCCGATCCTGCAAAACTTGACATCATAAGTGAATTTCAGATCACAAAGGGAGAGGGTCCTTTCTGGGCTCATCCCGTAATTAGTAAAGGAAGGCTCTATATCAGGCATGGGGATGTACTTATGGTGTATCTGATAAAGTAAATTAAACCACCTGCAAGTCTAATTTTATTGAAGATCTTTTATAGGTAGTGCCTACCGTGCAAAAGCCGGAAAATCTAACCATTTTTGAGCTGGAACAGTTTTTATAGTATTGCTATCAGTTTTTGCCTTAAAAATAGCTGGAGTCGTCCCAGCAGTGAGTGCACAGTTTCTCTTTCGGCAGTCCGATGGCTTCCACCAGATCGTCGAGCCGCTGGAATTTTAACGTGGTCAGATTGAGATTCTTACGTATCTGTTCAACCATGGCTTGATATTTCGGATGGTCTGCATCGGAATATTCTTTCAGTTCGGTATTTACATCGCCATTCAGTTGCTCAATAGCCTTGTGGGTGGCTAGATCCAGATTAGAACGTGACCGGCTGAAATTGAGAAATTCACATGGGTACGTCAGGGGAGGACAGGCGATACGCATATGAACCTCCCTGATACCGGCTTCGTGCAGGTCACGCACGTTATCCTGAAGTTGAGTGCCCCTGACAATAGAGTCATCAAGGAAAATTCCCCTTTTGTTATTAATGACCGCTTTGTTGGGGATCAATTTCATCTTGGCAACAAGGTTGCGCATATGCTGGTTTTGCGGCATGAAACTACGTGGCCAGGTAGGAGTATATTTTGAGTATGGCCTTTTGTAAGGGATTTTTGTTTCGTTACTGTAACCCATCGCATGGCCAACTCCCGAATCGGGGATACCGGCAACAAAATCAGCTTCCACAGTATCATTTTTGGCCAATGCTGCTCCGCATTTGTAGCGACATTCATCAACATTGATCCCTTCGTAAAAGGAAGGAGGATATCCGTAATAAACCCAAAGGAATGAGCAGACCTGCATTTTATCGTTGGGTTTCCGCATCTGCTCATAACCATCTGCAGTTATGGAAACTACTTCACCCGGTCCCAGGAATTTTTCCGTTTCAAAATTGAGGTTGGGGAAAGCACATGTTTCAAAGCTGACCGCATAGCCATTCTCTTTTTTGCCGATGACAATCGGAGTCCGGCCCAGGCGGTCACGTGCGGCAATAATACTGTTTTCGGTAAGTATGAGTATTGAACAGGAGCCCTTTACAAGGTTATAAACGTTTTCAATTCCAGACAGAAAATCTGTTCCTTCAGCAATCAACTTGGCAACAAGTTCAGTGGGATTGACAGATCCCTGGCTTGTTTCTGCAAATGTATGGCGCATCTGCATGAAGCGCGCTTCGAGTTCTTCACTGTTCACAATTTTGCTTACTGTCGCCACTGCAAACTTACCCAGATATGAGGTAACCTGTATGGGTTGAGCTTCTGTATCACTGATAACACCTAACCCGATTTTACCTTTAAATCCGGCTATATCCCTTTCGAACTTGTTTCTGAAGGCCCCATCTTCAAGGCTGTGAATGGCACGCTGAAAACCCTTATTTTCGGAATAAAAAACCAATCCTGCTCTTTTAGTTCCCAGATGGGAGTGATAATCAGTTCCATAGAAAACATCTGAAACGCAATCCTCTTTTGAAATACTACCAAAAAATCCACTCATGTTAAATTTATTTCAAGTAAAATATAAAAGGCTAAATTAGCGATAAAGGTATTGCGAAAAATAGTGTATTAAAAAACTTGAAGCAAGGTGTACAATAACTCCCAAAAAGACAAGCAGGTTACTTGTTTACTAAAATGACTTTTAGTAAAATTGATCAACCCGACTTGCTAAAGAATAAATTACTCAAGTACCAATCTGGACAAATTATCAGGTTGGCAACTTGCGAAGGCATTGGGATCTTAGCAATTGTCAGCTTACTCTTGACATCCAATCTATTTTTCCTGATTTTTCTTTTGATTGCATTATTTATCACGATCCAATATTACCCAACTCCTGACAAAATTGGAAGGGAAATAAACCTGACCCAAAATGAGATTGACATGTTCAATGACTAAAACACAACTAAAGCTAACATCATCCGAACGTAACTTTAAGTATTATGGATGCAAATGTCAGATTTTGAATAATAGTTTCTCAGAGATTAAAGGTATATGTATATTTCACCATTACAACCCTTGAACTGTATACAGGCAGATTAGGTACTTCGCGGGTAAGGCTTGTATTTCTGCCCTCATTAAAGACAATGTAAAAATCATTCCCCTCTTTTGGATTATATCTTAACCTGAGGTTTGAAACAATAGCATGTTCAGCAGTATTATATTGTATAAAGGCATTTATAGACAATTTTGTATTAAGCATGTATAATGCCTTTACACCTAAAATATGATTCGTCATCATCATATTTCTTTTAGCGAAATTTACATGATCGAATCCATAAGTCCCACCCAGCTCAAAATGTTTCGATATATTCCATGTAGGCTGGAAGCGGGCTGAAAAGCGCCAGCCATCAAAATACTGACCCGCTTCAGTCGTAAGTGTCAGAAAAAATGTTTTGGAGCCTGGTGTTGAAATCATGCCCATGAAATTTGCAAACTCATATTTCCCTGGAAGGACATATGCTTCATCCTCGACCAATATAAGGCTGTCGTTAAGGTTTTCTTTGTTATAAACGCCAGAAAACTGCCCCTGCCACTGATTTTTGGTCACAAATTCCCAACCAACGGTATTTGAATATGTCATTAAAGAACCGTCAACAAGATACGCTGAATACCTGGTCCTGAATTCAATATTATGGGAATAGAGCTTTGAATTTTCACCGGGAATCCATCCATACAGAATATTAAATCTCCCGGAATAATAGTTATCAAGCATTTCAAATCCAATACCTGGGTTAAAGTTAAGTCCTGAGTATGAATACCCAATTGTATAACCAACCCCTTTTGTCGATCGTCTGGTCCAGTCAATTGCGATCCTGGTTGGTTTCAAAAAATAGTTGTTTACTGCTCCCGTCTCAAATGTCTGAGCAAACTTCATGTCGAGGTAATCCTGCCCGAAAAGCCTGAATATGCCATCAAGACCAAATCCCAGGTTATAATGACCATTTAAGCCAAGACGGCTTGTAAAGCCTGCGCCTATATAGGAGTTTTCATTAATAACCTGTCTTCGGAATCTTAATACTCCTAAGTTCTCAGACGGTTGAATCTCTTCATTAATACCAGCCGAGTTATTTTTTCTCAGAGGGGCTGTCTGCATGTCAAGCATGGCCAAATCCCATTTTCCAACTCTTCCGATAATCCTTGCTCCGCCGTAAATCCTGATAGGATCCCCATCATCGCTCAATCCTATCCTTCGGCTATAAAACAGTGTATTGTTTGCTCCAAGGTTAAAATCGAAAATACTGGAGCGTTCAAGAAAGAAGGGCCGTTTTTCAGGATGATATAGAGTAAATCTAGTAAGGTTTAGCTGTTCATCATCGGCTTCAACCTGTGCAAAATCTGTATTTATTGTGAGGTCAAGTACCATATTGGCTGATAAGCCATATTTTATATCACCACCTGCCTCGAATTCCGGTTTATCAGTTCTTGAATAACCTGTACCTTCTCTGTTAAGATCATTAGTGCTTAGAAATCCTGCAAGGGTATATGGAGCGATATAAAGAGGCTTATCAGGCTTCAGACCTTTAAATACTATCTCCTTTGCCTGGGAAGGTTTCATGGTGGAAGACTGTCCCCAGTTTGGAGGGATTGCCGGAAAAATATTAGATTCATTTTTTGCAGGCATCCACCTATAGACAATAAGTCCCATTCTTACTTCACCATCTTTCTGCTGGAACCTGAGACTGGAAAGAGGTATTCTCATCTCTGCTGACCAGCCATCCTGATTCTTTTCTGTAATGACATCCCAGAAAGTATTCCAACTAATGTTGAGAGGCATTTGATTTGGTGAGTTTACAACTGCATCTTTCAAAATTGAGGCATCCCATCTAAGTGCATCAGGGGTTGTGAAAAAAGCCAGGCCATTCTCCTTGTCATTGTATGTGTCGAGGATGATCCCCAGCCAGTCACTGCCCATACCCATATAATCTCTCTTAAAGCTTGAGGATCTTACCATTCCGGCATCTTTGAAATACATCCGGGCTCCCACATATAAATACCTGTCATCGTAACCTATTCTGACATCAGTTTCCTCGGTGGGTTCCTTCCCGAAAACAGGCTGATACATAATCAATTTTAAGGGCGAAATTAATTGCCATGCCTCTTCATCCGGAATACCGTCAAATTTAATGGGTTGTGACAGCTTGCTTATAAGCAATGTCTGATCTAAAGATGATGTGTCACTCTGACTGTATAAACAGAAAACAATACAGTTAAGAAATGTTATTATCAGAATTATTCGGGCCTTCTTCAAATTATTCAGGTAATAGGGCTGCAAACTTATAAAATCACCATTGAAAATCAATCATAATAGGCTGAAATTAATTGTTCTTCCATAGATCTGAATATTAATTTGATGTCTTTAACTAAATATTGAACTCCGGCATGGTGGAGCATAAAATAAAATTATAACTCAGCCTCTCCTTAATGTACCATTCATCTCAGAATACAATCCCGGTCAGCCATCCCCAGATCACATAACGCAAAAATTTTCCAGCCAGCATGGCAATGGCTGTGATCAGGATATTGGCGCGTAAAATGCCAAGCCCGACAGCAAAAACATCTCCTACTGCAGGAACCCAGCATAGAAACGCAAAAATTGCTCCTCTTTTATAAAGGCGGTTATGCCACTTTTCAATGGTTTCTCGTTTTATCCGCAGGTACTTTTCAATCCACTCCCATTTACCCAAATAACCAATAGCATAGCTGCTCATTCCACCGAGCCAGTTTCCGGCTGAAGCAACCAAAACAGCAGTATAGGCATCTGTTCCATTGATGATTAGGAAAGTAAGCAATGCTTCGGAACTGAAAGGCACAACCGTAGCAGCCAGGAAACTGGCTAAGAATAATCCCCAAAGGCTGTAATCAAAAAGTCCTTCCATCAATTATAAAAGTCAATTTTGATTGCGAACTTATATAAAATTAGTGATCAAGTTTCGCTCCAGAAGCAAAATAAGCGAAGCGTTGCAGCCAATAATCCCTTATTGGCCATACTGTCGACCGTAACAAGTACACAAGACACTTCCACTTGACAAGGACTATAAGAGCAAATAGTGTCTTAGCCTCCCAAAATAGTTGTCCAAATAAATAAAATCAGTTTAATCGAATCTCCTTATTTTCTGATAGCAGGAAGACAGAATATTAGTCATGTAGTGATCTCGGCTTTTGTGTTCTGATTTTACATGTGATTTTGGTTTAATTATCATCCGGAATGGTTTTTCTGTGACAAGCTATTTCAGGACGAGACAAAGAATTTTAACTTTGCCAAAAATACATATCCAGAAAAAATTAAACTCAATTTAATCCAACATGAAAAATATATTTAGAATTTTATCCCTAATCATATTAATCCTATCAATCATTTTTATTCTTTCCTGTAAGAAAGATAAGCCTACACCTCCTGTTATTTCAACAACAGCTGTCACCGCAATTTCTTATACTACTGCTACTTCCGGAGGAGAGGTTACAAATGAAGGAGGAGCTTCTGTAACCGCAAGAGGAGTTTGCTGGAGCACAAGCCAAAACCCAACAATTGTCGACAGCAAATCAGCAGATGGAACAGGAACAGGAATATTTACAAGCGCAATAACCGGATTAAAACCTGGTACCACATATTATGTAAGATCGTATGCGACTAACAGCTTAGGTACATCGTACGGTGCACAGGTTAGTTTTACCACTTTAAGCCTGCCTGCTATTACCACTGCTGTTTTTAAACAATTGTTTGTTGGAAATAGAAATAATAGTCAATCTAGTGGGTCTTGGTGGGGTGAGAATGTAACAAAAGTTGCTTATAGAGATAATAAAGCTTTTACTTTTGTTTTTGATAAAGATTTATCACCAAGAACCGCATTTTTATACGAAAAAACAGATAATAATGATTGGATAGAAGGTCAATCTTTTATATTCTCAAGGTCTCCTAATATAATTATAGATTTAAATGGATACGTACATGTAATTGGACTTGAACCTTTTAATTATACAACAGATCCTAAGTCAGGTAGAATTATAGATGTTAAATTTAAAAATCCTAATACGGTTTTAGGAGATTATATAAAATCCTATTTAACAGAAGATTATAGATCTGTTGGAATAAGTCTTTCTACTTTTTCATCATTATGGTGTGGCGCTGCTATAGGTAGAAATGGTAACATATTAGTAGCATATACAAATTCTTTATTAGAGAATAATCCAAATAATCATAGTATAGGCGCAAGAATATATGATGGTAATATATGGACTTATGAGACTGTTGCATCAGGTTTGGTCTCTCGGTTTGCATATCCATTTGCTTTTGTTTCTGATTCGTATTATCATGTTTATGCGATTGAAGATGATTATGATACATATTATACTACAGCAGGATTGCCGTATAATACATATTGTTTTCGTTACGGAATGGTAAAGCATTTTCAAAGACCAATTACCGGAGGCCCCTGGGCTGAAACAACTTTATTGGATTTTAATACAACAAAATCAAAAAAAGAAATATGGGATGCTGCATTACGTATTGTTGATTTTCATGTAGATTATAGCGGAACTATCCATGCATTATTGAGATATAATACTGCCTCAAAACCAATGTGTTACCATTACTGGAAAAAAGAAAGTGATTCTTCATGGAATAATGAGATTATTCTTGAATCAGAATCAAAAATGACAGGATTACACTGGGCAAAAATATGGGAACGCAATGACCATAAATTATTCTACATATTATATTTTTGGGGTGGGCAAATTAGTCTATCTCCATTAAATACGAGTTCTTTATATACAATATCAGAATTGGAAGGAGATTATAAATATGATCCTACACCTTTTATATCAAGCTTTAGAAGCGGTACTCAATTAGGTACCAATCTCTATATAGTTGTTTACCCTGGTTCTAATGAAATTAAAGCTATATCTCTGGATATAATTACTTCTGGTTTATAATTTTTCAAAAATTTTATGTTATTTCTTAGACATTTAGACTGCATTGTGAGAGAGTTCTTTACAAAGAGTGTTGAGTGGAGGATTTTTAATTTAAAGTTGCATTTGGATTGAACAAATCGTAAATTTGGTAATAATGAGAATCAAAATGAAAAAAATGAAAAAAACCATTGAGACACAGCATTCATCTATAGGACGTAGGAGTTTTATAAAAACTGCCGGAACAGGTATGATAGGGGTTGCCGGGATTAGCATATTGGCTTCAGCTGAGCCGGGTAGTGAAAAAGAGTTCATTAAGCGAACTAAAGAGGAGCGCTTAAAGCAAATCGCCTCTAACTCTTATGCAGTCAACCAGTTGTTTAAAAGAAGGACTTATTCCGGAAGGGCGGAATCGCCTGAGAATATTGAACTGAAGAAAAAATATGGTGAGATTACTCTTCTGGACTTCCCCCGGTTTACAAAGGATATTTATCCGGGTATAACTGCAATGGATCTCTGGTCATCCCTTTTCGGAGATATCAGCGATGATTCGATGTTTACACGTACCGAAAGAGACGGACAGATTCGTTTCGGTGACTTTGATCCTGCAGTTCCCTCATCAAAACGTTACCTGGATAAACTTGCGGATAAAATAGCATCAACCGGAATAAAAGCAGTGCATATCTCAAATAATGCTCCCCGTAACATTGCCGATCTTAATGAGGAATCAAGACGTGAAGGGGTCAGGGTGGCAAAATTATGGCTTGATGCTGCAAGAATAATTGGGGTGAGGTCAATGCGTGTAAATACCGGAGGACCTCAGATAATTCCTGCATCGGTTATTAAGGGCGGATATCCTCAGAATATGGAGATTGTGCCATACCTGAAAAACGCTATTGAATCTTTCAAAGAGATGGCTGATTACGGAGAAAAAACAGATGTAAAGGTTACTATTGAGAACCACTGGGGATTGGCAGCAGATCCAATAAATATAATAATTATTCTTAATGAAGTAAATAGTCCCTATTGTGAGGCCTCCCCGGATTTTTGTAACTGGGAACATGAATATATGCTTTATAATGGCCTAGAGGTATTAATTCCGTTGGCCAAATCGATGTGCCATGCAAAACGATGGACACGGTTTCCGGATGTTGATATAAGTCGTTGTGTTCAGGTACTTAATGATGCTGAATATAAGGGGTATATTTCAGTTGAATATGAAGCCGGAGGGGATCCGGTGGCCGGTACGCTTAAATTGCTGGATGATGTAGTAACAGATCTTAAATAACTTTTTCATATGATTAGGGGATGCAACACAAATTGTCTTAACCCCCAAATAGTTGGACAAATAAATAAAATCAGTTTAGTCGAATCTCCCTGTTTTCAGATTGAAGAAAGACAGAACATTAGTCATACAGTGATCTCGGTTTTAGGTTCTGATTTTACATGAGATTTTGGTTTAATTTTCATCCTGAATGGTTTTGATGTGATAAGCTATTTCAGAACGAGACAGTCCGGATATTTATTTGCTAATTTCATCCATCTGAGTTAAATCTTGAGTGGATGGTTTTATATTAAGAGTAAATAGAATTGCATCCCGATTGGAAAGGGAGTAACTTTGTTAAATACCAATTCTAAGAAAGTTACACGTAATATGATCCTACATGAAAAACATATTTAGAATTTCATCAGTAATCAAATTAATCTTATTAATCATTTTTATTCATTCTTGCAGGAAGGATGATGATAACACAATAAAAGATGGTGATCAAAATGTAGATAGAAAAATTTATGAAGGAAAATTGTTCGAATTTGTAAATGGGAGTAAGCCGGGTATGCCAATTCGGGATAATAACAAGAATATATTTGTACCTCAGGCGAATGATACCAGAGAAATTATGGTTATTGATCAGACATTTTCTGTTGCTGCTGGTCAAAATTATTTAATTGAAAACAAAATAGTTTATGTTCGCCCAACAGCAAGATCAGATATTAATATATTTGGGACATTGAAAATTCGTAATTCATTTTTAAGCTGGCAACAAACAGAACATCAACAAACAAGGTTTCGAATTAAACAAGGTGGCATTTTAGACATTAAAGATTCGTATTCCTTTTGGGGTAGTCAATATTGGGTAAATTGGGATTATGAAAATGGATCAACTATAATCTTAGATAATTTTGTTGGAGATCCATGGACCTCTATGAGTGGGTCAGTGAATTATACATCAAAAAATTTCTCGACAGTTTATTTGACTTTTTTAAGCAACGTATTTAATAGTAACGTTAATATAACAGATGCTCATAATCTATATTTAGAAATCTATCCACCTGAAAATAGCACATTTGATATTACTTTTCCTGAAAAACGAAAATGGGTTGATTGGACCTTAAATAATATCTGGAATAATACAAATGTTAATATTACAACATCCTATCTTCTTGATCGCGATTTAGGCATTTCAAATGGAACCAAAGCTACAGTACGGGATACTCCAAGTGGTTTTGGATTAGGATGGGCAATATATTATTATGGCGGCCCATATGATTTTATAACTTGTGAAATCAGCGAATTAGGAGATCCTGACAATAATAAAGGGAAGTTCTATACAGACAGAACCTGGGAAATACCATCTAACAATTCATCCTTACATATTATAAACTCTACATTATTAAAGGCTTGGCCTGTAACCTGGGGACAAGTTCATCTTATTGTTAAAAATTCAAATTTAGCTGATCCTCGCATATTTTCTGGTTCAGGGACTTATGAAATATACAACTCAACCATAGACCATTTTGCTGCATATTCCGGGACCAAAGCCTATCTTGAAAACTGTAGAATAAGAAATGACATTGAAATAAAAGATTATAATACAATTGTTTATGGTTTTAATGTTACAAAAATAGATAATAATGATTTTTCAATTATGGAATTAAATGGTGGTCGTTATCAGGTTTTAAACTCACCAGGTATTCCCTGGCCTTTTTTATATATTTCAACAAATATATTATCCATTGCAGCAGCCAATTGTACAAAAACTTTTGAAATAAAGTCAAATACAAATTGGTCTGTAGTCAGTAATCAAAGTTGGCTGACAGTAAGTAGCGGAACGGGCACTAATAATTCGACAATTTCTTTGACTGCAACTGCGAATCCCACAGGTTCTCCAAGATCTGCAATCATAACAGTTACGGTAACTGGTGTAACCATTCAAAAATTGACAATAAACCAAGAAGCTGTAACAACTGGAATAAATGAAATAAGCAATAATTCTGTTTCTTTATTTCCCAATCCGGTAACAAACGAATTGACAATAAACAACATTAGAAAAAATTCAATAATTGCAATTTACGATTTAAACGGTAGATTATTAATCAACAAAATCGCTAAATCTACAATCGAGAAAATTGATGTAAGCAGTTTATCAAATGGAGTTTATTTAATTAAAGTAACAGACAAAAAAACAAATAAAACAAATAAATTCGTTAAACAATATATTGATTTAAAAAGCAGAAATTAAATCAATATTATTTAGACAATAAAGTGCGTATTCAACAATCTTTCTCATAAGCGGCCTCATTTCATTATAGGTCTGGTAATAAGGGTTACTGCCATTTGAGTTTTTAACGATCGGAGTCCCGGTCACATTCAGATCCAACTTGCACTTATTATAAAGCTGTTTCTTTTAAATTACTCTTGATTTCCAACAGATGAACTTATTCATGAAAAGAATACTTCAAGTCACGATTTCCGAGCAATTTACAAGGTTATTGAAAAAGCCTTAAAATCTAACCACTTTTGTGCTGTAACAGTTTTTATAGTATTGCTATCAGTTTTTGCCTTAAAAATAGCTGGAGTCGTCCCAGCAGTGAGTACACAGTTTCTCTTTCGGCAGTCCGATGGCTTCCACCAGATCGTCGAGCCGCTGGAATTTTAACGTGGTCAGATTGAGATTCTTACGTATCTGTTCAACCATGGCTTGATATTTAGGATGGTCTGCATCGGAATATTTTTTCAGTTCGGTATTTACATCGCCATTCAGTTGTTCAATAGCCTTGTGGGTGGCTAGATCCAGATTGGAACGTGACCGGCTGAAATTGAGAAATTCACATGGATAGGTCAGGGGAGGACAAGCGATACGCATGTGAATCTCCCTGATGCCGGCTTCGTGCAGGTCACGCACGTTATCCTGAAGTTGAGTGCCCCTGACAATAGAGTCATCAAGGAAAATTCCCCTTTTGTTA
>JAUYBT010000184.1 GCA_030692905.1 Bacteroidales bacterium
AATGCTATTGGGATTACTACTTCTGCAGTTACTGCTGTTGCCCTTCCATTGTTAGCTACATCAGGTGATATCACTATAGATATGGTTGATAATAATGGTAGTGTTGATTTAAGCCTTTTCGCCTCAGATGTTGCTGTTACCGTTACCGGTCCTCAGACGCTTTCTTTGCCAAGTTATGTTGCCGGAACAGGTCTATTAACTTCTACTACAGCGAAGACGGTCACTTTGGCTAAACACAGTGGTGCTCCAGCTCCTGCATTAGCAGCTGTTGAAACTCTTACGATGGGTGCACTCAATACAGCAGCATTTAACATTAGTGCTTACACTACTCTGAAAGTTGCCAGCATTACTGGTAAATCGGGTACGACTTCAGGGGCTACGGGTACGGCTGCTGTTGCAGGTGTAACCAGTTCTACCAACGCCACTGTTACAAGTTTAACATTGGCAGGTCCTATGGTTACTGCTGTTGTAGATGGTCAATCAAAATTAACAACATTGGCTACTTCAGGTATTATCAATTCACTCACAGTGAGTTCGTGTGCCCTTTTGACCGGTGTAAGCTTTGCTCACACGCATTTTGTAGGTGGGACTCTTGGAACCGGTTCAGTTCTTGTTGTTACAGGCAACCCAAAATTGGCTTCATTGACAACTTCAACTAACTACATGAAAACTTTGACGGTTACAGGTAATGCTTTATTAACAGCAATGAACTTCAATTCTTATATTGATATTCTATACCCGGGTTCATCAGTAGGCATTACCATCAGTGGTAACAAAACTAGTGGTTTATATACTGCACCTGTAGTTCAGACTCCAACTACTCCCTGGGTTGAAGCAATCGTCAAATCAAACGATTTGTTGACATTGAAAGCATATATTGCTAAGATGTCTGTTAATGTTGCTGCTATTACAGTTCAAGCAGGATCATTACTAGATCTTGATGATTGCACTGTCTCAACCAGTACTAGTCCAACACTTTCTTCTTTAATGTTGGTGGGTACATTATATAACGTGACGACATGCCCAACAGTTATTGACGCAACCGGAGGTATTAATATTTATGCTGAGATGGCACTTGTTGTTGCTAATTGACAGATACAATATCTCGATAGTTTTTAAATCAAAGCCCTCCGCAAGGGGGGCTTTTTTTTGTGGAGTGGAGGGGGGGAATTATGAATTACGAATCAGAGAATTACGAATGGGTAAAGCGGATAAAAATGGATTTCAAAAAAATCAGCGATAATCCGTAGAGGCGCAAAATCTTGCGCCTCTACTACAGGTGCGTTGAACGAAGATTGGTAGAGAGGCGTGTAGGTTGTTTTGTGATAGAGACGCAAGGTTAAAAAAATTTCTACCCTGAAAACCTTCTGGTCAAAATAGATTTAAACTATCTTTGTAAGAAATGTTAAGGCATTTGTTAAGTTATGAAAACACAAGCTTTGCAGTTCAATAGTTTAGTTGAGTCAATTTATGACTTACCTCTTGAAGATAGAATGGAAATTAAAAATCTATTGGAGCATAATATTGCTGATACCAGGAGAAATGAAATAGCCAATAATTATAAAAAGACCCAAGAGGAATGTAAATCAGGTAAATTGAAATTTTCTTCTACGATGAATGAACTCAAAAAGATGCCATTGAGGCTTTCAAAAGAGTAATGAGAAAATTTATTCCGCGAAACCTTACTATCATCTTATCAGGACTTATCCTGTTTTTGCTATCCTGTACTCCGGAATCATGCTTTGAGGAAACGGAATCGTTTCTGAAAGCAACACTCTATCTGAATGAAACGGGTATACTCCGCGCTCCCGACAGTCTGACTGTTTACGGCCTGAATATGGAGACAAATAAACTATATGACAAGACCAAAAAAATACAAATTGCTCTGCTTCCACTGAATGCTTCAACAACAAATTGCTTATATATCATCAGAATAAATGGGATAACCGATACCCTGGTGCTCAATTATAGCAGTTATCCTCACCTTGTTTCCAAGGAATGCGGTTATACTTTTTATCATAAGCTTATTTCCGATTCAATTACCTATACAACAAATGCCATTGATTCCATATATATCAGAAAAAACACAATTACAACTTTTAATGAGGAGAACATACGCATATTTTATTAGTCCCCTGCTTATACTTTTCAGCAGTTTGGTGCAGGTTCATGCACAGGACACTATCCCTATACCTCTTAAGATAAAGGTTGGATTGGAAGTTTCCGGTCCTGCTATTTATTTTTCAGATAAAAACATTCTTAATGCCGAAGGATATATTTCTGCGGATATTAATGAAAAGGTATCCGCTGTTCTTGGGGCCGGTTATCTCAACTATAAGTATTCGCAATACAATTATGAATATTTAAATAAAGGCATGTTCGTCCGTACAGGTGTTGATTTTAATCTGCTTAAACCTGATAAGTCTCTGGGTAAATATTGGGCAGGAATCGGCCTGAGATACGGTTTAAGCCTTTTCACTTCAGAGGTTCCGTCATTTCAGAAGGAAAATTACTGGGGTACAACATCATCTTCAATTGCTAAAAAGACAAACTGGGGCCATTTCGTTGAGGTATCCCCTGGGGTAAGAGTTGAAGTGTTTAAAAATTTCAGCATGGGATGGACAATCAGTCTGAGAATGCTGCTCTATACCGGCACGGGTAAAGACCTCCGACCAATTTATTTCCCGGGGTTCGGCAATGGAGGAAAAACAGTCAGTAAAAGTTTAAACTACTTCATTGTCTGGAACATTCCCTATAAAAAGATAAATATAATAATTAAAAAAGAGGTTCCTGAAGTGACTGAAGATACAGGGACTACAGGCAACAGGCAACAGGCTACAGGCATCAGGCCATAAATAATGTATTATTCATCTTTCCCAGACTGCAAGTCTCCCCTCTTTACGAAGTAGAGAGGGGCCGGGGGTGAGTTCATGGTTTACTGCTGAAAATATATAACCCGATAAAGGTCAGCAAACCATTAAGCAGAAGCAACTCGAACCCGAATTTATAACCGTTAAATAATACTTCGGAATACCTGCTGAGAAAGTAACAAGCTAATGGTGAAACTATTGCTATAAACGGGGTTACCCTGTCGATTACTTTTCTCTTCGTGAATAACCCGAAAGAATATAGTCCCAATAAAGGACCATAGGTATAACCTGCAATTGTGAAAAGTTTATCTATTACAGCTCTGTCGTTTAATGTACTGAATATCAATATGCTGATAAAAAACACAAGGGCTATGGAAAAGTGTACAACATACCTGATCCTGGTCTTTGCCTTTTCTGTAATCCCCTCCCGGCGGTCGAGTCCCAGAAAATCAATACTCACAGATGTCGTAAGAGAGGTCAAAGCTCCATCTGCACTCGGGAATGCTGCTGAAATAAGGCCGATAAGAAATACCAATCCAGCCATGGGGCCGAGATACCTGATTGCGACAGTTGGGAAAATTTCATCACTGGTTGCCACAACCACGCCTTTGCTCTGGACATAAATCAGTAACAGGGCACCCAGAAACAGGAATAGCAGATTGACAAGGACGAGTATCCCGCTGAATGTGAACATATTCTTCTGAGCTTCCTTAATATTACGACAACTAAGATTTTTCTGCATCATCTCCTGATCGAGTCCTGTCATAACAATTGTGATAAACATACCACTGAAGAACTGTTTAAGAAAAAATCTTTCATGATGCCAGTCGGTAATAAACATTTTCGAAACTGAGCTCTCTTTGACAGTAGAAACCAGTTTAAAAAGGGAAATATCCAGATCCTTGCTTATGTAAATTACTGAGAGCACGACAGCAAGCAACATAAATGTGGTCTGCAGGGTATCGGTCCATATTATTGTCCTTATGCCCCCTTTCAAAGTATAAAGAATGATAAGAGTTATGAATACAAAAACATTTACCCAGAATGGTATATTCCAGGCATCAAAAACAAAAATCTGCAAAACATTTATAACCAGAAACATACGCAATGATGCACCCAGTGTCCTTGAGATTATGAAAAACCCGGCACCGGTTTTATATGACCAGAACCCAAATCGTTGATCGAGATAAGAGTAAATGGAGGTCAGTTTAAGTCTGTAATATAATGGAAGTAAAACAAGTGCTATTACAAAATATCCGAAGAGGTACCCTAAAACAACAACCATATAACTGAACTGGGTGTCTTTTACCCAGCCCGGGACTGACATGAAAGTTACTCCCGATAGTGAAGCCCCTATCATTCCATATGCAACAACCAACCATGGAGAGACTTTATTTCCGATAAAAAAAGCCTGATTGTCGGCCTTTCTTGCTGTGAACCAGGTAACTGCAAACAACACACCCGTATATATCAGGAATATACCAAGGATTAATAGTGGTGACATAGCAGATTCAATTAATATACAAGAATAACAAAAAGAAAGGAAGACAAAAAATTCTCTGCCGGTTTAATAACACCGGAAAATTGAACTAATTTTGTCAGAAAGTTTTAGTTATGAGTTTTACTGAATTTCCTTCCAGGTTGCTTGAAAATGCTGTAAATGAATTTGCCTCTCTTCCCGGTATTGGAAGAAAAACTGCTTTCAGACTGGTGATGAATCTGTTAAGAAGAGATGCTGAAGAGGTGAAAAGATTCGGTGCGAGCATTATTAAGCTCCATGGAGAGATCCACTATTGTAAGGTTTGCAATAGCATTTCCGATACTGAAATCTGCAATATCTGTAACGATGAAAAGAGGGAAAGAACAGTTATATGCGTAGTGGAAAGCATTCAGGATGTGATGGCTATTGAAAATACACGGCAATTCAGAGGTTTGTATCATGTTCTTGGGGGTATCATTTCCCCAATAGATGGAATAGGTCCGTCTGATCTTAAAATTGACAGTCTTGAAGAAAAAGTGAAAGCCGGAGGTGTCAAAGAAATAATTTTTGCTCTGAGTACAACTATGGAAGGTGACACTACAAACTATTATCTTTATAAGAGACTTAACAAATATAATATCAGCCTCACAACGCTGGCACGCGGAGTGGCAATAGGTGATGAACTTGAATATACCGATGAGATAACGCTTGGACGGGCTATTAACAACAGAAATCCATATCAGCAATGATAAAATATAAAAAAATCAAGCTCAGGGCTCTGGAGCCGGAAGATCTGGAGCTTCTTTATGATTGGGAGAACAACGATTCATACTGGGTAATAAGCAATACTGTTTCTCCATTTTCAAAATATATCCTTAAACGGTATCTGGAGAATTCCCATAAGAATATTTATGAAACAGGTCAGCTCAGGCTTATGATTGATCATATTCCGGATAAGGTGACTATCGGGACTATAGATATTTTTGATTTTGATGCCTTCCATAAAAGGGCCGGACTGGGAATACTTATCGCTAACGAGGCTTACAGGAGAAATGGATATGCTTCAATGAGTCTGACCTGTCTCATCGATTATTGTTTTAAAACACTTCAGCTGCATCAGTTGTATTGTAATATCCTGGCAAACAACTGTGAAAGCATGGATCTTTTTAAAAAGCAGGGATTTGTCCAGGCCGGGGTTAAAAAAGACTGGATCAAGACATCCGACGGTTATCTCGATGAATACATTTTTCAATTAATAAATCCTTAGCCAGAAGGCCGCATGCTGCTGAGATATCAATTCCGCGAGATCTGCGGACAGAAGCAGAAATCCCTGAAACTACAAGGTTATGTTTGAAAAACTTCATTCTTTCGGCGGAGGATGAGCTATTTGGATCATTCCCGATAGGATGATAAGGTAACAGATTGACCCTTATCATTGAATCTTTAAGAAGAGTCTTAAGTCCTTCAAGGTGGTTATCCGTATCATTCAAATCCTTTATCATTATATAGGCAACGCTTAATCTCCTTTTCTTCTTAACAGGATAATTCTTCATTATCTCTATTATCTTTTGTACCGGATATTGCTTTTCAGCGGGAACAACCCTTTTTCTATCTTCAATGAAGGGAGAATGAAGACTTAAAGTCAGATTGCAGTCAGAACTCTGAAGAAATTTTTCAACCCCGTGCGTTATGCCTACCGTTGAAACAGTCACATTCCTCGGGCTAATGGCAAGACCCCATCCGGCTGTAATTATCTCACAAGCCTTTAATACATTTTCGAGATTATCCAATGGTTCACCCATACCCATAAATACGACATGAGTAACTTTTCCAGCATTTGGAATACTGATTATCTGGTTTATAATCTCTCCTGCCGACAGGTTACCCCGGAAACCATATCTGGCAGTAACACAGAACTGACAACCCATCCTGCAACCAGATTGAGTTGAAACACATACCGTATTTCTTTTATTATCAGGTATAAAAACAGTTTCAAACTCTTTTCCTGTTTCAGTTCTGAACAAATACTTTACTGTTTTATCCACTGAAACTTCCGAAGCAACTGGCATAAAAATCCCGCTGTATGTATTAGAGGCAAGCTCTTCTTTGAGCTTCTTAGGAATTTTTGTGATCTGTGAAATTTCACCTGTACTTTTCTTATATATACTGTTCGAGATTGAAACTGCATGAGAAAAAGTAAAACCGGAAGGTCCGATTAGACTAAATATCTCTTCCGCAGTTAAACCACAAAGACTCTTCTTGACCATAATCGCCAGATATTTGCAAAAATAAGCCGATTATCAATATCTTAGTAATTATTATTACATGGCAAGGCAGTATTCTTTAATAATCTGACATAGAAATGGATAATTGGGAGTCACTATATATTTATTTCATATCAGGAACGGGAAATGCACGAGCTTCTTCAGAATGGATTGCAGATGAGGCTGGCAAAAAAGGGCTTAAAACCTGTAAAATATCTTGTCCGGTTTACTTCACTTACAGCATTACCCTTCTGGAGAAGATACAGATTTTTGAAAAACAGTAAAAATCATAGCACTTCTGTTAAATAAAAAATGACCACTTAAAGAATAATTCAATGAAACTGATAAAGATATTAATAATCGCCTCATTAGTACTCGCCTCATGTAACGGATCTGACCAAATAAAAAAATCAAATCTAAAATATAAAACTATGGCATTAGACAGTACAAAACAATACGGTTATAACAGGGATTTCCTGAAGAAACATACCAATATTATCGAATTAAAGAACGCCAACTCTGCCCTCACTGTAGTTCCTGCCTGGCAGGGAAGGGTTATGACCAGCACTTCTGAAGGAGATGCCGGGTTTAGCTTCGGGTGGATTAATCGCGAACTTATTGCTTCCGGAAATATTCTTCCTCATATTAATGCCTACGGTGGTGAAGAAAGGCTATGGCTTGGACCTGAAGGCGGCCAGTTTTCCATCTTCTTCAGCAAGGGGAAATCATTTATTTTCGAAGATTGGCAAACACCAGTATTCTTAGACACTAAACAATATGAACTTATATCAGAAACAGATTCATCAGCTCTGTTTGCTAGTGATATTGTTACAGAGAACTACAGTGGCACACTTTTTAAACTAAGGCTTGAAAGAGATGTAACAATTCTAAGTGAGAAAGAGATATTAAAGCAAACCACCATTGATGTAAAGGGCTTGAAATGTGTTGCCTACCGGTCAGGGAACTCAATCATTAATAAAGGGGAAATTGAATGGGAAAAGGAGACAGGCCTTCTTTCGATATGGATGCTGGGAATGTTTAATCCCTCCCCATCTGTTGTCGTTGTCATACCTGTCAAACCGGGGGATGAGAATATTATGGGTCCTAAGGTGAATGATAATTATTTTGGGAAGATATCTGACGACCGGCTTAGGGTTTCAGATAATCATATTTTCTTCAGAGCAGATGGAAAAAGCAGGGGGAAAATAGGTATTCCTCCCTTAAGGTCAACAGGTACGATGGGAAGTTATGATTCAGATAATAAGATCCTTACACTTTTAATATGTGGATTACCTGAATGGAAGAGTTACTATGTCAACTCATCGTGGCAGATTCAGGATAATCCTTACTCAGGCGATGTACTTAATTCATACAATGACGGTCCTCTTGAAGATGGGTCCCAGATGGGCCCATTTTATGAACTTGAGACCTCCTCTCCGGCAGTTGAACTTAAACCGGGAGAAAGTCTCAGTCATATTCAGTTTACCCTGCATTTAACAGGAGACCTCAAGGAGCTTGATAAGGTATCCCGTAAAATATTAGGTGTTAGCCTGGAAGAGATCAGCAGTGCTTTCTAGTTTTTACCTTCAGTACCCTGCATCAGGCCCCTGTTCTTAAGCAAAGGTTCGATAACAGGTTCACGTCCGCGGAAGTTTACAAACATCTGCATTGCATCCATCGTACCGTTTTTCTCAAGGATATTCTTACGGTAAGAAGTAGCAACCGATTTATCGAACAGGCCTTTTTCCTTAAAGGCTTCAAAAGCATCATTATCCAGTACTGCAGCCCAGATATAGCTGTAATATCCTGAATCGTACCCCCCTGCAATATGAAGGAAGTATGTGCTCCTGTAACGTGGTATGATTTCAGTTATCAAACCAATACCGGTTAAGTATTCTTTTTCAAAGGTTTGAACATCAACAATTGCAGGTGCTTCCAGGGTATGATATTTCATGTCGAGAAGTGAAGCAGCAAGATATTCTACAGTTTCAAATCCCTGATTAAAATACCCGCTGTTCTTAATTTTCCGGACCAACTCTGCAGGAATTGTTTCATTTGTCTTATAGTGCTTTGCATATATGTTAAGAACCTCAGGTTCTGTTGCCCAATGCTCCATCAGTTGCGACGGCAGTTCCACAAAGTCCCATGCGATATTTGTCTGGTTATAGGTACTCTTATTAAAAAGGGCATCAAGGGAATGTCCGAACTCATGATATAATGTACTGGCCTCTTCCACACTGATGAGAGCCGGCAGATCACCGCCGGGACTGGTAAAATTGAAAACTGTTGTCACAACCGGAGTAACACCCTTTCTTTTAACGATATGGTAGCTTCGATAGTTTCCGCACCAGGCACCCTGTTGCTTACTTTCTCTGGGATGAAAATCCATATAAAGCACACCCAGATGGGAGCCATCAGCTTCTTTTACTTCAAAAGCCTGTGCTTCAGGGTGAGGATGCGGGAAATCGGCAAGTGGGGTAAAAGTAATTCCGAATAATTGGTTGGCCACAGTAAAAACGCCATCACGGACATTATCAAGTTTGAAATATGGTCTTAACTCGCTGTCGTTCAAATCATATTTTTCTTTTCTGAGTTTCTCGGCATAATACCACCAGTCGGATGGTTCAAGTTTGAATTTTCCTCCATCTTTGTCAATAATCTTCTGCATTTCAGAAACCTCATTTTTAGCTACAGGAATTGCTTTTTCCCAAAGGTTATCAAGCAGATTAAAGACGTTCTCAGGCACTTTAGCCATACGTGGTTCAAGAACAATATGTGAGTGTGTCTTGAATCCAAGGAGTTTAGCCCTTTCTGACCGGAGATTAACGATCTCAGCCAGTATCTTATTATTGTCAAATTCATTACCATTATTGCCACGGTTGGTGTAAGCGTTATAAATTTGTTTGCGAAGGTTCCTATTTTCAGAATACTGAAGAAAAGGAAAAATACTTGGTCTCTGTGTTGTAAATGCCCACTTGCCCTCCTGCCCTGCTTCCTTTGCTGTTTCTGCTGCAGTGGCTATAACTGATTCAGGCAACCCCGTAAGATCTTCTTTATTGACATACATTAAATAGTTATTTGTCTCGGCGAGTACGTTCTGACTGAATTTAACTGTCAGAACCGATAACTTCTGGTTCAGAATTTTGAGAGTATCCTGATCCTGCTTATTCAGGTTTGCCCCATTCCTGACAAATCCCTTGTACAGGTTTTCGAGTAAAAATTGCTGTTCGGGATTAAGCTTAAACTTTGCCTGGTTATCATAAACAGATTTTACCCTTTTAAAAAGTTCGGGGTTAAGCAGAATCTCATCACGGTATGCTGAAAGTAATGGAGAGATTTCCATCTCGATCTTCTGCAGCGAATCGTTTGTGTTGGCTGTAGCCTGAGCAAAGAAAACTTGTGACACTTTTGATAAAAGGTCACCGGTATTATCGAAAGCCAGGATTGTATTTTTAAAAGTAGGCTTACTTTTGCTTTTAAGTAATGCTTCTATCTCAGCTTTTCCTTCTGACATTCCTTTCTCAAAAGCCGGCATATAATGTTTAGCCATTATCTTTTCGAAAGGTGGAACATCGAAAGGAGTGTTATAAGCGGCAAAAAATGGATTGCTCTTATCAACTTCAGGCTGGTTTTTACAACCTGTAATAGCAAGGTTGACCATTCCGCTGATTAATAACATTTTATAAAGTGTTTTCATTATTATAAACTTTAGGATTCTTCATTCTGTACTGATTTATTTACAAAATAAGGTTATTCAAAACTGGAATCAAAAAAATCTCAACTATTTTTATCCTGACTTCCGCACTGGGACACCCAAAATTATTTATTATCCATTACCGTCGGTTTTAACCGACGGTTAGAGGTATTACTTTTCCTGGGACTTTAGTCCCTTATGATTTGCCGGGCTAAAGCCCTTAAAATATGTGATTCTGAGACCGTTGGCTAAAGCCAACGGTAATTGATTAATTAAGCAAGAGGTGATAAGAAAATAGCAGTACACCATAATATCTTTTGGAGGCAAAAAGAAGACAAATATTTATTATTTTTGTCAGCCTTGATCAAGAAAAGAAGGAGAGATGGCAGAGTGGTCGAATGCGGCGGTCTCGAAAACCGTTGTTCGCCTTCCGGCGAACCGGGGGTTCGAATCCCCCTCTCTCCGCAGATCTTATAATAGGATCCCAGCCAGCGAAGCTGAAATGTACGAGGCCATCGTTCCGCAAAGCATTGCTTTGAATCCGAGTCTGGCAAGGTCGGCTTTCCGGTTTGGTACCAAAACTCCGATTCCCCCGAGTTGGATAGCTATCGAGCTGAAATTGGCGAATCCGCAGAGTGCGAAACTTGCTATAACAACTGATTTTGCGCTTAAAAAGCCTTGTTGTATCATCGGTGAAAGGTCGGAATAGGCAACAAACTCGTTTATTACCATTTTTGTTCCCATTAATGAGCCAACATGGAGTGATTCAGACGGTGGCACTCCCATTACTATTGCAAAAAGACTAAAAAATGCTCCAACAACGTCTTTAAGACGAAGATTATCAACATTCAGTTCAAGTGCATCAAGTGATAAGCCTGTCCACGAAAGAAAATGTCCGAAGTATCCTAAGAGTGCATCGACAAGGGCTATCAGGGCAATTACACCAATCAACATTGCAATCACATTTATAGAAATCTTCATACCATCACTTGCACCATGTGAAATAGCATCCATTATATTAGAATGTTCCCTTTTCACCTCAAGTTTTATTATCCCCTTTGTTTCTGATTCTTCAGTCTCAGGGAAGACAATTTTCGAGATGACCAATGCCCCGGGTGCAGCCATAAGACTTGCTGCAAGGAGATATGATGCCGGTACGCCCATCGAAATATAAACAGCCATTACACCACCGGCAATACAGGCCATACTTCCTGTCATGGATGCCAGCAGCTCCGACTTTGTCATCCCGGAAAGATATGGACGTATCATTATCTGGGCTTCCACCTGGCCGACAAAAACACTGGCAACATTCGATAAAGCTTCGCTCCCGCTTACTCTCATAGCCCAATGAACAAAACGTGCAATTACTGCAATGACTCTTTGCATCAAACCAACATGATATGCCATAGCAACCAGAACGCAAACGAAGATTATTGTCGGAAGTAAGATAAAGAGAAAGACCCCGGATTTTACAATGCCTTCAGGAAGGATCTGGGTGACTTTTGTAAGGTCCCCGAAAACAAAAAGGCCGCCCTCTTTAGAAAAGTCGAGAAGCTTATTTATTGCCTTTCCAAGCCAGTAGAAAATATCCTGACCAATCGGGACTTTAAGAATGAATATGGCAAGGGTGATCTGTAAAATCAAACCTGTAATGACCAGACGATAATTAATTTTTTTCCTGTTGTTCGACCATAAAAAAGCCAGTCCAAGGATTATAATGATTCCTATAACGCCTGTAAATCTTCCCATGTAAGTATCGATTAAGTAAAAGTGTCTTTATCAAACCTACATTTTTTTTGAATACGCAGCCATGATTTTCCGAAAAAAAGAAATAAACTTTTACCTGTAAATACCTACCTGGCCATATCTGGGAATGGCCCGGTAGATTATCTTGGCATCAGCTCTGGGAAGTCTCATCTTTATAAATGGATGATATTCCGGGACTTTGAGAAGTGCCACACTCTTGAGAGAGCTCCATGTATCGCGGAGCCTGTCCTTTATGTTGAAGATAAAAAGATTCATCCTGTCACTGAATTTCTCCTTTTCCTCCTGATAAACATATATCCTTGTTCCGTTGGTCATTTCCAGAATATAATTGACAGGTTCAACAATAGATGTGTCAGGCATAATATCAGGTTTATACTCCGTAGTATCTTTTGGTGCCATCTTGATCATCACCGGTTCCTTTCTAATTGTTGCGTAGGCATTAGATATTGTAAAAGGAGAGGAGAGCATTGATAATATTATGTTTTCATCACCTTTTATAAGAATCTTGCTGGTCTGCACACTGCTCATCTTTGCCTTATGAACGACCACACCACTGATCTCAATATTAGCCGTACTGTCTGTCAGATTAATAGTAAGGTAAATAGAATCGGTTTCAGCCATTACTATTCTTGATTGGAGAAAAGCCTTTTCCTTTAGCAACTTAAGATAAGTAGAATCAGAAAAAATTCGTTCGTCAACTAAAGTATTTTCAACCGGGTTAACACTAAATTCATTATTTATTGCTGATAACTTCCGTGCCGGACTCATCATCGACATTATGGCATAATAAAAAATGAATACCGAAAAGATAATGATCAGAATGATGAAAGTCTTTTTTATGCCAGATGTATTATTAATAATCTCAGTTTCCATATCACTTTTTTCGATCAGATCAGAAAATATAAACTTTCGAACCAATACTCAGGGTATTGAAGATTACTTCAAGGTCTTCATCATTCAGGCGGACACAGCCGTGGGTAACAGGCATTCCAAGAAAACGCTTGTAAATGGTACCATGAATCAGGTAGCCGTCGCCAATGGCAAGAGCATAATCGCCTAATACTCCATATTCATATCTTGAAAAGTCATCCTTCGAAGGAATCGGTAATCCCTCTTCAACGAATGCCCAATCAGGTTTTTTCCACACAGGATTGGTTGTCTTGCCATGTATCCAGTATTTTCCCTTTGGTGTTTTGAAAATCCATTTTTTGTCTCCTTCTGTCTGAAGCATTGTATAACTTCCTGAACTGCAGAAACCTTCTCTTATAAGTTTTTTATTCCTATAGAGGAAGAACCTGTTATCGGTGGTATTAATAACGATATATGATTGCCCAGAGGTATAAGCACTATATTTTCTTGAAAGGAGTTGAATATTCCTGGTCATCAGACTTATTTTCTTTTTATAGGAGGCGTCCTGCTTTAATTCCAGATTGTTGGTTATTACAGTTCTCTGACCTGATGTCACTTCCTTTAAAACAGGGACAAGGAAAAGGATGAAGATAATAAGGGAAAGAGTAACAAGAATTGAAATAAAGATAATAAGGAGATTGCGTAAAATACGGCGAAGCTTCTCAACCTCAGGTTGTGACCCTTCATTTATTATCTCGTCATTTCCCATATCAGATAATTTATCTGTTCACAACATATTGAAGATCAACCATCGAACCTACGATTGTAACAGGTGTACCCACTTTTACAATCTTGAATACCACATCCATCTCTTTGTCGGTGAGGGCAACACATCCTTCAGTCCAGTCGATCCCTTTTCCCCCGTTACCGTGTATCTCGATCAAATCACCGATCTTTGCAGATGCAGGGAGTGAGCCACGTGCAATCTCCGATTTGAATCTCTTCTTATCTTCATCATTTGGATAGTCCAGTAACAGGGCTTTATAGTATTTGGTCTTACGGCCTTCGAATTTTTTTGTTATCTTATACATCCCTTCCGGGGTAGCTTTATCTCCTTTCACTCTTTTTTCGCCAACCCAGTTTTTGCCCAGTTCAGCTTCAAATTCGTATTTTTTTATACCGCTAAGATAAACAAAACATTTTCTTGAAAATTTATCAATAATTATTGAATAACCGCGATTTTTTTTCGATTCCTTTATTGTCTTGTCAACCCAATTTTTCCATACTGAATATGACTTGAAATAGTTCTTAAGATTTGCAGTTACACTCTCATATGATGCTGTGAGGAGATATTCCGAATCTGTTATTTTTCTGTTAGCCTGGAGATATTGCCCTTTTTTATATGCTATTTCAGCTTCTGAAAGCAACATTTTTCCTTTAGAGATGCGGTTTCGTGTTTCAGAAGATAACGGATAGGTTGTGAACAGTTCATTATTCTCAGAAACAAGATTATTAAGAGAATCAATTTTTTGTTTCAGTTTTATTTTCAGGCTCGATGTACTGTTTAAGGAATTCTCAACTGCCTGGTTTGCTTTTTCTGCTGAAAGTTCTGCAAACATTGCAACCTTATCGTAATCTCTGAAATAAATAAATTTTTTGTTTTCTTTCTGCCAGTTTACCATTGCTGAATCATAGTAGATTTTTGCCTGGGTAAAAAGCTTTTTGGAATATGTATCTGCTCTGTTTTTTCCTGCCTTCGAAAGAGTCTCTCTGGCAATTTCCATTTCACCTATGGGGGGCAAAGGGGTAAAACGAATCAATAGTATGATAGTTAAGGGAATAGACACTGCGACAGCAGTGAAAATCAGTCCATCTCTCCAAACCTTTCTCATGTATACCAGTGACGATTTTAAAAAAACCCCCGGGAGATTCCCGGGGGCCTTATACCTAAAAGAAAGTATAAATGAATTACTTTCTTGCTTTTACTTTAGCAATAGCATCTTTAAGTTCGGTATTAATACCAACTGCTCTTTCTTTAGCAGCTTTAACTTTGTTGAGTGCATCCATGAATGCACCTTTATCATACATACCCTGTGCTTCAACTACAGAAGCTTCGATAGTAGCCATTTCAGTTTTAATCTGCTCAAGAACAGCTGCTCCTTCTTTTCCTCTTGGAGCTTTTTTCATAAGAGCTGTGTTCTCTTCAATAACAGCATTGATCTCTGTCATTAAGGTTTCAACCTCTTTCTTAACTTCTTCTTTCTTAACAGCAGCATTGGCAGCAACCTGGTTTGCAAGAGTTAATGTTTCTGCTAGTTTTACTTTAGCAGGGCCAAAATTCTTAAATAATTTTGATTCCCGAGCTGCAACGTCGGCATTAATAGCATTCATTGAATCCTGTACAGCTGCAAATTCAGCAGGTACGTAAACTGCTGCTTCAGCAGTTTTGGCAGCTTCGATAGCTGCATTAGTTGCATCAATTTCAACCTGTGGTTTTTTACCACAACCAGAAAGGACTGCAACCATTGCTATAGCTGCTAATCCCATTAAAACTTTGTTCTTCATTTTTCTAACCTTTTTAATACTTTGTTTATTTAACAACTTCCGATTTATTTATTTTAATCGTTTCAGTTTAAAAATTACGGTGCAAATATATTAAAATTATGGAACATAACAATATAAAAATCAAATAAAAATTTTTAAACACTCCTGAAAAGTTACAAACAAGGTATTCCAAAATCATGTTTGTTATTAATAGTAATACGTTCTGATAATTATTTGTAAAGGAAAAAAAGCTTTGTTTCTTCAAGAAAATATTGATTAATCCTGAGTATCTGTCTCCTTTATCAGGTATTCAGTCAGGTTAATATTGTGATCAAGATTCATTTTGCGTCTTAGCCGGTAACGGCTTATTTCAACGGCTCGCCCCGATATATTGAGCAATCTCGCAATTTCTTTAGTCGTAAAATTCATCCGCAAGTATGAACATAACCTTAAATCGTTTGGTGTCAGATTGGGATGCGTTTCAATTAAACACTTAAAGAACCCCTGTTGCGAAAGTTTAAGGCTCTTCATGGTATTCTTCCATTCCTCCGTCTGTGAATCAAGTCCATGGTTAATAATTTTCTCCATTTCATTAATAAATTTTACCGGGAAATTGGTTGAGTGGTCTTTAAGTGAAGTAATCTGCTTGTGCAATTCAGTCAAAATTTCATTTTTCTGGGTCAGATACCGCATTGTAAGCATCAGTTCATAGCTTTTAAAATCAAGTTCACTGACAAGCTTACTATTACTTACCTCAAATTCAATGAGCTGTCTTTGTTTTTTTAATTCAATTCTGAAAATCCAAATGGTGAGAATTATCACTCCCATAAATAGCAGAAAATAAAAAATAAAAGCTACGGGCTTGAGATACCATGGCTTTTCTATCGTGAAATTTATTTCATCAGTAGAATTGTTCATTTCTGACTTCAACTGAAGCAGGTAATTACCATGTGGCAAATTCAGATATGTAATGCTGTCAAATATTGTTTTATGCCAATTTTCTTCAATATCCTGCAAGCGGTACTGATACTCTTTATTTTCATTATCAAACTGAGACGGATCATCAAAAAATGCTGTCAGATTATTGGAATAATAAGGAATTCTTATTGAGCCTGCGATTTCAGTAGTAGTCTCCAATGATTTCTTTTTACCCCGGAAAACAAGTTTCCTTATCTTTAGCCATGATGTATCTGAGTCCTTCTTCAGGGGTGACAAGTTATAGGTTGTGAATGCCTGCCGTGCGGGGATTAGTATCGTCTTATCGCTAAGCTGTATAATATGGAGCTCCCTTTCAGGCAAATCGGAAAATTTCTCATTAAGTACAAACAGTCTGTTTGCTGAAAAATCTTTTGAAATCTCAAATAACGCAATCTTATTACCTTTAATAAACCAGTAATTATTTTTCATCTCCGACACAATCTGAGATGATGCCTTATACTCGTCGAGGGTCTGATTCAACCGAGAGAAAGGAATAATACTTTTTTGCTCATAATCAAAAGTATAAATACTTTCCGCAGCAGTAAAAACAATCTGATTATTAACCTTACAAATGTCTATATCAGTTGGCTTTCCGGCAACTGTTTTGAAATACTGCATCTGAATAACTGAATCAAGAGCCTCATTAAGTTCAAGTTTATAAATACCTTTTTGCGGGTGAGAAGCCCATATATACCCAAGATAGTCGACCTCAATATGACGTGTAGGTTCGGAAAAACCTTTGATCTTGTTTCTGAAGGTCCATTTCCCTAATGCATCTTTCCTTAAAAAAATAATCCCGGTATAAGTTCCTTCAATCAGCAAGTCATTATACTGTCTAATTGACCACCCCCCAGTAATATCAGAGATCTGTCGGAAAGTCTTGCCATCGAGAAGGAAAGTTCCGTCATTATGGCCACAAAGAATTTGATTGTCATATCTTTCCAGTGTCCATACCTGGCCCTGTGTATGTGGGATCAGCTTAATATCTGAAAAACTGTAATCTTCATTCACCTGAGATATAACAGCTTCAAATAATCCATGATTTGTACCCAGGTAAAGCTTGTCTTTATCACGTAATATAGTGTAAATTGTCCCCAACTTGCCCGTTGAATTGGTAAACAGAGTCCTGGGAGAAAGTATGTTCAGATAGTTAGCACCGTCATCAAGGCCAATCCAAAGTCCATTGCTTTTATCTTTAAAAAGTGAGAGTACAGTATTGTTCCTCAGACCATTAATATAATTATAGTTTTTACTGATCCTTCCATAGTTGTCACAAAAAACAATCCCGTCTGAAATTGTTCCGAAAACATATAATGAATCGGACATAGATAATCCTGCATTGCATGTCTGATTGGTCAAAAAAGTTGAAATTTCCGAATCAAAATTTGAAAATCCATCCCCATCAAATCGATAAATACCATTGTTGGCTGTACAAATCCAAAGTTCTTTCCCAGATCGTTTGATTACTGAATGAACTTTAAGCCACTTGAACAATCCACTTCCCTCAATGAAATCAAATTTATTCCCATCAAACCAGTATAAACCCCCACTTAATACCTGAGCAACAAATTTTTCTCCTGCATGAAAAAGAAACAGCATTGTAAAAGGGGCCTTTATTGGCTTTACCTGGTTGTAATCATAGCAATATATTGTTGTAAACGACTGAAAAAAAATTTTATCATTAAGCTCATATATCTTCCAAATTTCATCATTTTTCTCAACAGGTATATTTTTTGAAAGTGATCTGTAGGTCAGATTACCACCTGAAGTATCCCTCCAGTATCCAAATTCCTCAAATGAACCTGTAAATACCGTGCCATCTCCCGAGACATAAACCGATCTGATACTCTGCCTGTACGGAAGTGTATATATCTTCAGGCTAATACCATTATATTCTCCCAACCCGGCAGAATTTGCAAAATAGACCAGCCCGTTTTGAGGATTTTGATAAATATTCCAGTTCTGATTATCTATCGGAAGATTATGTGAGATATATCTGGAAATTTCCTGGACAGCATCTTTGGACTGGGCAACAAGGAGATAAGACGGATAAATTAGAAAAAAGAGAATAATCCGGACAGCTTTCAGTTTTTTTAAGGGTTTTAGCATCTGAAAAATAATATAAGTAATCTCCAAGTTATAAAATTTAACAGATCAAAATTAAAAAAAAACAAGGAAAAAGTTCCTTGTTTCTCTTGTCTTGAAATATCCGGCATGTCTTGAAAATAAGAATTTACCATAAATACAGGCTCTTAAGGATGACCATTTATAAAATTGAGAACGAGACTGAACTACCTTCTGAGGAATTCGGACCGATAAAAAGCTCAAAGTCTCCCGGATCGAAAGAAAAACTCATATCCGTATGATAGTATGAAAGATCGGAAGGTGAAAGAGTAAATGTCACACTGACAGTTTTACCTTTTTCGATCAGGACTTTCTTAAATCCTTTCAGTTCCTTCAATGGACGTGTCACATCCCCGACAAGATCATATACATATAACTGTGCAATCTCTTCACCATCCCTGTCGCCTGTATTGGTAATATCAACTGAAGCAGTTATATGATCGTCTTTCTGAAATCCTGTTTTATTCAAACTTATTACGGAGTATTTAAAAGATGTATAGCTTAATCCGTATCCAAATGGATAAAGAGGTGTATTGGGGCTGTCGAGATAATTTGACTTGAACTTTTCGTAAGGTTTTTCGGGATTAATTGGTCTTCCTGTATTTTTTGTATTATAAAAGATTGGAATTTGACCAACATTTCTCGGGAATGTCATTGTCAGCTTTCCGGAAGGATTGACATCCCCGAAAAGCACATCTGCAATTCCGTTTCCGGCCTGAGTTCCTCCGAACCATGCATCAAGAATTGCCGGTGCTATCTCATCGAGTTCCTGAATGGCCAATGGTCTTCCGTTAAAAAGAACAACAGCAACCGGTTTTCCTGTCCTGATAACTGCTCTGGCTAATTCTATCTGTACTCCAGGAAGATCAATATCTGTGCGGCTGGCAGATTCACCGCTCATCTCCTTGCTTTCACCAAGTGCAAGAATGACAAAATCAGCCCTGCGTGCGACTGAAACAGCCTGATTAATACCGCTTGTATTATCATCATTTACATTACAACCCTTTGCACTCAGTATTTTTACAGTTCCATTTACTTTATTATTAATTCCTTCAAGCAATGTTACACATTTCTCCCATTGTCCGGCTGCCGACCAAAATCCCAGCATATCTGCTTTGGAATCTGCCAGGGGACCAATGACAGCGAGAGTTTTAATATCTTCTCTGACTGGAAGAGTTCCCTTTTCATTCTTCAGCAAAACACATGACTTTCCTGCAAACTCCCTTGCAAAATCCAGATATTCCGGACGCATAATCTCCTCTTTTTCACGCTTTTTGTCGCAATACTTATAAGGATCATCAAATAATCCAAGTTCATATTTTGCAACAAGAATTCGTTTAACGGCACTGTTCAGCGTCTCTTCACTGACTTTCCCTGATTTCACAAGATCGTCAAGATGGCTGACAAAGGCGCTGCCCTGCATATCCATATCGACACCTGCATTTATTGAAAGGGAAGCAGCTTCTGAAAGATCAACAGCAACACCATGATTAATAAGCTCATTTATTGAAGAATAATCAGTAACCACAAATCCTTTGAATTTCCATTCATTGTGAAGCAGGTCAGTAAGTAACCACTTGTTTGAAGTTGAAGGTATTCCTGCTATTTCGTTAAATGAAGTCATAACTGAAGCCACACCTGCATTAATAGCTGACTTATATACCGGGAGATACCATTCATACAGAGACCGTTCTGACATATCTACAGTATTATAATCGCGCCCCCCCTGAGGTGCACCATACGCTGCAAAGTGCTTTACACAGGCCAGCATTGAACTCTTATCTGAAAGGTCAGATCCCTGAAATCCTCTCACCCTGGCGGCAGCAATAAGACCTCCTAACCATGTATCCTCACCTGAGCCTTCCATTACCCTGCCCCATCTGGGATCTCTGGCCAGGTCAACCATTGGAGCAAAGGTCCAGTTCAGGCCTTCTGCCGTTGCTTCGATAGCCGCGATGCGTTCAGCTTTCTCAATTGCTGCTGTATCCCACGATGATGCCTGAGCCAGCGGGATGGGGAAGATAGTCCTGTGGCCATGAATTACATCATAACCAAATAACATTGGAATATGCATACGAGTTTCCTCCATAGCAATCTTTTGAAGGTCTTTTACATAATCGACCGTATAAGCATTGAAAATATTACCGGCCTTACCCTGCTTTATAAGGTCGATATAATCTTTTCGCATAGTCGGTCCGGTAGTGGACCAATCGCTTGTAAAAAGAGACAATTGGCCAATTTTTTCATCAATTGTCATCAGGTTTATTATGGAATCTGCTTTATTCTCATAAATAATTAAGTCGCTCAAAAGCTGATTTTTACAACCAGTGTAAAAAAAAGTAGTGAATAGAATGAGTGTCAATAAAATCTTAATCCTCATCATCTGGTTACGATTTTTAGCTATTTTTTTTGATAAAGATATTAATTATCCTGACGGGAGGTAAAGCCAAGTTTAATTAATCCATTTTCAATTTCAGGACATGACATGAAAAGATCCCAAAGCAAACCTGTTCTGTAATTCTCAATCATCACAATTGCTGGTCCCTGATCGATGGCAAGATATTTCTGCGGATACCAATTGTATTGTTCACTGAAAGCATCATAAAAACCATATTTCCCCCATATTTTGTCTCCGTGTTCATAATAAAAGTGTTTTATAGCATTTAAGGACTGATCGGGAGTATATGGAATTGATGAAATTGCAGCAGTAGGAGATATTACTCCCAGGTCGTTATGTTCGCCCGGAGAATGTGCTGCATAACCGTTAACAGAGTAACCGGCGGTCAGGCCCCAGCAGACTTTACTGTAACCGGCAAAATTATTTGGATTTCTTACGCACCATTGCCAGTTTATAAGTGCCTGGTTTTTATTTTGTTGCCAATAGTCTGCGTATTTGTCTTTAAGGTGTCTGGGGTCTAAACCCAGATATGAATAGTGAGCCCAGAACAGGGGCCCGCCATATTCTTCAGCGCCATTATGATTAAGTGTCAGAACGTATCCATATTTTTCCCTGTCTGTCTTGATTGCACCATTTCTTGCCCAACCCTGATGATATGTATCTGCAGAAACAGGATAGGTTGGAGAGGATGCTGCAAGTACATAGAGGATCAGGCACTCATTATAACCTCTGACTGCAAAGTTCATATCCCAGTAATAATCAGGAGACCAGTGCCAGTAAAGAACTTTTTCTCCTCCCCTTGTGAACCAGTTCCATTCCACTTCTCTCCACAATTTATCGATATCGGAAGACAGTGCCTTTTCTTGTTCATTGCCCTCTCTAAAATATTGCCTGACAGCGAGTAATCCCTGCATCAGGTAGGCTGTTTCAACAATATCTGCACCATTATCTCCGGGAGAGAAAGGCTTTGCTTTACCGGTTTCACCATATATCCAGTGTGAAAAGGCTCCATGAAAACGATCTGCCTTTTCCAGAAAACTTATATTTTTCTGAAACCGTTTCAGGACTTCCTCCCTTGTAATAAACCCTCTCTCGATTCCAACAAGGATTGCCATAACACCAAACCCTGATCCTCCTGTTGTAATTACATTCTTATCATTTTCCGGGTATATACCATCCACATGGTAACGTTCGCGGGCCATCCCGGAGACTGGTTCAGCTCCATCCCAGAAATACTGAAAAGTTCGATATTGGACAAGTGATAAAAGAGAATCATCGCTTAACGAACCAAAATCTGTTTCAGAATTGGAATTTCCTTTTTTATTATTAATGCTGTTTGAACAGGAAGATTCTAAAAACAGGATTAAAAGAGCTAAAATGTTAATCGTTTTCATTTGATTAATTATAAGTAAACCCAAGCTTATCAAGTCCGTTCCTGACATCCGCATTAACCATGAACAGGTCCCAAAGAAATCCTGTTCTGTAGTTTTCGATCATACATACTATAGGCCCCTGGTCTATAGATATATATGAATCTGCAAACCAGAGAGATGAGAGGCTGAATGCATCATAAAATCCATAATCCCCCCACAATTTATCACCTAAAGTATAATAAAAGAATTTAAGTACTTTCATGCTTTCAGTAGGTGTGTAAGGGAAAGATGAAAGTGCCGCTGTTGGTGCTATTACACCAAGGTCATTGTTTGGTGAACTGGCACTGTAACCATACTGGATATCGCTGGCTGTTAATCCCCAGCAGTTGACTCCATAGCCAAAGTGTTTCTTCGGATTCGACTTGCAATATTCATAGTTAATCCTTGAATGTGCAGTATTTTGTGTCCAGTAACTTGCATATTGGTCATAAAGGTTTCGGGGATCCAGTCCAAGAAATGAATAATGGGCAAAAAAGAGAGGTCCCCCATAATCTTCTCCAAGAGGAAGCTGAATCCCATAAAATGATTTCCCGTTTTTCATCGGATAAGCTCCGTTTCTTGCCCAACCTTCATCATAAACAATTTTATTAATTGAATGAGTCGGGGAGCTAGCAGCCAGAACATAAACTATAAGAGCCTCGTTCCAGCCTGAAACAGGCATATTCATGTACCAGTCAAAATTCGGGGACCAGTGCCAGAAAAGTCGGTTTTGATTATTTCTCCTGTACCAGCTCCAGTCAACATTCTCCCATATCTTTTGAATTGTATCACACATTGCCTTTTCATCCGAAGAACCATTTATAAAATATTCTTTTACAGTAAGCAAACCCTGCATTAAAAATGCTGTTTCAACAAGGTCTCCACCATTATCTTTAGAGCTGAAAGGATAGACCTTGCCTGAGCTACCATTAAGCCAATGCGGATATGTACCATGGAATTTATCAGTAACGGGATTTATCAGAAAATTTGCAACTTTCCGAAGTCTTTCAAATCCCTGCTGGCGTGTAATGAAATTACGTTCTATACCCACGAGTATAACCATTAGCCCAAAACCACTTCCCCCTGTTGTTACAACATCCCCCGATCCAAAGCGTTCTCTGGCAAGACCTGAAACAGGATGTGCATAATCCCAGAAATATCTGAAAGTTTGCTTCTGAACTAAAGTAAGAAGCGAATCATCTGAGATGACGGGAAATTTTGGCAATGTATCGATACGGGTTGTAAATGTAAATGAGAATCCTTCCAGGAAGATTCCTCCGAGATTGGAGCCTACATCCAGAACCATTCTGTACAATGTAAGTGCTTTAAGTTGTTTCAGCGGAACTACAGATAAAATTGTTGAGCTTTTGTCAAATTTATGAGAATATAAAGTATCTAAATCACCTGTAAAGAACAGTTTGTTTTTATTGAAAAGAGCAGTGTTGACTTGTGACTTAAATTTTATCTTAACTATAACCTTATCGAAATCCACATTGTTAACTTTTCCTTCATTTGAGACAAAAGCATTATTAACTGATACAGAATCAATTAATATCACTTTGTCATGATCATTGTTGTTATTGTTCTTTTTACAGGAGAAAAGTAACAACAAGAACATCAGAAGTATTACAGATACTTTCATATTCTGAAACAAAATAAAAAGTGCAGGGGAAAATAAGAAATATCTATTTCCCCCATACACTTATATGATCTTAAATTACGGATTAATCTGAGTTATCTCAGCATCGTAAAGACTCTTAATCTCAGTTGTAGAAAGAGCTTTGTTATAAATTCTGAATTCATCAACAATACCTTTATAATAGTTCATCCACGATTCCGGTGTTCCGGCAATCTGCTGAGCCCATGCTCCGAAATGAATTTTGGTCATATCACTGCCAAGTGTAATTGTTCCAAGAAGAGGTTGTGGGCCGGATAATGGAACGGGACCGGCATATCTAATCTGCGAAAATACCCGCTTTCCATTTGCATAGAATTCCATTTCTGAAGTTGCTTTGCGATAAACAGAAACAACATGAAACCATTTGTCGTTCAGGAATTTATCACTCTGTTTCCTTATATCCTGGCCTTTCCAGTCAGGAGAAGCACTGTCAAAAAGATACAATTTCATATCAACTGAATCACCGGTGGCCCGGCTTTCCTGTATCAATGCAAGATTTCCCATAAAACTATCACCTCCGTTTATTGAGAATATTTTGGCTGCACCGCTTGTAGTATTAGGAGTTTTTATCCAGCATGCCAATGAAAACTCATCAAGGGTTTTCATTGTAGTACCTGCTGTAATATTGTACTCCAGATAAGACTGTGTCGCACTGCCCTGATAGCCATTACCTCTGCGGCCGGTTACAAAGCTGGCACCGCCTACTTTTTTCACATAGGTGATTGTACTGTTTGATTTTTCAACAGCAGCACCAATTGCCGGTTCAGCTTCGAATGGGAAGTATGCAATCAGATTAGCTGTTGCAATTGTGGTGGGGTCAGTTTTACCGGCGTTCGGGTCATCTTCATCTTTTTTGCAAGATGAGAGAATCAAACCAAACACGAGCATTATTACAAATAATGCTCCACTGATTTTAAAAAACTTTTTCATAGATAAATAAATTAAGTTAAACATCAATTTTAAATTAAGTTCCTAGTTGTATCCATTATTCTGGGTTAAATGGGAATTCAGTTGCATCTGGGCTGAAGGAATCGGGAATACTTCATGTTTGTCGGCGGTAAATCCTTTCCCTGCAAGAGCAGTAACTGCCTGATTGGTACGGATAAGATCAAAGAATCTGTCCTCTTCCATGGCAAGCTCTGCTCTGCGCTCATCCCATATTTGCTGGAGCGTAACTCCACCAAGGTCTGTTAATCCGGCTCTTGTCCTTATAAGGTTAATGGCACCATCAGCAGTAAGTCCGCATAGAGTTGGTATGGATGCGCCTCTGACCTTTGCTTCTGCATACATTAGCAAAACATCGGGATAGCGTAAAATCCTGACATTATGATCAAACCCGTAACCATTATAATTCCATATATTATATGACAGAGGGGTATATACCTTCCCGTTATAAACCGGGTTGCTGCAGATTGTTTTAATACTGTCTCCCTCGGGAGTTTTAGTACCTCTGTAAAGTAGTGTTGTGGCAGGTCGTATTACTTCACTTCTTGCATTGTAAAAATCTATCAGATTCTGGCTTGGAGTACAGAATCCCCATCCCTGCATTCCGCTTGGATAGTTTCCACGTGGACCCTGAACATAAGCATATTCAATGAATGTCTGATCACCTGCTGTCTTGCCAAGGGTAGAACTCTGAAGTTCAAACAGTGATTCACTGCTGTTCTCCCCGTCAATGCTGAAAACTTCCCTGAAATTAGCTAGCAGACCATATCTTCCTGAGGCAATTATCTTGTCAGTCAGGCTGGCAACAGAATCCCATTCCTGCTGATATAAATGAACCTTGGCTTTCAAAGCCATGGCAGTATATTTTGTAATTCTTCCGGCCCACTCTTTTGTATAAGATTCCGGAAGGACCGCAATTGCTTCATTAAGATCTTTCTCAATGAAACTATAAAGCTGTGAAGTTGTTGACTGCGAGACTGAGGCAAGCTGTTCTGCTGTCAGAATTGTATCGATTATCGGAACTTTGCCAAAAAGACGGGTCAGGTTAAAATAGGCATATGCCCTGATAGCTTTGGCTTCGCCCTGGCATTTAAGGGCATACTGCTTATCAGTATTGTTCTGCATGGCAGCAACAAACAGCGGCATCTGGTGAACAGCATAGTTTGCTCCACTCACAATATCGAAATATGCAATCCACAAGTCGTTAATAAGACCATTATTAGACTGATATGTAAGATTATCCATCTCTTTCATTGGTGGATTATCTTCCGGTGTGCTTCCTTTATCCGCATTATCGGAAGTTATTTCAAATGCCCCGATATACGGAAATACATGAGCTCCATAGTTTCTGAGTTTAGCATAAGAAGCGCTGACTGGCAGGAATATGTTTTCTGATTTTGAATAATCCTTCCCTGCTGATGGTATTGTACCTTCAGGACGCAGATTCAAATAATCTTCACAATTTGTGAGGAAAAATACTAGTAATATAGCAGCTACCAATTGTAATCGTTTCATGGTTTTACCTCATAAAGTTAGAAGTTCATTTTTAATCCTAAAGTATAAATTGACTGCATGGGATAAACAGAGTTGTCTATTCCGCTGCTTATTGGAGTACCTCCGACCTCAGGAGTGAATCCGTTATAGGTGAAAAAAGTAAAAGGACGTTGTGAAGAAAGATAAATCCGTAACTTGGGTATAAACTTTAGTTTTTCGGTGGTATAACCTACCTGGATATTCTGAATACGGATATAAGAACCATCTTCAATAAAAAAGTCATTTGCCTGCTGAATAAAAGAGAAGTTATATGCTTCAGCTGAAGGGTATTTTTCTGATTTATTATATAGTGTCCATCGGTTCTTATAAAAATCCTGATCATAATTACCATCAGTAAAAACATCTCTGTTCATTCTTTTTGCATTAAGGATCTTGTTCCCGATCTGCCCCTGCAGACCAAGGCTCAGATCAAACTGCCGGTAATTAAGTCCGAAGTCGATCCCGGCAATAAGCCATGGAATTGCACTGCCAAGGAAAACCTTATCGCTTTCATTAATTACATCATCATTGTTCTGATCTTTGTATTTAAAAAAGCCCTTATCCTTAATGGTCTGATTTACCGGATCTTGCAATGCCTCTGTTTCGCTTTTATATACACTTTCTATTTCATAACCGTAGAATGAACCAATGGTATGTCCGACCTGGGTACGGGTTGAATAGTTACCCCGGACTAATGCTCCGGGTATATAGTCACGACCCTGAAGTTTTAGTACTTTATTATGAATTGTAGTGATGTTCATTCCTATATTGTAACTGGTTCTGTCAGAAAGTTTGTCCTTATATGAAATGCTAATTTCCAACCCTTCATTTAAAACACTCCCGTTATTACCCAGAAGTTCTGCAACACCACCTCCTGTTGCGATAGGTGCAAAAAAGACCACATTATTTGTAACCCGGTGATAATAATCAGTCTCTCCTGTTAATTTACTTCCTAATAATTCAAAATCGATTCCGAGGTCAAATTCATTAACAATTTCCCATTTAAGGTAATTCTGAACGACTGTCTGGGCTCCGACTCCGTCAAAAAGCTTGTCGCCGAAGATCCCGGAACTTCCTGCACCTGTCTGTCCCAGAATAACAGCTGAATTAGCAGGGACATTATCGTTACCAAGCAGACCCCAGCTGGCTCTGAACTTCAGATAATTGAACGTTTTTTGATTTGCCATGAAATCCTCCTGCGAAAGGACCCATCCTAAACCCAGGGATGGAAAGAACCCCCATTTATCCTGGTACTTTGAACTTGCATCTGCTCTGAAAGTTACTGTTGCCAGGTATTTGTCACTATTATTATAGGTACTTCTTGTAAAGAAGGATAAACCGTTATAGACTGCTGCTCCATCCCATGCATACCTGTCCTTGAATGAACCTGTGACAAGATATTTTGACTGATTATCTATTCCCGGCACATCCAGGGCAGAGCCGGACAATGTTTCCCATTTTTCCATACGGGTGGATTGTCCGAGCAATACTGAAAAACTTTGCTGGTCAATTTTGTTTTTATAAGTTAACAGGTTATCAATAATCTGTTTACCTGAGCTGCCTGATGTCTTACTGAGGCTTGATTTTCTTACCCCCTGAGAACCTCCGACATTAAATTGAGGAACATAACTCCTTGTATTCCAGTTATTAATATCTGTATTATAAGAGATTTTATATGTGAGTTTGTCAGCAACTATGTTAAATTCCGCGAAAGTACTAAAGACAAGTTTAGTGCCTTTCTCAATATTATCAGAATAATATGCTGCAGCAACAGGGTTGCCATACTGGTTACCAAATCCGTAGGTTTGAGGTGAACCAAACCTCACCGGATAAGCTGAAGTATTAGTTCCATCATAAACCGGATAAACCGGAGGATTGACATATGCTCCGAAGAATGCACCATCATTAGGGATATTCCTGCCATATCTTGATAAAACAGTGTTTAACCCGATTTTAAGTCTGTCGCTTACCTTCTGCTCCAGTCTTCCCCTAAGGTTAAACCGCTGATAATCGTTTTTGGTATCCATTATTCCCTGCTGGAAAAAGTAACTTCCACCTAAAGAATATGACGTATTTTCATTAGTGCCCGATATGTCAATATTATGGCTGTATGTACCTGCAAACCTTACAAGTTGCTTATACCAATCTGTTGATACAGGGTAGTCCGCCGGGTCCTTAGGTACATAACCGGTAGCATTCTGGTTTGCCTCATTCATCAGGGTTACGTATTGATCTTTGGTGGCCAGAGGTAAGATGTTGACCGGAATCTGAAGTCCATAATATCCGTCATAACTCACAACAGGTTTCTGAGTTTTCCCTTTTTTGGTTGTAACCAGTATTACACCATTTGCAGCCCTGACTCCGTAAATAGCAGCTGCAGATGCATCTTTAAGAATCGTTATATCCTCTATATCACCTGCGCTCAAAAAGTCGATATTATCAACAAAAACACCGTCCACTATATACAAAGGGTTGGCATAATCACCGATCGATCCTACTCCCCTGATCTTTACAGATGAGCCTCCTCCCGGCATACCACTATTAATAATCTGAACTCCTGCTACTTTCCCCTGCAATGCCTGCATTACATTAGATGTTATCTGCTTTGTCAATTCTTCACCTTTCAAAGTAACAATCGGAGCAGTAAGGTCCTTCACTTTTTGTGTGCCATAGCCTATTATCACTACTTCCTGAAGTCTGGTTTCTGAAGTCAATAGCTTAATGTCAATAGTGGTTCTGTTACCAACCGAAACACTCTGAATAACCATTCCTATCATTGAGATAACCAATGTATCGTTCGGAGCAGCAGAAATACTATAGTTGCCATCCATGTCAGAAAAAGTCCCGCGTAGTGTATTTTTTACCTGGATTGAGACACCAGGAAGAGGAACATTTAAGTCATCAACAACTTTCCCCTTTATTAATTGCTGTGCATGTAACGGCACAACAATAAGTAAAACAATAAAAAGAAGAAGCAGTTTTTTCATAGACAGGAGATTTTTGAGCAATTTAACAATTAACATGGACTGAAACTCTCACTAACCGTGCCTATCAATTTCTCATTCATCTTTTTGCCTTTGCATGCCACCTCAACAATACCACAACAACAAGTTGTATTATTCACATTTACTGCTTATTATGATTTTAGTTTTTGAACCTTGTTATTTATTGCCTGCTTTCAACAGAAGATTGAACTGGTAAAAAAAATAGGCCTTCAATAACCTGGTTACAATCACTAAGAAAGTACCAACAAAGTCTAAATAAACCCTTCGGGTTGATATTTATTTTCCCTTCGGTTCCTCCAGAAAGCAATCTTTCTTGTCTTACTGTAATAATCAATATATCACATAATTACTCCCCTCTTTGCGAAGCAGAGAGGGGCTGGGGGTGAGTTCATGAGATTCAAAAGCAAGTTTTCTTCAGGACCTCTGTAAAATAGATAATCCCGCTTTCGCGGGATTTATTTAAGCTTTGCGGAGAGAGGGGGATTACCAGCGGTGATCCCTTGTGGGGAACCTTGCAAAGCCAAAGCAAACCCGCTTCGCGGTATGTTTTATTTTTCTCATGACCTTCACAAAACGTGTTTTGTTCGGTCCTTCTAAAAACAAAACCATCCGCCGGTTGGCGAATGGTTTGTTTTGTCTTTGCGGAGAGAGGGGCTCTTGAACCCCCTTCCCTTACTTCTTGATTATCAGATATAACGTCCTGTAAAAAATTCAACTCCACCGATTCAGGCACCTCTCAGGCTTTATCTTATATTTCTTTAAATAACGCTCGTTTGCATTATTCGTTGTAAATTTAATAAAAAATTTAGCAATAACAAATTTCGTTTTCACAATAAAGAAATAGTTCTAAAAAGCCGATGATGGATAAATTGAAACTGAAAAGTTATGCCCTTTTAATAGCTTATAATTTGCCTAAAGTACTTGAACGGAACACAGATTTTTTAAAAAAATATGGGAAGGAAGTATATGGCCCATTGTATGAACAAATTCTTTTACACTTAAAAGAAATCGGAACAACCCCTATTGATATTTATTCATGGACACCAA
>JAUYBT010000072.1 GCA_030692905.1 Bacteroidales bacterium
GACAGTAACATTAACGTTATAATATTCAGCATTCAAATAACCCGATTTGCTTAATACAACTTTGTAACCATTACCACCAGCAACATTGACCTCGTAACCTCCGTTACTTTGAGAAGACGAAGATTCTATAGTTGTGGATGACATATATACAGTTACTGTTACACCTGAGAGTGAAGATGATGTACTGGCATCCTTGACATTCCCGGAAATTTTTCCTGTTGGCAAAGTGGTAAAATATATCTGAGTGCCATAAGACGTCCCCTGGCTATTTGTGGCATAAGCCCGTACATAGTATGTAGTATTGGAGGTTAAACCGCTAATAGAACTTGTAAATGTTCCGGTACCTGTTCCATTTGTCGTTATTGTACTTAATGCAATTGTTGGATTTATTGATGTGCTCCAACACACTCCACGAGCTGTTACAGATGCTCCACCATCACTTGTAATATTTCCACCACTTGTTGCACTGGTTCCTGTTATTGAGGTTGCTGCAGTAGTAGTGAGTGTTGGTACAGTTGCTAATGTTGTAAAACTTACTTCACTTCCGTAAGAAGTTCCCACACTGTTTGTTGCATAAGATCTGACATAATAAATTGTCCCGGGTTGTAAACCTGTTATGTTACTTGCAAAACTCCCGGTTCCTGTTCCATCTGTGGTTTTTGTAGTCAATGCGATGGTTGGATTTGCTGATGTGCTCCAACAGACTCCTCTTGCAGTCACAGAACTGCCATTATCAGCTGTTATATTTCCTCCAGAAGCTGCAGTTGTTTGTGTTATAGAGGTAATTGCTGTTGTTGTCAGAACAGGAGCCGCTACCTGAAGTGTTGAAAATGTCACCTGATTGCCATAGCCTGTACCTGCAGAGTTGGTTGCATAGGCTCTTACATAGTATGTGGTTCCTGCTGTCAGCCCGGTAAGTGAACTGCTAAAACTTCCGGCTCCTGTTCCATCAGAGGTTCTACTATTTGAAACAGTTGGATCAAGAGATGTGTTCCAACAGACACCTTTAGCTGTTACAGCGGCTCCGCCTTCATTTGTCACTTCTCCTCCTGAAGCAGCAGTTGTATAAGAAATTGCTGAGACAGATGTTGTTGAAATAACAGGAGGGGTAGGCTTTTTTATACAGGAATAAAATAAAAAGATTGATAGGATTACCAGGATTACTCTTGAAATTCTAATTGTATTTTTCATATTTGTCAGGTTTTATAAGGTTGTTGTGTTAAACAAACTTGCTTTGATTAGTTTGATGATGCCAAAATAGTATTTCGTTTTTAAACAACAATGGGTTTTGAAAAAATATTTCCATTTTTCTGTAAAAAAGATAAAACACCAGAAATTTCATTCCCGATATTTATCGGGATGTATTCATTTCTTCTTAACCTTATCGTTTTTTACGTTAGTTACACAGTCAATCAGGGTTCATCTCAATTTTTCAACTGTGTACATAAGTGGTAATTCAACAAAAAAAACAGAACCCTTATCAGCATCTGACTCAAACCATATTCTGCCGTTTGCACTTTCAATATATTTCTTTACAATCGATAAGCCAAGCCCCATACCCGACGATTTGGTCGTAAAATTTGGTGTGAATAGCTTCTTCTGCAAATCTTCAGGAATCCCGGTTCCATTATCTGAAATTGAAACAACAACTTTATCGCTTTTAACATCCAGGTTAACTTTTATCAGTCCCTCCCGTCCCGGAGGAATTGATTGTATCCCATTCTTGATAAGATTTGAAAAGACTCCGTTAAGATGCTCTTTATCAGCATAAATAATTATCTTACTTTCATGAGGCCACTGCACCCGGAAGGTTATATTATCTGTATCCTTAAAAAGTTCAAGTGATATTTTGATCTGGTCGAGAAGATTAACCTCAACAGGTTTGGTCCCGGGCATTTTCGCAAACGATGAAAAGGCCGATGCGATAGACGAAAGGTTATCAATATACTCAATCTGGTTTTTAGTAAAACGCTCAATCTTCTTTTCAAATCCCGGAACTTTATCATTCCACGACTTGAATAGCTGTTGCACATTTAATTTCATTGGAGTAAGCGGATTCTTTATCTCATGAGCAATCTGCCTGGCCATCTCTCTCCATGCATACTCTCTTTCGGAATTAGCAAGCCTGTGAGCACTCACTTCAATCTCATCAACCATCCGGTTATATTGCTTAACAAGTTCACCAATTTCATCTTTCCCCTTGTATAAGAGATGTTCACTTTTCTTTCCGACTCCCACTGAAGCAAGCCCCATGCCAAGCATTGTGAGAGGAGAAGTTAGCCTTCCGCTGATAAATACAGCAAGACTCATCGTAATTACAACAAGTAGTAGTGTGAAATTAATAACAGCAACAATAAGGTTTGAAATCTCCTTTGCAAGTACACTTTGCATCCTGAAATAGGGCAGGTTCAAATAAGCAATCACTTCATTGTCGGTATTGAAAAAAGGTACATATGCAGAAATATATTCCAGACTTCCGATTTTTTCCTTCTGATAATACTCACTTCTTTTAAGGTCGACAAGGTTTATTAAGGCCATATTATTAATCCTGCGACTTGTCAGATCACAAAAGAAAATCTCTGGTCTCGATGTAGAAATTAAAAATCCGTTTAAATCATAAAGGTTAATATCTGTTTTGAAGATATTCGAAAACTTAATCAGAAGATCATTCAGAGAGGCGTAATTACCACTCGTCCAATTAGATGTAAGTTGTTTCTCCATTGATATTTTAGCTTCCAGTTCAAGATAAATCGAATTCAGCTTTTCAGTAAGATTTTCATTATGTTTTGTCTGGTATTGCCTTATAGTGAAAGAGGCAACCACAACACCTATTAATAAAAAAGAAAACAAAAGCACACCGATAAATGATAATTGCAATTTTTGCCTGAAGTTTAAATTTAAAACACTTTTCAGTTCAAGACGTCTGACTATTAATAACAATAGATTAAAAAAGAGAAGAATAAATGCGAAAAAATATGCAAATGATATAATCATGTCTTTTGCAGTGAGTACAGGCCTGCTAATCAGTACAGTTGCATTTCCGTTCTTGAAAAGAATATGCTTAAATCCTTCTGATTTAAAAAATTTATATTCAGGACTCTCCTCTATATATTCTGCATCTGTCTCATTATATGGGAACTCTCCATTTCTTAGTACAATTTTACCGTTTATATATTTCGCAAATGAATAATCCTTAAGCCTTGCATAACTATGGTATTTTTTATCAAGCAGCAGTTCAGAATATCCTGCCTGGAATACATTTACATCTCCGTAAAGTTCGATGAACAATCCGTTCGAAGATTCTTTACCTGTCTTAAAAAATAAACGTCCGATATAATAGGCCCGTCCACCTTGATTATCAATAAAATAAAAATTTGTACCTGTCAGCTGATGTCCATTCCTTCGGATACGGTCTTCATAAAAACTGAAACAATTTTCACTGACTTCTTTACCCTGATCGATCCACAAAGATTGATCATTGCGACATAAAACAGGGGGGTAAAAATAAAAATTTCTCCAATAACCAGTGAAATATTTTTCCTGCAAATAGTTTGATATACTGTCAAAATCACTCTTCTCAAAGTAATCAACCTTCATCATAAGATCAAGAGTAGAGTCGTTTGTCAAAACCGGCCATATATCAAGTAAAAGACGCTCCGCTTCAGGATCGTTTTCAGTGGAAAAAATGACTGCCTGAATTTTCAGTTTTTCAATTGCTTTTTTTTCTGAAAGCACAGTAATTATATATAGCGAATAGATGCCAGAAATCAGTGAAAAAATTACAGCCAAATTAAATATCCCCACTTTTTTAGTCCCTGAAAACCATAGAAATACAGTAATTATAATGTAAAAAATCAGAAAAGGGATGAGAGTCCCCGTATCTTTGTAAAAGAAAACCACTGGTACTAACAGAGAAGATATAATCGAAAAGATGATAGTTTTTTGTCCGAATTGCTTAAATATTTTAAAAACCTTAAGCATAAACAACACTGGAATCAACATCAGTAAAATAACCAATGCAAATCCGACAACACTGAACACATTTAATTCCAGCACCTTATATATCTGAAAACTTATATTAGAGTTTAATACAAGGTTGCTGAAAATCAAGTTACAGCAAATGAATAAAAATGCACCGCAAATTAACAGGATAGTCAGTAGTATGTAATCATTTGCGGCCTTTCCTCTCTGTTTTTCAGGAAACGAAAAGTAGGAATAAACTATATATGCAAAACAGGTTGACAGAATACTGAAAATGGTCAGATGACCCAGCGATGGGATAAAGCTATTCAGAGAAAACCCATATTTCGAAAAAAGCTCTGTCTGTAACAACACCGAAGGCTTCCCGGTGAAGAGAATAATAAAATAAAGAAGTGAAAAAATCAAAATGATAAAACCTGTTGCAAACTGTTTTTTCCCAACATTTAACAGGAATTTTACCATTTCGAAAGAAAAAATAATTATCAGGACAAAAACACACGCCCATAAGCATAAAGGGATAAGAATAAAATAACTTTCCCCTTTGATTTCGGGAAAAGAAAGGGAAAAAAGGAAATCGCCGTCAGTATTTAAAATATGATATTCAGATGCATTTTTATCTGTGCTGAACCCGACATTCCCGGGCATTCTGAAATCCTTTTCGAATCCGCTTTTGATTATATCATTTTCAAAACCATAATCAGTATGTACCCTGAGAAGACCTACTATTTTTTCGTTTCCGGTCTGTATTGTTTTTGGTAAAAACCATCCGTTTTGTAAAAAGATTAATGGTTTGTCATACAGTGAGTCACTAAGAAACTGGGGCACAGAGAAACCGTTATCAGACCAATTTGCAAGTTTATTGTCAAAATATTCAAGTATGGTAATCTCATTCTGTTCGGCAACTGTGAAAAGGTTTTTTTCAGTAACCGATCCATGATGATGATTGCTGGACATAAGGGGTTTCATTGCATTAAGGCACTCTTCCATAGTTCTTTCTTTAGCCCTGAGTGTTTTGTTGAACATCTTAGTTCTGAAGCGATACTCAAAATCGCTTAAAAAAAGCGATTCTGCGGCAAGCGCCATCAGGAATATCACACCAGTAAGAATAATAAGAAATAATCTGTAACGGCTCCCTCTCATAATCTGATATTTATGCCTTATTCATGATGGTATGGTTCTCCTTTCATAATCGTAAATACCCTGTAAAGTTGTTCAAGAAACAATAATCGTACCAGCTGATGAGGGAATGTCATTTTTGAGAGAGACAACATGAAATCGGCACTGCTATAGACCTCATCAGAAAAACCCCAAGGGCCGCCAATAACAAACAAAATCCGCTTTTTTGGAAGTATAAAAAGCTTTTCAACCCATCCTGAAAATTCAACCGTCCGTAGCTCCTTCCCTCTCTCATCAAGTAATATTACATAGTCATCAACGCTGATCGAATGAATAATCTTCTTACCCTCTTTTATCTTTTGTTCCTGAACAGACATGTTCCTGGTATTCTTTATTTCAGGCAGAGTAATGATCTCAAAAACTGAATATTTCTTTATCCGGCTGGAATAAAGATCAACAGCCTCTGAAATATTCTTATCTGTTGATTTTCCAGTCTGTAATAAAGCGATCTTCATACTTATGCCAAAACTTAGTTTAACAATAACTGTTGACACTACTCACAAAAATAACAATTTAAAATGAGGCCCAACGTTATTATATAGCATAAAGAAATTACCGAATGATAAGTAAGAAGAGGCTTTTTATAATCAAATTAGTATTAAATTTGTAGTGCATTGATTTAAAAGTAGGTAAAATATAAATTGAAATGAAATCCGTAAATATTATTCCTGTGGCAATGTTTGCTCTCTTTAGTCTCAGCGCCACGGTACAGGAACAGGTAAAAATACCTGGAGGAATTTCAATTGCTATTAAGGCTGGTAATGCTTCTGAATTATCGAAGTACATGAATTCAACAATTGAACTGCTTCTTCTTGACAGGGAGGATTTCTATAAAAAGAATGTCGCTGAGACAATACTGAAAAATTTTTTTACTGAATACCAGACTAAAGATTTTATTATCCTTCATCAGGGTGCAAAAAATGATGCTCAATATGCCATTGGCAATCTTAAGACAGAGAAAGGAGACTTCAGAGTCTATTTTCTTCTTAAGAAAGTTGACCGGGAATTGTTAATTCATCAGATACGTATTGAGCCTGATAATGGAAAATAAAATTCTCAGGGAATTCATCTTAAGAAGCCTCGCTGAGGATTTAGGAGATGGTGATCACTCATCACTCGCATGCATACCTGAGAATACATCCGGGAAAGCAAAACTTCTTATTAAAGAGAAAGGAATTCTTGCAGGCATCAGGGTAGCCGGAGTACTCTTTAACACAATAGATAAAGATCTTAAATTTGATGTTTTATCAGAAGACGGGGCCAGTGTGATTCCCGGAGATATTGCATTCTACATTTCAGGTCTGCAGCAGTCAATTCTGAAATCGGAACGTCTTGTTCTGAATATCCTGCAAAGGATGAGTGGAATTGCAACAAGTACTCATGAATATGTCAGTCAGCTCAACGGGTTGAAAACAAAAATTCTTGATACACGAAAAACCACCCCCGGATTTAGATTTCTTGAAAAAGAGGCAGTAAGGATTGGAGGAGGAATGAATCACAGAATGGGATTATTTGATATGATAATGCTTAAAGATAATCATATCGATTATGCAGGGGGAATTGAGAAAGCAATTATCAGGACAAGGGAATATCTGAAGAGAAATAATATGAACCTTAAAGTTGAAATTGAAGCAAGAAGCCTTGAGGATGTTAGAACAATAATTTCAGTTGGTGGGGTGGATCGTATCATGTTAGATAATTTCAGTATTAAAGAGACCCTTTCTGCGGTTAAAGAAATTTCCGGCAGGTACGAAACAGAAATTTCGGGAGGAATAACCCTCGCGACTTTAAAATCTTATGCGGAATGCGGTGTTGATTTTATTTCCGTAGGTGCACTTACACATCATATTAAAAGTCTGGATATGAGCCTTAAAGCCGTTTAGGTTATGAATATTAAGAAAGTTACAACTTCCATTTGCAATTTTTTTCATTACTTTCGGGGCGACAAACCGGCCATAATGAAAAAATGGATTTTTTTTCCAATCTTCTTGTTTCTTATTAGTTGTAAAGGAGAAAATACTGACACTTACTTTACACCAGAAAAGGCATCACAATACTTTAAAAGTATTGAAGATATCTGTAACCGCGACAATAGCAGACTCTGGGGGAAAAACCTTTATGGCCCCATTATGTTTGTCGACCGTACCAGTCGTAGAATTGTTGCAAATCAGTCCGATAACGAGGGTCTTTTAAAAGGGAAAGATGGTATTTATACAGGTTTATATCCTAAAGAACTCATAATAAATAATGCTCCTGTGAAATTTGGAGGTACCCTGTTTGCAATGACTCCCCTCCCACCTGAAGAAGATGATTACAGGATAAAAACCCGTGCAATTCACAGTCTGTTTCATCGCTTCCAGGAGGCTGCAGGAATCATTCCATCCGGGTTTAATACAAATAATATGGATGAAAAGGAAGCAAGGCTTTGGATCAAACTTGAATGGAAAGCTTTGCGGAAAGCTCTTAATCCTGATGCAGAAGAACGTCAACTGGCAATAAGGGATGCCCAAATCTTCAGAGGTTCCAACAGGGAGCTTTATCACAAGTATTCCAGCGATGAAAACCGGTTCGAGACCTATGAAGGACTTGCAACATTTACATACACACTGCTTTGCACTAATTCACCCGAGGAATACAAAACCAGGCTTTTCGAAAATCTC
>JAUYBT010000044.1 GCA_030692905.1 Bacteroidales bacterium
CCTGATGGATGCATCGGAAAACCCACGCTTTAAGGAATTCATGACAATAGTTGATAAGTTCCGTAAAATGGGTGTCCGTGCCAATGCCGAAACTCCTGAAGATGCAATTATTGCACGTAATTATGGTGCAGAAGGTATCGGTCTTTTCCGTACTGAGCACATGTTCTATGGCAAAGATTCAGAGGTTCCATTATTCCTTCTCCGCAAGATGATTCTCAGTGCAAATGAAATCGAGCGCCGTAAAGCCCTTGATGAACTATTTTCTCATGTTAAAAAAGATATGAAAGCCACCATGGCTGCAATGGACGGACTACCTGTTACATTCAGGCTTCTTGATCCTCCTCTCCATGAGTTTGTTCCACAAGGTGCAGAAAAACAGGAAGAGCTGGCAAAAGCTCTTGGTATTAAAAAAGAAGATGTTGCCAGACGTGGTGAAGCTTTGCATGAATCAAACCCGATGATGGGTCATCGTGGTGTGCGTCTTGGAATCACATTCCCTGAAATATCTGAGATGCAGATACGTGCAATATTTGAATCTTCATTAGAACTTATAAAAGAAGGCAAAAAACCTCATCCTGAGATTATGGTTCCTGTTACCTCTGATGTTGCGGAACTTGATTATACCAAAAAAGTTGTTGACAAAGTATATGAAGAGGTCTGCAAAAAATTTAATGTGAGAGCGATTGAGTACAAGTATGGTACAATGATAGAGATACCACGTGCATGTCTTCTCTCTGACCGGATGGCAAAAAGTGCAGAATTCTTCTCTTTCGGCACCAACGACTTAACACAGATGACCTTCGGTTTCAGCCGTGATGATACCAGTGGATTCCTTCACGATTATCTCGACAAAAAGATTTTGGCTGCTAACCCGTTCCAGACAATTGATCAGGATGGCGTCGGTCAACTGATCAAAATGTCAGTTGAAAAAGGTCGTGCAACCAGACCGGATCTTAAAGTTGGTATCTGCGGTGAACAGGGCGGAGATCCTGCTTCGGTTGAATTCTGTTTCAAGACCGGCTTAACATATGTAAGCTGTTCCCCTTTCAGGGTGCCTATTGCAAGACTGGCAGCAGCCCAGGTTTCAATTAAATTTGGTAAATAGTTACTTGATTGATAAATAATTAAGGGTATCTCTTCAGGTACCCTTTTTTATTTACCATTAACGATTAGGTGGCTTTTAAAGCACCTTCATGAAAATAAGTGTATTAATTACAATTATTCCATTTTTTAAATTAAAAACAAATCATTATATTTAACTGCATTTATAATACGGACAAATTGAATTTTGTACTGTAGATTAGTAAAGTACTAACAACTTAATCCAATTTTACAATGAGACATTCCTTATTAAAATCATTATCAGTGGTTATCCTGTCAATAATGTTATTGCCGGTATCTATGCAGGCGCAGAATGCTAAGATAAAGTTTGATATTGATAGAAAAATTGGTGAAGTCGACAAGAATATTTATGGCAATTTTGTCGAGCATCTTGGAAGATGTGTATATGGCGGGGTTTATGAACCATCTTCAATCCTTTCTGATGCAGATGGATATAGAAAAGATGTCATGGACGCTGTCAAAGGTCTGAATATATCTCTCATCAGGTATCCCGGTGGCAACTTTGTTTCAAATTACCATTGGCTTGATGGAGTCGGATCAAAAGATCAGCGTGTACCCAGACTTGAACTGGCATGGGCCAGATTAGAGACCAATGAATTCGGCACTAATGAGTTTATTAAATATTGCAGGACTATCGGAAGTGAACCATATCTCTCTGTAAATATGGGAACCGGAACTATCGAGGAAGCGCAGAGATGGGTTGAATATTGTAATGTTAAGGAGGGTCCGTATTATGCTGAATTAAGAAAGAAGCATGGATTTCCTGAACCATATAATGTAAAATACTGGAGTCTTGGAAATGAGATGGACGGATTCTGGCAGATGGGTCATCTTAACGCTGAAGATTACAGTAAAAAAGCGCGTGAGACAGCGAAACTTATGAGGCTCACCTCACCCGATATCAAACTTGTTGCTGCTGGCTCTTCCAACTATAGGCCAAATGCCAATCCTGACCTTTGGAACAGGACTATCTTAACTGAATTAAAGGATGTCATAGACTACATTGCTCTTCATATTTACGTTGGTAACCCGGATAATAATTATTACAACTTTCTTTCAACACCATTAGTAATGGAGCAGCGCACCGATATAGCCAGAGGTATGATTAAAGAGGTGATGCAGACTGCCAACCGTCCCGGAAGAACTCCTATTTTTATTGCCTGGGATGAATATAATGTATGGTATCGTGCCAGGACAACTGAGGCTATGAAGGGAACCAGAGCCCTGGAGGAAAAATATAATCTCGAAGATGCACTTGTCATCGGAGGTTTCCTGAATGTTTTTATCAGGAATGCAGATATCGTCAAAATGGCTAACATGGCACAACTTGTAAATGTCATTGCACCAATTTTCTGTGAAGAAAAAGGAATGTTCAAACAAACTATCTATTATCCCCTGGAAATGTTTGCCAAAAACATGCATGGCACTTCCTTAGATGTTTTTGTGGATTGCGGCACCTATAATACTGAAGAATTCTATATAGGACTGGGAGAATCAAAGACGAAACAGACCAATGTGCCATATCTCGATATTTCAGCCACTTACAAAGAGGGCGAAGTGGTAATTTGTGTAGTTAACCGGAATAAAGATCAGTCAATAAAAACTGATATTTTATCTCAGACAGGTGAATTTTCAGGCTCCATTAAAGTATATGAGATCAACGGTCCTGATATTAAAGCCATGAATGATTTTGGTACAGAAAATGTAAAAACTGTTACAAAACCTGATTTAAAAGCAACCGGAAATTCTTTGACATATTCTTTCCCGGCTCATTCATTAACTATGCTTAAAGCCATAATAAAATAACCTTTAAAGACCAAATGAAAAGGGCACCCTCGCAAATGCCCTTTTTCTTTTTTTGACTGTCTGTTTAAGATTTTAGACTTTTTGTAAAAAACTCATGTAAAATAATTGATAATATTCAGCATGTTTAGATAAATTGTTATTAATATAATATTACTTCGTCCTTTATCTCATTTTAAAATGTATTCTTAAATTTAGCAGATTTGTTAAGGTGTTTTTAGCATGTAATTTTAAAAAAGAATGAGTATGACCAGTAATGAGAAATTAATAGGATGGGTAAAGGAATGGTCAGATCTCTGTCAGCCTGATGCAATCCATTGGTGTGATGGTTCTGATACGGAAAATCAAAAGTTGCTTGATTTGATGGTAAAGAGTGGAATGGCTGTAAAACTCAATGAAAATAAACGTCCCGGGAGTTATTATTTTCAGAGCGATCCGAGTGATGTTGCACGTGTTGAGAATCGTACTTTTATCTGTTCCGAAAAACAGGAAGATGCCGGCCCGACCAACAACTGGAGCGATCCTCAGGAAATGAAAAAAATTCTTCGCTGTATGTTTAAGGGTAGCATGAAAGGTCGTACTATGTATGTTATTCCTTTCAGTATGGGTCCGCTTGGTTCGAAAATTGCTCACATAGGTATTCAGATTACTGATTCTCCGTATGTGGTTGTTAATATGCGTATTATGACCCGTATGGGCAAAGCTGTTCTATATGTTTTGGGCAACGACGATTTTGTACCATGCGTACATTCAGTTGGAGCCCCTCTCCAACCCGGAGAAACAGATAAAAAATGGCCTTGTGCATCTATCGAGAGCAAATATATCACACATTTCCCCGAGACAAATGAAATATGGTCGTTTGGCAGTGGCTATGGCGGGAATGCCCTACTTGGCAAGAAATGCTTTGCTTTGCGTATTGCATCTAACATGGCAAAAAGACAGGGGTGGATGGCTGAACATATGCTAATTATGGGTATTACTAATCCTAAGGGTATTAAGAAATACTTTGCGGCAGCATTTCCAAGTGCTTGCGGTAAGACTAACCTTGCAATGTTAATACCCACTATTCCGGGCTGGAAAGTCGAATGTGTGGGTGATGATATTGCCTGGATGAAATTTGGTGCTGATGGCCGGTTATATGCCATCAACCCCGAGGCTGGATTTTTTGGTGTTGCACCGTTCACTTCGATGGCTACCAACCCTAATGCCATGCTTTCGTGTAAAAACAATTCGATTTTTACAAATACCGGTTTAACCCCAGATAGTGATGTATGGTGGGAAGGAATCGGTCATGATATTCCATCAGGAACGACTACCTGGACAAACGAAAAATATGATGCAGCCAACGGCAAACCTGCAGCTCACCCAAATGCACGATTTACGGTTCCTGCGAAACAGTGTCCTGTAATTGACAGCGATTGGGAAAATCCTGCAGGAGTTCCGATTTCAGCCATACTTTTTGGAGGACGCCGACCAGGTACTCTGCCTCTTGTTTATCAGGCTTTCGATTGGAATCATGGAGTATTTATGGGGTCAATCGTAGGTTCCGAGGTAACAGCCGCTGCAATAGGACTTAAAGCAGGTGTACGTCGCGATCCATTTGCAATGTTGCCTTTCTGTGGTTATCACATGGGAGACTATTTTGGCCATTGGATAAAAATAGGAGAAAATGCTCCTGATAAAAACAAACTCCCAAAACTATTCAATGTTAACTGGTTTCGTAAGAACCATGAAGGAAAATTCCTTTGGCCGGGATATGGAGACAATGTCCGTGTTCTGAAATGGATATTCGAACGTACCGAAGGCGCCGATATTGCCATGGAAACAGCTATCGGTTATGTTCCAAAGGAAGGAAGTATTGATGTTACCGGGTTAAATGATGTCGTTAAGAATATTCCGGAACTGATAAAGGTTGATAAAAACGAATGGATGGCAGAACTTGAACTTATAAACGATCATTATGCTATATTTGGGAACAGGCTTCCTGCAGAAATGAAAAAACAACACCAAGGACTTGTAACCCGTTTGAGCAAAGCAAAATAATTTGCTTATTATTAAGCAAATAGTATAAAGACTAAGTTCCTTAAATGATTACGCCCAAGGACTTAATAAAATATGGTATTCAAGACATTATAGAAATTGTCTATAACCCATCCTATAATTTACTGTTTGCTGAAGAGACCAAACCCGGACTCAATAAATATGAAAAGGGAATAATAACAAGAACCGGAGCGGTTTCAGTTGATACAGGGATATTCACAGGGCGTTCTCCTAAGGATAAATATGTTGTTCTTGATGACAAAACCAGGGACACTGTATGGTGGAAATCAGATATGGCAAAAGTCTCCGATAACAAACCCATCTCCCGGGAGATATGGAATCATTGTAAAAATATATCAGCTAAGCAGCTATCAGGGAAAAAACTGTTTGTTATTGATTGCTTCTGCGGAGCAAATGAAAATACCCGGTTAAGTGTCAGATTTATTCTTGAGGTGGCATGGCAGGCTCATTTTGTAAAGAATATGTTCATCAGGCCAGAGCCGGAAGAGCTGAATGACTTCAAACCTGATTTTGTAGTGCTGAATGCTTCCAAAGCAACCAACCCCGATTGGCAGAAGCAGGGACTAAATTCCGAAAACTTTATCCTTTTCAACCTCACTGAAGGTATGGCAGTAATTGGGGGAACCTGGTACGGTGGTGAGATGAAAAAAGGTATATTCTCCATCATGAATTATTACCTGCCTCTCAAAGGGATAGCTTCAATGCACTGCTCTGCGAATGTAGGCAAAAATGGAGACACAGCAATATTCTTCGGACTCTCAGGTACAGGAAAAACAACACTTTCAACTGACCCTGAAAGGGCCTTAGTTGGTGTCGATGAGCATGGATGGGACGAAGACGGTATCTTCAATTTCGAAGGAGGTTGTTATGCTAAATGCATCAAACTTAGCAAAAAGAATGAACCCGATATCTATAATGCAATCAGGCGCGATGCTCTTCTTGAAAACCTTGTTGTTCTGTCTGATGGAACAATAGATTTTAACGACGCATCAAAAACAGAAAATACCAGGGTTTCATATCCTATTTACCATATTAATAACATTGTAAAACCTGTTTCAAAAGCAGGACATGCGAAGAAAGTAATCTTCCTGTCGGCCGACTCATTCGGAGTATTGCCTCCTGTCAGCCGTC
>JAUYBT010000134.1 GCA_030692905.1 Bacteroidales bacterium
ATGAAAAGAGTTTTACCCTTGAAAGATCTTTCACTGGTCAGGATGGTACAGAGAGAAAAACGTCAGAAACTTATACCCTCGATGGTAAGGAATCTGTAAATCTGGTATTTAATACTTCAAAAAAATCAACTGCTATTTGGGCAGCTGATAAGAAGTCTCTTACTGTATCATCAGTAATGGTTTTTGAAATGAATGGTGAAAAAAACGAGATCAAAACAGTTGAGGTATACAAACTTGCAGATGCTGATAAAACTTTATCGATCGATTCCCATTCAACCTCATCAATGGGTGAGAGGAAGACCACCCTGGTTTATGATAAAAAGTAGGTGCCAGTTTTAAATTAATTGAATAATCTCTTTTGAAGGCTCCTTATTAATTAATAATGAGCCTTTTTTAAATTTTTATTTTTATGAAGTATTCTATATTATTACTATTTCTATTTCTGGCATTAAACCTGAATGGCCAGAATTACCAACCTGATTGGGAATCGCTTGATAAGAGACCTGTACCCCAATGGTTCGAAGATTCTAAATTCGGAATATTTATTCACTGGGGTGTTTATTCGGTCCCTTCATGGGGACCTACCGGCGACAGTATTGGTGTATACGACAAGTATGCAGAATGGTATTGGAGGAAAATGGATCAACCGGGAAAGGTGCAGAAGTACTTCAAAGAATTTCATTTAAAGACTTACGGACCTGATTTTAAGTACCAGGATTTTGCGCCGATGTTCAAAGCGGAGCTCTTTGATCCGGAACAATGGGCAGAACTCTTTAAAGAATCGGGAGCAAAGTATATAGTTCTGACATCAAAACATCATGAAGGTTTTACACTGTGGCCAAGTGCACAGAGTTGGAACTGGAACAGTGTCGATATCGGTCCTCACCGTGACCTCTGCGGTGACCTGACAACTGCAGTTAAGAAGCAAGGCCTTCATATGGGATTTTACTATTCTCTATATGAATGGTATAATCCGATCTACAGAAGTGATTTAAACAGTTATGTGGACAATCATATGATCCCTCAGATGATAGACCTGGTAATCCGTTACACTCCCGATATTTTGTGGACTGATGGTGAATGGGATAAACCTAGTAAAGAGTGGAAGAGTGAAGCGTTTCTCACATGGTTATACAATGAATCTCCTGTTAAGGAAAATATAGTTGTAAATGACAGGTGGGGAAGCGAAACCAGGAGTAAACACGGGGGAATTTATACAACAGAATATGGTCTGATAGGTGACAAGGAAGGAATTGATAGTTCTATTCCCCACCCGTGGGAAGAATGCAGAGGGATAGGAACATCTTTTGGCTATAATAGAAATGAAAATTTAAACGACTATTCCACTCCTGAACAGCTGATTAAGCTTTTGGTTTCAACTGTTTCAGCAGGTGGAAATTTACTCCTTGATATCGGACCAGATGCTGATGGAACAATTCCTGTAATTATGCAGCAACGTCTCCTCGACATTGGTAAGTGGTTGAAAATAAATGGTGAAGCAATCTACGGTACACGAGCTTTTATAATGAGCAAAAAAGATGAGGCAATCAATCCCGAAACAAATAAAACAATCTTCTTCACACAAAAAAATAAAGATGTTTATGTCATCTGTCTTGATTGGCCAAAGAGCGATATTATTTTGAAGGGATTAAAACCAATTAATAAAACAAAGGTCCAATTACTTGGAACAAACATATCAGTTGCGGTAAAAAAAGCAGGAGGCAATCTGGTTATTACACCACCAGTTCTTACTCCTGATGATAACCAACTTGCTTACGTGTTTAAAATAAATAGTCTTAATTTTTAGTAACTTTATAAACTAATTATAAATCATTTTTAATACTTAAAACAAACCCAATGAAAACTATCTTTATTTTTTTCTTAACTGTTTTGGCTTCATTATCAATTACATCATGCAAAGTTGAAACCAAAGTTGAACCTGTACAAAAGACAGGTATTTCTGAATTTCTCGGACAATGGACCATTGATATTGATGGCGGTTCGGTAGGCTGGCTTGAAGTACGTCAGGAAGAAGGTTATCTCGATGCAGATATCCTCTGGGGAGGAGGTAGTGTTTTACCTGTTTCAGGCATCTTCCTTGCAAAGGACCAGATTCTTATGGTTCAGCGTTCAAACAATGTTGTAAGGAAGAGAGACGAAAACAACAATCCTGTTAAAAGCCAGGTAGTTACTGATTGGATGGAAATCACAAAAAATGGAGAGAAAATTAACGGAATCCTTTTATCTCCGCGCCGGAACGGATTAAGTGTTGATACAACAACATTTTTCGGTACAAAGCTTCCTCCGGTTCCTTCGGCACCTGATATGACTAACCTGAAATTCGGCAAACCAATAAATCTGTTTAACGGTAAAGACCTGACAGGATGGAAATTAATAAATGAAAAGCAGACAAATGGTTTTAAAGTGGTTGACGGAATACTGGTTAACGATCCTGTTCAAACTGAAGGTGCTCCCCATATAAGTTACGGGAATCTCAGAACAAAACAGGAATTTGAAGACTTTAATCTGAAGCTCGAGGTAAATATACCTGAAGGTAGTAATAGTGGTGTTTATCTACGTGGAATGTATGAGATTCAGGTTATGGATTCCTATAAAAGAGAATTAAATCCTCATAATATGGGCGCTGTTTACAGCCGTATAAAACCTTCTGTAAATGCTGAAAAACCTGCCGGAACATGGCAGTCACTGGATATTACCTTGTGCGACCGCCATGTAACCGTTATTTTGAATGGAACAAAAATTATCGATAATCAACCGGTATATGGGCCTACAGGCGGAGCTATAATATCCGATGTATTTTCGCCGGGTCCAATTTATCTCCAGGGCGACCATGGTAAGGTAGCTTATCGGAATATTATGTTAACCCCAATCCTGAAATAAAAATCAATCAGCCATGAATGTCAGGTCTTCAAAAAAGAAAAGCCGCCGGGAATTTATTAGTACTTCTGCGGCAGCCGTTGCCGGACTGACCATTTTACCGGGACATGTTATCCCGGGATTTGGACATATTGCTCCGAGCGATAAACTTAATATAGCTGGTGTCGGAATAGGCGGAATGGGCAAAGGGAATCTGGCTAATGTTGCAAAGACGGAAAATATAATTGCCCTTTGTGACGTGGATTGGAGAGAACAGACCACCAAAGTTTTTGAGACATATCCGGGTGCCAGGCAATATAAAGACTATCGCATCATGTTGGATAAACAAAAAGACATTGATGCAGTAATAGTTGCCACACCTGATCATACACATGCGGTGATCAGTCTTGAAGCCATCAGACGGGGAAAGCATGTTTTTACACAGAAGCCTCTTACACATACAGTTCATGAAGCCAGGGTATTGACGAAAGCAGCCAGGGAGTACAAAGTTGCCACTCAGATGGGAAATCAGGGCCAGGCATCCGATGGTCCACGGCGTCTCAGGGAGATGATATGGGATGGTGTAATAGGTCCGGTACGGGAAGTCCATGTATGGACTGACAGGCCTAATAATGGTCTTTTCAAAACGTACTGGCCTCAGGGGATTAATAAACCTGAAGATACGCATCCTGTTCCTGAAAAGCTTGATTGGGATCTATTTGTAGGGCCTGCACCGATGCGTCCCTATCATCCTGCTTATCATCCATTCAGATGGCGTGGCTGGTTGAACTTTGGAACCGGTGCTCTGGGTGACATAGGTTGTCATTCACTTGATCCTGTCTTTCGGGCTCTGAAGCTACAATACCCAACAAGCGTTCAGGCTGTATCAACTCTTGTGAACGAGGAATCATACCCATTGGCATCAATGGTTCGTTATGAGTTTCCCTCACGCGGAGATTTACCCCCCGTCAGCCTTTTGTGGTATGATGGTGGACTCCGTCCTATGCAAATACCAGAACTTGAGGATGGTATGCAAATGGGACCCGGCGGGGTTCTATACATCGGGGATAAAGGGAAAATACTGGGAGACAGGATCCTTCCGGCATCACTCAGGAACTCTTATCAAGCTCCGGAGCCCTATATCCCATCTTCTCCCGGACATGAACAGGAATGGATAGAGGCATGCAAGGGAGGTGACCCGGCAGGTTCAAACTTTGATTGGGCAGGGCCACTGACAGAGACGGTGCTATTGGGAAACATCGCTTTACGTAAGGAACTGAAAGAAAAACTCAGCGGACAACGGCTTAAGTTTAATCCTGAAAAATTCAGTTTTCCAGATATGCCTGAAGCTGACCAGTTCCTTCATTATTTGTACAGGGAGGGCTGGAATCTTTAGTTAAAATTATTCAACGACAGTGCACCTATTTCATGAGTGGAAATATTTTTCTGTTTATATTTTTATTTTCCATTTTTACCGGATCTGGTCTTTACGGAATTGAGCCCATTGATTCTGAGTCTGTACTTATTAAAAAATATGAGCAGGATACCCTCAAGGAAAACCAGATTCTTTATAATGGAAAATTGTGGAGAAACCGTTATTACAAAATCAGGGAAGATCAATTCCTTTTTTCCAAAGAGTTTCTATCCGGTAACTTATCAATTAATGGTCAGTCATTTAAAAATTTGAATATCAGATATGATATTTATAATGATGAAATAATGATACCCACGAATCATGGGGCAATTCTGCAATTGAATAAGGAAATGGTTGATAGTTTTACTATCAACTTTAATAATAAAGCATATAAGTTTATCAAAATCCAGGAGGATAGTGTAAGGGGTTTTAACGGTTATGTCAATGTTCTGTATAAAGGTAAAAATGCTCTTTATGTCAAATACAAAAAAGAAATTGAATTTCTTGCCGTTGAAAGAAAGTTCGATATGTTTTATCAGATCCACCGGATTTATTTCGTAAAAGACAATATTGTATATCAGGTGACCGGTAAAGGTGACTTGCTCAAGGTTTTAAATGAAGATAAGGTGCAAATCAGAAATTACATTAAAAAAAATAAGTTAAAGATTTCAAAGAAAAGACCTGAAAGCTTTATACCCGTTATCGATTATTATGATAGCATAAGCCAATAGATTAGTTTTTATGAAACTAAAGATCCATATACTGATTTTATTATTGACCTTAACCTGCAATCTGGAGGCTCAGGAAAAATATCAGATATCCGGGGATTATAAGGATCTTTCATTTAAGGAATTTGTGACCAGAACTGAAAGCTTTTTTGCTGTAAATTTTTTTTATAAAGATGAATGGGTTAACGACCTTAAGTTGTCCGATTATCCTGGTTGTATGACATTGACGTGCGTAATGGAAAACCTTCTGAGGGGAACTTCGCTCTATTATTATATTGATGATTCAGGAAATATAGTTATTACAAGGAATTATGCTGTTAAAATATCAAATGCACCAATAGAAAAAGAGAATAACTTCATTCCTCCGACTGATTATCCGGACTCCGGTGAAAACCAGCAGATGACCGGAAATGCATTTGTGGAAGTCGGAAATCCTGCTGAAAGATATAGGCCGGGAAAAGTTATTATCTCAGGATATATCACAAACAGGGACACAAAAGAGCCTGTTGCGGGAGTAACAGTTTTCATTCAGAAACTTTCAACAGGAACAATTTCTAATGAGTATGGATTTTATACCTTAACCCTGCCCCGGGGAATTCACCTGCTTCAGTTTTCATTCATCGGAATGAGAGAAAAAAAATTCAACCTGAATCTTAACGGAACCGGTGAAATGAATGTGGAGATGAACAGTATGCTCATACCACTTAAAGAAACTATTGTTTCTGCTCAGAAAAATATGACACTCCAGCGATTTGAGGTTGGTGCGGAAAAGATCAATATTACATCATTCAGATTATTACCGACCTCCATGGGTGAATCAGACATAATAAAAAGTGTCCTTTTAATCCCGGGTGTACAATCGGTTGGAGAAGGATCAGCAGGTTTCAACGTAAGAGGAGGTTCTGCAGACCAGAACCTTATCCTTTTATATGGTGCACCAGTATACAATTCCTCTCATTTTTTCGGATTCTTTTCAGCAGTCAATTCCGATATCATAAAAGATGTTACCTTATATAAAGGTGGAATCCCCAGCCGGTATGGCGGAAGGATATCTTCTGTACTTGATATCACTTCAAAAGAAGGTAATAGAAAAGAGTTTGCAGGGAATGCGGGTATAAGCCCGATAACAACCCACTTAATGGTTGAAGGGCCCTTGATAAAAGATACCCTGACCTATCTTCTCACCGCGCGAACCACTTACTCAAACTGGATTTTTAGTTTAATTGAAAATGCATCTCTTCAAAGGAGCAGGGCATCATTCTATGATTTTAACGGAAAAATAACCTATGACCTGAATAAAAACAATAAAATAGATTTCTCATCTTATTATAGTCACGACGCTTTCCGGTTCAATTCTGACACTGTTTACAGTTATGACAATAATATTTTTGTTTTAAAATGGCGACATTTTTTCAATAGCAGGTTTTTTTCCGTACTTTCAATAAACAATAGTTTGTATAATTATGACATATCCAGTCAGGATGTTGCTACAGAGGCTTTTGTTCTGTCTCATAAAATAAACAGCACCGGACTGAAAGCTGATTTCAACTGGTTTCAGGGAAGGAATGAAATCAATTTTGGTGTTGACCTGAACAAATATACCGTAATGCCCGGGAGCTATCTTCCTGCAAGCGATTCATCTCTCGTAATTCCACATATTATTGAAAAGGAAAGGGCATGGGAAGGGGCTTTATATATCGACGATAAATTTATCCTGACAAATTTTATGTCGATTAACGTTGGAATAAGAATGTCCACTTTTTACTCTTTAGGCCCTGGGTCGGTTATGATTTATGACCCTGAGTATTCAAAAAGCAGATCGACTATTATAGATACCCTTAACTTCAAATCAGGTGAAGTTTCAAGCAGGTATGCCGGACCTGAGTTGAGAATGTCATTGAATTTCAGGGTAAACGACAAGAGCTCTTTTAAGATCAATTATAACAGAACAAGGCAATATTTGCATCTGCTGTCAAATTCAACATCGATATCCCCGACAGACACCTGGAAACTAAGTGATTATTATCTGAAACCTCAGGTTGGGGACCAGTTTGCAATAGGCTTTTACAAAATGCTGTTCAAAAATAGCTTTGAAACTTCAGTAGAGCTATATTATAAGGAAATAAAGAATATGGTCGATTTTAAAGGAGGGACAAAGCTGATAATGGATGAAAACATTGAAAAAGATATCGTAAATGTGAAGGGTAAAGCTTATGGTCTGGAACTGATATTTAAGAAGACAGAAGGAAAGATTCGCTATAGTGTAGGTTATACATACGCCAGAACCTTTATTAAAAGCATCGGAAATTTCAGTGAAGAAATTATTAATTCAGGCAAATGGTTCCCTGCGAATTTTGATAAACCCAATGATCTGGTTGTTACCTTCAACTATCTCTTCTCACGACGCTTCAGTTTTTCATCTAACTATACATGGAGCACGGGCCGTCCAATAACCTATCCTGTTGCAACTTATCATATCAGCGATAAGATATTGGTGCATTATTCGGACCGCAATAAATACAGAATTCCTGATTATTCCCGACTGGATCTTTCTTTCAAAGTAAGTGGAAATCTCAGGTCGCGTAGAATTGCCCATCCAAACTGGACGTTCTCGGTTTATAATCTTCTTGGAAGACAAAATGTTTATTCAATTTATTTTAAAAAGGAGGGAGAACTCGTTAAGGGTTACAAGTTGTCAGTGTTTGGAAAAGCTATCCCATCTGTAACTTTTAGTTTTGACTTTTAAACCAGTTATGAAAAATATACAGCAAATAATATTATTTTCATTTTTACTTCTTCTGAACAGTTGTATAGTACAATTTATTCCTGAAACCGATGAGGATAAGGAACTGCTTGTTGTTGAGGGTTTAATTACTGATCAGCCGGAAGCTTATACAGTAAAGCTATCAAAATCCCTGCCACTGGGGAGAAAAAATGTTGCAAAACCTCTGAAGGGATGCATAGTTAAGATTTCCGATGATATGGGAAATACTTACAGTTTAAAAGAGACAGTAGCCGGGACATATGTTACAGACCCGGCAAAATTTCAGGGTACAATAGGAAGATGGTATACTTTGCACATCAATACAAACACCTCTTATAATAATCTTAACTACGAATCATTCCCTATGGAGTTGAAGCCCGTTCCTAAGATCGACAGTATTTATTATGAGAAGAAGATAATCAGAGAAAAGGATGAGATCAGCCAGGCCCTTGAAGGATGCCAGGTTTATTTAAATACCTACGATCCTGAGAACAATTGTAGTTTCTACAGATGGGAGTATTCTGAGACCTGGGAATTCCGTCTTCCATATGATGTAACCAACAGAGTATGCTGGTTATCAAACAATTCTGATAGAATTAATGTCAAAAACACTTCTGTTTTTGAGGAAGACAGGATCAACCGGTATCCATTGAACTTTATTTCGAACACGACTGACAGGCTCAGAGTAAAATACAGCATGTTAGTGAATCAATATTCCCTGAATGAAGACGAATACCTCTATTGGGAAAAATTACAAAACATAGCTGAACAAGTAGGGGGTCTTTATGATATTACTCCTGCAGCTATTCCAAGCAACGTTTGGTGTCTCGAGGATCCAAATGAAAAGGTTTTGGGTTATTTCAGCGTTTCTGCCAGATCATCAAAAAGAATTTTCATAAAAGATTATTTCCAAGGAATTATAAATCTCTATAACGAGTGTATTTCTGATACTATTCCCGGCGGTGTTCCTATTCCGAATCTGGGTATATCTGTTTGGGTGATTGAATATATTAATGATGCTATGCCACCCAGCAGAGTAGTTACCGAGAATAGGGGTTGCGCAGATTGTACAGTAAGGGGAACTAACAAAGAACCTGTTTTCTGGAAAGAAGGTAAATAACGAATTATCAACGAAAATATTTTAAATGATAAAAAAATTAAAACCGGCTATCCTTTTTTTTATATTTTTTCTGCTTCTGCAAGTTGCTTATGGTCAGATACAGATGAATGTGCCGGATTATCTTAGTCAAAGGTTTTTACGATACTGTGAATCAGTGCCAAGAGAAGAAATATATGTCCATTCCGACAGGGAAGAGTATGTAGCAGGAGAAGATTTATGGTTTAATGTATATCTGATTGACAGACAAAGGTTAAAGCCTTCATTAAATAGCAAAATTGTCTATTTTGAATTGCTGAAT
>JAUYBT010000163.1 GCA_030692905.1 Bacteroidales bacterium
TAGTAAAGTGTAACACCGGCTCCGATGGCAGCGGTATTTTCACCGGCACCTTTCAATGTGAGCATAAGAAAATTTGTTTCCGGCTTCTTGTTTGTTTCGTTTCTGTAAATAAAGGGGAGCATATTCACATTGTTTACAACCAGATCCAGATCTCCATCGTTATCAAGGTCACCATAGGCAGCTCCATTTGAAAATGAAGGGGTGTTGAGACCCCATAAATCTGATAAATTGGTAAAGGTGATATCCCCATTATTATGAAAAGCATAATTAGGGACCTTCACTGAAGGAATCATATCGATTATTCTCAGAATTGCTTTTTCCTCACTTTTTATCATCGATCGCATGATGGAAGGATCTGAATAAAAATCAAGGTAATCGCGGTCCAGCAAATCCTTATAAATACCGTTAGCCACGAAAATATCTTTCCATCCGTCGTTGTCAAGATCCATGATCAATGCTCCCCAACTCCAATCGGTGGTACTTACACCGCTCAGCCTTCCTATTTCACTGAAAGAACCGTTTTGGTTATTCAGCTGAAGAGTATTTCGGGGGAATTGTTGATAGTAGCCATTGATCAATTTCTTTTGATATCTATCCCAACTTTCAAACAATGTTTTTGTTTTCAGCCGTGAATTTCCTTCAGGAGTCATCTCCGTCACAAAGATCTCAGGGTAGGCATCGTTGTTGATATCCGCCATATCCGCACCCATGGCCCCCAGACTGATCTCACGCAATTGGTCCTCCAGTGATTCTGTAAATGTGCCGTTCTGATTGTTTATATAGAGGTAATCGCGTTCAAAAAAATCATTCGATACATAAATATCCAGCCATCCATCGCGGTTGACATCTCCAACACTCACGCCAAGGCCAAAGCCAATCTTACTTCCATATATACCCGCTTTTTCACTGACATCAACAAAATTACCACCATCATTCCGGTACAATTTATTTCCTCCCAGTGTATCACGTACCTGCCGTTGACCGGATTTGATATCAAATTCATTCACCGATTGAAAGGAATTGTTCAGGAGATAACAATCAAGATCCCCATCCCGGTCATAATCAAAAAACGATGCGTGGTTTGACAATCCGAGATCTGCAAGCCCATATTCAGCAGCTTTTTCTGAAAAGGTCAGATCTCCGTTATTTATAAACAATTCATTGTGACGATGTGTACCGCGCGGATCTCCCGACTTGCAGACGTAAATATCCAGCCATCCGTCACCGTTAACATCTGCAATGCTCACTCCTGTTGACCATACATCCGGACAAGCCACCCCTGCTCGTTCGGTAACATCCTCAAAGACAAAATTGCCCTTGTTGATATAAAGTTTATTTTCTACAAGGTTGCCACAAAAATATATATCAGGCAAGCCATCGTTGTTAAAGTCGCCCAGACCAACACCTGCACCATTATAAAAATTTCTGTATGTATAGGTATTATATTCTTCAGTATATTTCACCTGGTTTAAAAAACCAATATGGGTTTGCTTTTTATCAAGAAGCGAAAACAATGGGGTGTGAACGAAATCAGACCGCACTGTATCGCATGACCACTCCAAAATGGATATCAACAGCATCAACCATGCTAACGAACCTCTAAACATCATATAACCCATATCATGAAGCAACAATTATAACAATTGAATTCTACAAATTCTACAAATAGAATTTTACTAATCTTTAGATAGAAAGAGAGCAAGCAAATATAATTATTGCCTGCTCTCTTTAAAGAATTTGTTCAAATATTATTGCTAATAACCCGTGTTTTGAATCAGATTTGGGTTAGCAGCTATTTTATCCTTGTGAATTGGAAACAGCTTGGTATATGCACCGGATTTAATTACATCACCAGGATTATAGAATGGAAGCGCCCATTTAGCAACATCAGTAAAGAATCCCCAACGGATCAAATCCTGTCGTCTGTTGTGCTCCGCGAACATCTCACGTCCCATTTCATTGAATAATTCTCCGCCGGTAACAATCGCGCCTTCCAAAGCATAACTCAGCTTACCATTTAAAGATGTCAGATCCGTCAAACCGGCCCGTGCCCTGATCTGGTTTACCAGTGTCAATGCAGCGGCTGTATTTCCCTTGCGCCAGAGTGCTTCTGCTTTCATCAACAGTACATCGGCGTAACGGAATACGGCAACATCATTGCTCATACTACCAGGGTCAGCTCCAATACCAAATTCCCATTTACCTATTCTTACACCTGCCTGGCGATAAGCCTGTGGTCCCAATTCATTGATCTGATGCTGTGTTGAACCTATATTTCCAAAATTCAGTGGTTTCCCATCAGGGTCTCCCAGCAGTGGTATAGGAGACCGGTCAGGTTTTGGTATTTCAAATCCATCATCCATCACTAATACTCCACCACTGGTATATTGATAACCTGCAAGAAAATTGCCTCTTCTTCCTGACGGGCCGGCTAATGTTCCCGCATCACCCTTACGCAGATCCGCATCATTGTAAGAATTATAGAATTCTTCAAGAGTACAGAAACCATTCCACGGCTGTTGTTTCAGATTATATGTTTGCTGACTTCCATAGTGTAATGTCTGGCAGCCAAGATTGAATCCCTGGTAGAATACCTCGTCATAGGGAATAGCAAAGATAAATTCTTTTGATCCGGAATTATTCACATTGAAATTAACAAAATAGTTACTCTCAAGTGAATATAAACCTGAGTTGATAACCTGGTCACATGCTGTGATCACTTTGTCCCACTGTGGAGTACCGGTGTAAACCCCGGCGTTCAGGTACAACTTGGCCAGCAGTGTCTGTCCTGCGTAATAATTCATGCGGCCATAAGTGGTGCCGTCTACAGCTTTTGACAACTTAGGAACAGCTGTTTCCAAATCGCCTATGATATAATCATACACCTCTTTCCTGGTCTTAGTTGCAGGCGCTGCCTCAGCGGTGGCAAAATCGGTAACCAATGGCACGTTGCCGTACAAATCAATCAATTGCCAGTAAAAGAAACCACGTACCGCCTTGAGTTCTGCAATATAAGCATCAGCAACAGCTTGGTCCACTTGTTTATCATTCACCAGAACCTGAAACTGGTACATTAGCCGGTTGGCAGTGTTTACGCCACCAAAACCAAAATTCCATCCACCATTCGCATAGCCATCTTCATATGTCCAGGAATGTAAATGGAGCCTTCTCCACATACCACCATCATCCCAGTCCTGTCCCCTGGTGGGCACAACCATCTCATCTGTACTAGTTTCCTGTAAGGACATTATATCACCTGAAGCATAACCACTTAATTGAGTATATGCAGCACCTAATGCTGATACAAACTCTTCCTGAGATTTGAAGAAATTGGCCGGTGTAACCTCACCAAAAAGTTCTTCATCCAGTTTGGTACATGACTGACTAAAAGCAGCCACGATCAAAATAGCCATTATAACTCTTATCTGAAATAGCGGATTTTTCATTTTATTTCTTTTTATTGTTTTCATGTCTTATTTATTTTCAGGATTAAAAAACAATGTTTACACCAAAAGATACCGATCTGGTCCTAATCCATGTATTCCTTCTGTCGACACCTGGTACGAGCGGATTATTACTAGATTCACTATCTCCATATCTCGGGTTCGGATCCGCACCTTTATAACCGGTAATATAGAATAAATTGTTTCCGGCAAGATACAATCTGATCGTACTGAATTCCGAACTTTCAGGTAAACTGAAGTTATAGCCTAAACTCATGTTATCAATAGAAACAAAAGAAGCATTTTCAACATGATAACTGGATAGAACACCCGAAGAGTTGTTCAGAAGGGTTCCTGTTGTAGCATTTCTCATATCGGTGGCTGACTTGGGCAGGTTATATGATCCGATCATATTTGGCACTTCATAAAAAGCACGATATGAATTGATGAGGTCATGCCCGAATACACCACGGAAGAAAATATTAAGATCCCAGTTTTTATAAGTAAACACGTTGCCAAATCCAAGTAGAAAGTCCGGTAAACCGTGTCCAACAACCTGCCGGTCATTGGGATCAATGGTTCCATCCCCGTTTATATCTTCAAAGATCAGGTTACCATCTGCATCAATTTCCTTGAAAACCAAAGCCCATAATTGACCGATAGGCTTGCCTTCCTCTGCTCTTACCAATGGTACATCACTTTGCCCGGGCGAACCCATGCCACTCAGATCGCGTTTTCCATAATTCAGGTCCGCACCACTATAAGTGCCGGAGAGGGAAACCAGTGTGTTCGAAAGAGTGTAGGAAGGTGTAAAGGTTATGTTATAAGAGAAATCTGTTTTCTGAATGGCATTCCAGGTAAGGTTCATCTCCAAACCGCTGCTTTTTATTTCACCAAGGTTTAACATGGCCCGATTAAAAAGGTTTGGTGGAACCGGCACTTCATATTCAAATAACAAATCAGTTGTTGTTCTCGTATAAAAGTCAAATGAACCAGACAACTTAGATTTAAATATTGAAAAATCAAATCCCATATCTATTTCAGATTTCTTTTCCCACTTAAGATCTGTATTCGCATTACTTACAGGGGCATAACCAGGAACAAAAGCTCCGTTATAGAAGAAGTTGCCACCAGGCCCAAGGCGAAGCAAAGACAGATAACTACTTGACGGCTGGTTTCCTGTTAAACCGTAATTAGCCCTTAATTTGAGGTTGTCAAAAAAACTGACGTTTATTAAACTAGCTAAATCCACCCCTCCACCAATAGCAGGGAACAAACCCCACTTGTTGTCTGCACCAAAGCGCGATGAACCTTCATATCTGGCACTGGCAGTCACAAACCAGGTACTGTTGATATTCAGGTTAACACGTCCAAAAAATGCGATCAGTTTGTTTGAGTTTTTATAACTGTCTACTGTGCCAATCCCGTTCTTAAAATCAAGGGCAGCGCTAAGATTATTGAAAGTAAAAGCGTCGGTAAGAAAATTACCCCCCCTGGCGTTAAAACCTTCATAGGTAAAATCCTGGTAAGAATAACCACCCAATGCACTGATGTTCACTGAAGAAGTTAAGTCACTATTATATTTAGCGGTCGTTTCAAAAAGTCGACTGGAAGAATTATTCTGGCTCCTTTCAGCTGTACCATGCCTGTCCATTCCTACCCAATAACTGTTTTTATCATAATACAGACCAGCTAAATGAGTATTACCCTGAAGGGAATAAAAAGCGTCAAGGGTCAAACCTTTGACGATTTCATAGGTACCTTTTAATGAAAGATTTAATATTCTATCTTTCCCTTCGTTAATATTTTGCTCCAGGATCTGAACCGGGTTATAATAATCGAATAAAACCTGTTGAAAATATCCATCATATTGGGCATATGCCGCATCACTGCTTCTTACAGGAGCAGTAGGATTGTAAACGGAGGCATAACGAAATGCATCAGCAAAACCGTATTGTGATTGCCTGTCTGTAGCCCCCAGATTTAAATCTAAGGTAAACTTGTCATTCAATGCTTTTTGTGTGAGGTTAATCCTTCCGTTAAGCTGAGTATTTCCGGTATTAAGTATTACACCATCAGCTTTACGGAAATTTATTGAAGCCCGGTAAGTCGTCTTATCAGTCCCTCCCGACATGGAAATATTGTGTACTTGTGATATTGCTGTCCGTGTAGTTTCCTTAAACCAGTTGGTATTTCCTCCAAAGTCCGTTCCCAAACCTGTTTCATTTGACAATGCCCTCCATTCTTCTGCATTCATCACAGGAGTCGTCTTGGCAACCATCTCAGAAGTAACATAAGCATTGTAGTCTATGACGGAAGTGCCCGATCTACCCTTCTTGGTTGCTACAAGAATCACACCACTCGAACCTCTTGTCCCATATATTGCAGCAGCAGAACCATCCTTTAACACATTTATGGATTCAATATCGTTTGGATCCACATTTTCGAGAGATCCCCCAATCACGCCGTCAATAACCACCAACGGCCCGGTATTGGCACCAATGGTACTCAAACCCCTCAGGCGTATGTCATACCCTCCGTTTGGGTCGCCTCCGGGTTTACTTATAGATAAACCGGCCACCTTACCCTGAATCAATTGTACAGGACTGCTAACATTGCCCTTGTTGAACTCATCAGATTTTACACTGGTAATAGAACTGGTAACCTCTCTTTTTTTCTGTGTTCCATACCCGACAACAACAATTTCACCCAGTGCACTTACTGCAGGAACCAGCACCACGTCGATCGTAGAGCGACTACCCACAGTTACAGTTTGAGAAGTGTAACTAATAAATGAGAATACCAGAACTGCTTCCGGGCCGGGAACTACAATTTTGTAGTTACCTTGAGCATCGGTCATTGCTCCTTGTGTGGTCCCCTGTAGCACAATGTTAACTCCGGGGAGTGGTCCCTCCGTTTCAGAAGTTACTTTACCAGTAACCGTTCTTTCCTGAGCGAAGGCTATGCTGATCGCAAAGCCAAAAAGAAGAAGAGATAATATACTTCTCCTCCATAAAAATAAAGAA
>JAUYBT010000240.1 GCA_030692905.1 Bacteroidales bacterium
AAATTATGACCTGTATCAATATGCATCAGGCTGAAGGGTATCCTGGCCGGCCAGAATGCTTTTCTGGCAAGATGGACGAGCACAATTGAATCCTTTCCGCCTGAAAACAACAATACCTTATTCTCGAACTGCGCAGCAATCTCCCTCATCACAAAGATTGCTTCATTTTCCAGCTCTTTAAGATGTTCATCGTTTATATTAATCAGGTTCTTCATTTTACTTTTACCTTTCTCCTTTTACCTTTCTCCTTTTGCCTTTTATCTTTTATCTTATTTGATATGACAACCGCACTCCTTTGGTCCGTCGTTCTCCCACCACCATCTGCCTGAACGGAAATCCTGACCCTTAATAACAGCTCTTGTACATGGCTCGCAACCTATACTCACATATCCTTTATCATGCAAAGAATTGTATGGAATGTTTTTCTTTTTAATATAATTTTCAACATCTTCTAATAACCAGTCAAACAGGGGATGATACTTGTAGAGTTTCTTAGCTTCATCGTACTCCAGATCCCTCATCTGGCTGCGATCATCTGACTGATCGGCCCTGATCCCCGATATCCAGCACTTCATACCCGAAAGGGCACGCGTAAGTGGAACAACCTTTCTCAGCCTGCAACACTCCTTCCGGTTCTCTATTGACTCATAGAAGCTAAAAGGTCCTTTTTCTGTGACCATTTTTTCAACAGTCTCATATTCGGGAAAATAGACGTTAATTTTTTTATGGTATTTTATAATTGTCTGTGAGAAGACCTCATACGTTTCAGGGAATAATCTTCCGGTATCAAGTGTTACAACCTTAACAGGCAGGTTGTTGCTGAATATTTTATAAGTTATAACCTGATCTTCTATACCAAAACTTGTTGTAAATATTATTCTGCCGGGAAAGAGAGATACCAGTTTTTCAAGACACTCCTCAATCGATTTACCCGATAGTTGATCACTCAACTCCTTTAACTTCATATTGTTTTCCATTCGATTTGATCCAGAGTTTTAGTTTAATCTTGTGTATATGAGCCCATAATCTTTCATGGAAATAGTAGAGGATGGTCTTTGTTAATACCTCAACACTTCCTATCGACAATGCAACAGTGACTCTTCCTGTAATAAAATAGCTGATTACCATAGTATCAATAGTTCCTATGATACGCCACGAAACCGATTTCATGACACTTTTTATTGGTTTATCAGCCCGGTCACTGACTTTAATGACACCTTTTGAACCAGGTTTTTCTTCGGGTTGGTTTAATAATACATCCAGCATAGTAATAAGTATCTGTTTTGATCAAATATAAGTCAGAGAATTAAATGATTCAGTGGCAATTATGCGATAAACAAATCAGTATTTATACATATCTTCCTATATGCAAATAGTCCCATTGCTGTTGTTTTACGAAAGGGAAACTATCCGGAAAAATTTGATTTTAAACAGGGGAAGTCAATTTGTGTTAATTTGAAATATTTCTGAAGCGCTCTTGATATGAGCATTTGCGATGCTTCAGTAAGTTAAAATATCTTTTGCCGGGAAAAGTTTTATCTGATTATCCCCATGAGATATTTTGATTTTTAGTGTTATTCTTATAACAGTTATTGTGAAAATATTAACAAAGCAATTTCGACCGGAGTTATCTAACCTCTTCGGTTCCGATTTTTTTAATTCTCCGGAGAAGATTTTTAAGATCATCTTCCGATGTAAGCGGATTAATTATGGTAAGCCTTATCCATATTTTCCCGTCAAGCTCAGCCTGAACAATATAAAAAAACCCTCTTTAATGATCTTATCCCTGATTGCTGAGTTTATTTGGTTAAGAATGAAATCATTATGTCCTTCAGGGCAACCCTGAAACAAACTATATTGCTATCTGGCTCGACGGCAAGCTCGAATTGCCGGTCCGATTTAACCATCATTGCAAATGTATCGGTCAGATTCATAATTGGTAAAAAAAAGCAAAAGACAGAGCCTTTTGCTTTTGAACAGGCTGTCAGATACTAAATTAGTAGTTGATCATTTTCTTTGCCAGATCGAGTATTGTTGTATCGTCAAATGTTACAATACCGCCATCCGGTCCCTGTTCAAAATGAATTCCAACGCTTTGGCCCTTATCAAAATTTCTCCCTCCGAAGTAGTTTCTGACCGTCTCTTCATTCAGATCCAGTTTTTCTGCAATCTGTCTCATACTACCGGAGGGCAACTGGTCTTTTATCTTCCGGAGTTCATTAAAGGTGATTGTTTTAGCCATGGTATTGTCGCTTTATTTGTCAATATTGTTGTTTAAGTCACATCAAAAGCCAAAGTTAATCAAAAATAGATAACTTGGAAATCATTTTAATATGTCAAAGTTTGCTCATCAATTCAAGAAACAGCTTTAGCCCCTTTTTCTTCTCATTATTGAAATCATAATCAATGTTTTCGGTAAGATATCTCTTCAGGACATTACCGGTTATAGTTCCGGTTTTTCCAAATTTTTCTACTACCGCATCGATATTTTTAACACCGAACTGCAAGGCCTTATCGAATTCTTCAATAAACCCGTCATCGAGTTTCTTATTTGCAGTCCAGCATGCGAAAACAAAAGGAAGTCCGGAGAATTCTTTCCATTCACGAGCCAGATCTATTTTGTATCTGTAGCTGTTTTCGTATTCAAAACACTGGTCACCGATAAGGACAACTGCTTCGTTCAGACCAATATTCTTAAAATCGAATCCTTCTGAAGTATTTATCCATCTGAACTCTTTTTTCCAACTGTTTTTTGCCAGAACTTTTGAAAGGATCACCGAGGAGCGCGACCGGTAATCGAGGTAAATTGTCTCAATCTCTTCAAAAGGACAATTGCTTAAGAGCATCACTGTCCTGACATCTCCGTTTGCCCCGATGCAATAGTCACTTATAATGTAATATTCTTTCAGGTGTGGAAGTGCAGCAACAGGAATCAGGCCGATATCAACTCTTCCGCTGATCAGTTTTTCCGCACAATCAGCCGGATGGTCAGTTTCGAGGATAACCCTCTTTTCAAATCCACTTTCCGTCAATCCATAAATAAATGGATATGTGTTTGCATATTTTACTGCTGAAATTCTGATTTTATTCATACCCTTTTTACAACGTCTAAAATACTACTTTAATTGGATAGTATGAATATTGTTTCTAAAATGAGACTTTCATTATATTTGTGATTGTTATGAAAAAATCCTTTTCCATTACCGGACAGTTAGTTGATGTTGTGGCTGGCAAAATGTTCCCGGGCAAAGTTAAAGTTAAAGATGGAAAAATCTTATCAGTAACACCTGTCGAAGTTGCTGAAAATCAATTTATATTACCCGGATTAATTGATGCCCATGTGCATATCGAAAGCTCCATGCTGGTTCCTTCAGAATTTGCTCGCCTGGCAGTTGTGCACGGTACAACAGCTACCGTTTCCGATCCGCACGAAATTGCCAATGTGCTTGGTATGGAAGGGATTGATTTTATGATCAATAATGGTAATTTAACACCATTTAAATTCCACTTTGGAGCACCTTCGTGTGTTCCTGCAACCGTTTTCGAATCATCGGGTGCAGTTATAAATGCCTCGCAGATCGATAAATTGCTTCAAAGGAACGATATCTGCTACCTTTCGGAAATGATGAATTTTCCGGGAGTAATCTTCGGGGATCAGGAGGTTCATCAGAAACTTGCTTTTGCAAAACAACATAACAAACCTGTTGATGGCCATGCGCCCGGGCTTGATAGTGAGAATATTAAAAAATATGCTGACGCAGGCATCACTACAGATCACGAATGTACCACCATTAGCGAGGCTATAGAAAAAATCAATGCAGGAATGCATATTCTGATACGTGAAGGAAGTGCAGCCCGCAATTTCGAGGCTTTGGTTCCGCTGCTGGCAACGCATCCGGAAAAAGTTATGTTTTGTAGCGACGATAAACATCCCGACGACCTGGTTACCGGGCATATTAACCTTCTTATTAAACGTGCACTCTGGGCTGGATATGATGAGATGGCTGTAATCAGGGCATGTACGCTTAATCCGGTGCGACATTATAAGCTTACCTCCGGACTGCTTCAGCCTGGCGATCCGGCTGATATTGTTACAGTGGATAACCTGGCAGGTTTCAATATTCAAAAAACCTTTATTAATGGAATATTAGTAGCTTCAGAGGGGAAGTCTCTATTGCAATCATATAAAGATGAATCACCTAACCGTTTTTTAGCTACCCCTGCTACTGCATCCGATATTGAAGTTGTTGGAGGTGAAGGCAAAATGAAAGTAATTGAGGCGTTTGATGGTGCCCTGGTCACTGAGAAATTCCTGGCAGATCCTGTTTTATTAAATGGGAAAGTTGTAAGCGATGTTGCGACTGGTATTATGAAAATTACAGTAATTAATCGTTATGAACCCTCGAAGCCTGCTGTTGCTTTTATCAGGGGATTCGGGCTGCAGCGAGGGGCAATGGCTTCGACAGTGGCACACGATAGTCATAATATCATCTGTATAGGCACAAACGATGCCGACATGGTCTCTGTAATCAACTGCCTGATTGCACATAAAGGAGGAATTGCTGTTACCGATGGGCAGAGCCTTGATGTGCTTCCTTTACCTGTGGCCGGATTAATGACCGGCATCGATGGATACGAAGTAGCTGAAAAGTACGAAAATATCAACAAAAAAGCGCTGGCATTGGGGGGACCATTAAAAGCTCCTTTTATGACACTTTCCTTTATGGCATTGCTGGTAATTCCTGAATTGAAACTTAGTGATAAAGGGCTGTTCGATGGGATAAGGTTCTCTTTTACTGAATTGTTCGAAGGTGCATCATCCTGAAAATAATTTTCTGTTGTGCTGATTGCCTCTGCTGATGCGTGTCCACCATCAAAAAAGTAGAAGATAAATATACATATACACGTCTAAAATATTACTTTTGTATATATAGTTATAACAACTGAAAACTCAATCTGATTAATAATGGAATTAAATTTTCTTACTGCCATATCTCCGCTGGACGGAAGATACAGACATAAAGTTGATGAGCTTGATCTGTATTTTTCCGAATTCGGTCTGATCAGATATCGTCTGATGGTAGAAATAGAATATTTCATTGCCCTGTGCGATATACCTCTTCCTCAGCTGATTGATTTCAAGAAGGATAATTTCAAAGTTTTACGGTCAATTTATGAGGACTTTGATTTAACGGATGCTGAAAAAATCAAGGAACGGGAGAAGATCACAAATCATGATGTGAAAGCAATCGAGTATTTTCTGAAGGAAAGGTTTTTTCAGTCAGGCTGGGGAAGATGGAGCGAATTTATTCATTTTGGTCTTACATCGCAGGATATAAACAATACTGCTATACCGTTATCGATTAAAGATGCGCTGATTAATGTCTATTTTCCTATTCTTTATGAGTTGAGAGAGACTCTGGCCACTTTTGCTGATGAGTGGAAGGATATTCAAATGCTTGCCAGGACACATGGGCAACCTGCAACTCCAACCAGGCTCGGTAAAGAGATTGAAGTCTTTATCGCAAGGATAGATGGACAGACGAAGTATTTCGGACAAATTCCATATTCGGCAAAATTCGGGGGCGCTACAGGAAACTTTAATGCACACAAGGCAGCCTATCCGGATATTGATTGGATATCCTTCGCCAATAACTTTGTCAATGAGGAACTTGGATTGCAGCGTTCACATCCAACTACGCAGATTGAGCACTATGATAACCTGGCTGCATTATTCGATAACATGCGCCGGATAAATGTTATACTTATTGATATGGCCCGTGATTTCTGGTCGTATACTTCAATGGATTATTTCAGGCAAAAGATAAAAAAAGGAGAGATCGGATCATCAGCAATGCCTCATAAGGTAAACCCCATAGATTTTGAAAACGGTGAAGGTAACCTCGGCTATGCAAATGCGATTTTTGAACATCTTTCAATGAAGCTTCCCATCTCGAGACTTCAGCGCGACCTGACAGATTCCACTGTCTTAAGGAATATTGGTGTTCCGATAGGTCATTCGTTGATTGCCTTTAATTCCCTGTTGAAAGGTCTTAATAAACTGATTGTAAATACCAACAAAATAAATAGCGATCTTGATAATAACTGGGTAGTTGTTGCGGAAGCTATTCAGACTATTCTGCGGAGAGAGGGCTACCCGAGACCCTATGAAGCACTTCTCGATCTGACACGCACAAATCAGAAGATCACGCATGAATCAATAACAAACTTTATTGAAAACCTCGATCTGAGTGATGAAGTGAAAGCAGAGTTAAAGGCAATCACTCCATTTAATTACACAGGTTTTTAATACGATACAGTATAAATGAAGAACGTAAGGTTGCTGCTTAAGTATTTTGCACCATATCGCTGGTCTGCATTCCGAAGCATACTCTATAACATATTAAGTGCAGTTTTTGCTCTTGGAACATATACTCTTGCAATGCCTTTCTTAAAAATACTCTTCAAAACAGTTGAGCCAACTGCTCATCCGGGAGATTTTCAGCTTAGTACGGATTATCTGGATTCTTTCAGTAAGTATTATTTGTCATCATTCATAGAAAAAAACGGACAGGCAGGTGCTTTGCTTTTAGTTGTCATAATCGTAATAGGTGCAAGCTTATTTAAAAACGGTTTCATTTTTCTGGCCAATAACAGTATGGCATTTATCAGGGCAAGTACTGTCAGGGATCTGCGAAGAAAGTTGTATCACAAAGTTCTCAGACTTCCGCTATCTTTCTTTTCCGATGCACGGAAAGGCGATGTTATGACCAGGATATCAAATGATGTTCAGGAGATTGAGATATCTGTAATGGCTTCGCTTACAATGATGTTCAGAGATCCGATCTATATCCTGATTTTTGTGATTTTCCTATTCGCCAGCAGTTATGAGTTGACACTTTTTGCTCTTGTCCTTCTACCTGTAAGTGGTTGGTTGATTGGCCGGGCGAGCCGAACGCTGAGATCATCTTCACTTCTGGGTCAGCAACACCTCGGCCGTCTTCTTTCCATTGTGGAAGAGACTTTGACGGGGCTAAGGATCATAAAGGGTTTTAATGCTGAAGAAAAGATGAAGACACAGTTCAGTGAGTCGAATGAGAGATATGCCAAAGTTTTTAAGAGGGTGACGCGTAAAGCATATCTTGCTTCTCCCATCAGTGAATTTCTTGCAACCATAGTTGTTATGGTACTTATGTACGTAGGTGGCAACCTTGCCCTTCAGGGAACAGGAAATATGTCACCAGAAAAACTTATCACTTTTCTTATTGTCTTTTCACAGATAATTCAGCCTGCAAAGAATATCACAACAGCATATTTCAGTATTCAGAAAGGAATGGCATCAATTGACAGGATCGACCAGATACTTGATGCGGAAGAAAAGATTTTGGAGAAGGATGACGCATTGCCTGTTACCGGATTTAATGATTCAATTGAATTCAAAGGTTCATGGTATGCTTATAACAGCGAACCGGTTCTGAAAGATATCAACCTGAAAATAAAAAAGGGTCAGACTGTCGCTATTGTAGGCAAGTCGGGCGCCGGGAAGTCAACGCTTGCCGATCTTCTTCCAAGGTTTATGGATGTTGATCAGGGTAGCATTCTGATCGATGGTGTAGATGTTCGCGATCTTAAAATCAGGGACCTCCGGTACCTCATGGGAATTGTCAGTCAGCACCCGATCTTGTTTAATTCTTCTTTTAAAGAGAATATTGCTTTCGGAGTTGAAACAGCAAAGATGGATAAGGTTGAAAATGCAGCAAGAATCGCCAATGCACATGATTTCATAATGGAAACAGAACAGGGTTACGAAAGCTTTGTAGGAGAATCGGGCAACAAACTCAGCGGTGGTCAGAGGCAAAGAATAAGCATTGCAAGGGCTATAATGGCAAATCCTCCGATACTCATCCTCGATGAAGCAACATCTGCTCTTGATACCGAGTCGGAAAGACTTGTTCAGGATGCGATACTCAATTTAATGAAAAACAGAACTTCGATTGTAATTGCCCATCGGCTTTCAACAATACAAAATGCCGATGTCAT
>JAUYBT010000053.1 GCA_030692905.1 Bacteroidales bacterium
ATAATATCATTCTCTTCAAAATTATAAATACATTTATAATCATGAAGCAAAACGTTTGTATCAATAATAAAAAGTTTCTTGTTGTGTTTCCTTCTCATCGTTAGTAATTTAATATCAATATATTACATGAGCGCAATTACATAAATTCTGTATTGTAAAAATAACTAATTTCAGGTACAAATTGTTATTTGACTGTTAAGTTTGTTAATTTGTATGGGAAAATTGAAATATATTGAAATATATTGAAATAGGTTGAAATAGGTTGAAGGAGAAATAACCCTGTTGCCTGAAGCCTGTCGCCTGACGCCTTTTACTGTTGACAATATTAGCTCATGACTTACGAACAAACCCTCGAATTCTTATTCAGTCAGCTTCCGGCTTATCACAGGATCGGGAAAGCTGCCTATAAGAATGATCTGATTAATACCATCTCCCTTGATAATTATTTTGGTAATCCTCACTTTAAATATCGTACAATTCATGTCGCAGGAACAAATGGCAAAGGGTCTGTTTCGCATATGATTGCGTCAATTCTTCAGGAAGCAGGATACAGGACCGGTTTATACACTTCTCCTCACCTTAAGGATTTCAGGGAAAGAATAAGAATAAATGGTGAGATGATCCCTGAAAAGGAGATTATTGCATTTGTGCAAGAGCATAAATGTATCATTGAGTCCCTGAAACCTTCATTTTTTGAGATGACAGTAGCGATGGCTTTTGATTACTTTGCAAAAAGCAAAGTCGATGTTGCAGTTATTGAGGTTGGCCTGGGAGGAAGGCTTGATTCAACAAATATTATTAAACCTGTTCTTTCTGTTATAACAAATATCGGCCACGATCACATGGATCTCCTTGGAGATACTATCGAAAAGATCGCATCAGAAAAGGCAGGAATTATTAAAGAAAAAATTCCGGTTGTGATAAGTGAAACACACCCGGCTACAAAGGAAATATTTATTTCAAAAACTGCTGAATCGGGTTCTGCGATTTCATTTGCTGATGAGAGGTTTTCATGCCATCTTCAGGAAAGTGACAGTCTGAATGGTGATAGAAGATATACGATAACTGATCTGGTGACCCATCAGAAATTCCAGGGGGGAACAATGCTTGGGGGTGATTACCAGTCAAGAAACATACAGGCTGTATTCAGTGTATTTTATACACTAAATGGATTTTTTAAATATTCAGAGAAGAATATTATCGATGGTATCAGAAATGTGGTCAAAAACACCGGTCTTAAAGGTCGTTGGCAGATATTGAGTCATGATCCATTAACTATTTGTGATACAGGTCACAACAAAGAGGGTTTAGAATATGTTATAGACCAGATACGACGGATTCCAAAGTCAGGATTACATATGATCCTGGGGTTCGTTAATGATAAGGATCTGAAATCCGTTTTACCACTTTTCCCATATGAAGCAACCTATTATTTTACCAAAGCCCCGGTTCCCCGGGCACTAAATGAAGACACCCTCAGATTAGAAGCTGGGAAATACGGACTTATCGGACAGAGTTATCCGGACGTCAAGACTGCTCTCTATCATGCCCGAAAAAATGCTGCAGAATCGGATATGATTTTTATTGGAGGCAGCACATTTATTGTAGCAGAGGTTATCTGATTTTACCGGAAATTTCCTCAAAGTACTTTATTTGCTTTTTCCCCATGAGCTGAATGGATTATCAACAATTAATCTGGTTTTTCTGTTGGCAACGGTTAAACCGATCTCGAACATTGTTCTGGTTACCATCTCCATTTTTTTGAAGTCGATTTTTTCAACAACATCTCCGGGAGTATGATAATCGGTATGCAGACCTGTAGTGAAGAATAAAACAGGAATATCTTTCTCAACAAAATTATAATGGTCGCTTCTTGCAAAAAGCTGCAACGGATGATCTCTTCCGCTAAGACTGTAATCAAAATCGAGCGGACTTTTCTTGTCGATTTCATCTGCTATGGACCATAAGTCCTTACTCTGGTTGTCCGTAATGACAAAGACAGTGTTAGTGCCAGACATCGGATTTTCTTTAGTGGAATCGGCAACTCCTTTTACTCTTCCTATCATATCCATATTCAGATCGGCAACAGTTTTCTCAAGTGGGAACAGAGGATTATCAACATATGATTTTGAACCATACAAACCGATCTCTTCGCCTGAAACCCAGAGGAATAAAATTGACCGCAAAGGTTTCTTTTCCAGACTCTGAAAAGCTTCGGCCATAGAAAGGAGTGCGGCACAGCCCGATGCATCATCGTCGGCACCTGTATTTACTTTACTTCCGGAAGCACCTATATGATCGTAGTGGCTGGAAAATACTACTATCTCATTTTTCAGTACAGAGTCGCTTCCTTCAATATATCCGGCAACGTTATTAAGTACCTTTACAACCTCTCCATCAAGTGTGAAATCAGAAGGACCGGTTGGTACCAATTGGTACATAGGTTCTTTTACTGTTATGGTATCTTTGCCATTTGAGATAATCTGCACCTTGGTTTTATTTGGATCCATTGTTTTTTTCATAACAGCATAAGGCTGAAAATAACTGGTTCCGTTGGCAGGTTTAAGACCTGTTAATTTAGCCTGCGAAGCAATATACTGAGCTGCAATTTCGAGTCCTTCCTCTCCATTCATCCTGCCTTTAAGAAGGGGAGAGGCAAGGAATGTAACATAACTTTCTATATCTGATGAAGTTATCTGGTTTATTGAGTTTTGATTCTTTTGGGAGAAGAGAGAAACAGGGGCCATTACAGTTAGAATCATGGCAATCAGATACATGAAATTTCTTCTCATAACAAGATTGAATTCAATTGTTGATTTGCATTGTGGTAAAGTTAATAAAGTTTTAAGGAAATATTTTTATAAGTTTGCAGCCTGATATTAAATTTATGGGAATAAGTATATATTTCTGGATAGGATTCCATGTTTTCGTATTCATAATGCTTGCACTTGATCTGGGTGTTTTTCATAAACATACACATAAAGTTCCGGTAAAAGAGGCAGTAATCTGGAGCGCGGTTTGGATTACACTTGCTTTACTATTTAATCTGTTCGTTTTCTTTGAGTTCGGGAAAACCAAAGCCCTTGAATTTCTTACAGGTTATGTAATTGAGTATTCTCTCAGTGTTGATAATATTTTCGTATTCATTCTTATATTTTCCTATTTCGCGGTTAAAGACCAGTACCAGCACAAAATATTATTCTGGGGGATTGTTGGTGCGCTGATAATGAGGGGAATATTTATTTTTGCCGGAGTTGCCCTCATTAACCGGTTTCATTGGATAGTTATTATTTTTGGTGGCTTTCTTGTTTTTACAGGGATCAGGATGCTCTTTCAAAAAGAGACAGTTGTTGATCCTGAAAAGAATGCCATTGTAAGATTCTTCAGAAAGTTCCTTCCTGTTACACATTCTTTACATGGCGACAAATTATTTATCAGGCAGAACAGTAGGTTGTATGCAACACCTTTGTTCCTGGTTCTGTTGATCATTGAGTCGTCGGATCTCATTTTTGCTATTGACAGCATCCCCGCAATCCTGGCTATAAGTCAGGATACATTCATCGTTTATACATCAAATATCTTTGCAATATTAGGGTTACGCTCACTTTATTTTGCAATAGCCGGTATAATGGGGTATTTCCGTTACTTGAAAGTCGGTTTGGCTTTTGTTCTCACCTTTGTAGGATTGAAAATGCTTGTCGCATATTTCAATTTTGAAATTCCAATAGTTTTATCACTGGTAATAATTATCTCCATTCTTTTGATTTCAATTCTTGCTTCTGTTTTTATAAAAAAGGAAATATCTCCTACCGGCACTTCATTCCCTGAATAAACTAAATATATAAAGTAAAGTATTATTTTTATTGTGTTGAGAGATAAACAACGGGGTATCAAATGGAAAAGCCAGTGGCCCTGACCATATTTGGCCGGAGTAAATTGACCATCCTTGGTCGGAGTTAAGTGCTTGTAGTTAAGTATTGTATGTTATTTGTAATCTTCCCGGCCAAATGTGGTCAAGACGGCCGGCATTTGCACTATACAGCAAAAAGTTAAATTCTAAAATCAATAGTAGTATAAAGCTCATTACAAAAAATCCCTTAATTGGATTACAATCTCAAGTAGAATCTGTCAGGCCTCTGCCCAAACCCGCTTCCGGTTAACCGTAAACTTTCCAACTCCGGACTTGGATTATACGTACTAAATCAATATCTTTGTACGGACAAAACAAACTATCATGGATACAAAATTGACTATTAAGCTTGACGATGATGTTATCACGCGAGCAAAGAAATACGCGAAACATCGAAAGACTAGTCTTTCAAAGATGATTGAATCTTATCTTGATTCTGTGACAAAACCTAATTCTAAGAAAATTGAAATTACTCCATTAGTAAAAAGTCTTAGTGGAGTGATTACTCTTCCTGATGACTATGATTACAAAAAGGATTACACAGACTACCTGACAAGAAAATACTCATGAGAAAAATATTTATTGACACAAATATCATTCTTGACCTATTGGCTTATAGAATGCCCTTCTATACGGATGCAGCAGAATTATTTTCATTAGCTGACAAAAAAAAGTTAACCCTTTCCATTTCTTCCTTATGTTTGGCTGACACGCACTATATTCTATCTAAGCAAAATCCAGAGATGGAGGTCAGAAAAATACTGAGGAATTTAAAGGTTCTGGTAAATGTTCTGTCTCTTGATGATAAAATAACAGATTTAGCTCTCAATTCAGAATTCCACGATTTTGAGGATGCTATCCAATACTATACCGCGATTGAAAACGAGCAAGAGTTGATAATAACCAGAAACCAATCTGATTTCAAAGACAGCAAAATTCCTATCATGACTGCTGGAGAATTTATCAAATCAATTGAAAAATAAAGTCAACCGCTAACACGGTCGGTTAATAGTTAATTGGCTTCGCCGAGCTCACTTCGTTCAGCCGACCTGCCTACCGGCCGGCCGGTGCGCAAGCTGTCATAGCCTGCCCCGCTTGCGGGGGTTTTTGCAGTGTTCCCTAGACAAATTATTTATAACGAGACAACTCCTGCCCGTCTACCGGGACTGGCAAAAACCACGCCATTAGCGGCAATGCATCTGCCGAGAGACAGACTCAGTTCTATTCCCATATGACAAGCGATGAGCATCATGAGTATTTTTCGACAAATTCTAAAATGAAGATTATTAGTTGATTATTTTGAGCTAAATTTGACATAAGTCAGAATCACGGTACCTAAGAAAACATCATGACATTTGACATTGACAAACAGACAATTAGAGATCTAGAACTCTTCCAGGAGAAAAGAAACGACAAGTCCATCTTATCTGTCTATAACCGGACTGCGACTATCGGAGGACGTGAATTACTTTATGAAGTGTTTAGCAGTCCTATTTCTAATCTGGACTTTCTACAAAATCGCAAAAACGAGATTAATTTCTTCTTTAGCAATGATTGTTTTATAAAGCTCAATTCCGGACAACTGGATTACATAGAATGGTACCTTAGAAACCAAAGAGTCCCGCTTAAAGATAACATCATAGATGCTGCATACGATAGTGTAAAGAACAAGTTTAAACCTGATAGTGACTATCATACTATATCGGAAGGCATTTTACACATCATTCGTTTACTCAATAAACTTGATCTATTTATCGAAGAAGCCAAATCATTTCCCATCCCCTCAACATTAGATAAAGATCTTGACAAGATTAAAAATTTCATAGGCTCCAAATCATTAAAGAAGATACTAAGCCAATCCGAGGACTTAAGTTTCACTCAAATCAATAAACTTGACTACTTTTTTAGAGTAAGCAATAAAAATCCTTTCAGAGAGGTATTAGATACTATTTATAAAATTGATATCCTCCAGACTTTAAACCAACTGATGAAAAACGATGGATTTACTTTACCAGAATATAGCCCAGAGGCAAAACCTTTGTTTGAGGTAATAGACGCGATTCATCCACTTCTATTCTCTCCTATTCCAAATAGTTTCACATTTAATCATGACTCAAACCTTTGTTTTATCACAGGTCCAAATATGTCTGGAAAATCGACTTTCCTCAAAACAATGGGAGTTATGATTTATCTTGCCCATTTAGGATTTCCGGTACCAGCAAAGAAATTTACTACCTCCTTATTTGATGGATTATTCACAACTATTAACCTCACTGACAATCTAAATTTGGGATATAGCCATTTCTATTCTGAAGTAAAAAGGGTCAAGGATTTAGTAATAAAGATGAATTCCGAAAGAAATCTGTTTATCATATTTGATGAGTTGTTCCGAGGGACAAATGTAAAAGATGCTTACGATGCTTCATTGATGATAATTTCAGCATTAGCTAAAATCCGAGACAATTTCTTTCTCATTTCAACACATATCTTAGAAGTTGCAGAAAATCTTGTCGATAAAGATTCAATAATTTTCAGATGCTTTGAATCAGATCTTATCGATCAACAACCAGTTTATGACTTTAAACTAAAAGAGGGGGTATCAAAAGAACGAATTGGGTTGATAATTATTAAAAATGAGCGTATAATTGAAATACTCGACGAGATAGTTAAAAAACAAAAATAAAACTGCCTATAAAAACGAGTTATAGTCCATTTTTAAAACGACAATGACAGCATTGAAACTATATACATCGACAACATTAGACATCTACTCCGCTTCATCAGAAACGGATATGGAATTGCCATTGGTTTCTGAAGGTATTAGTGCCGGTTTCCCATCGCCAGCACTCGATTTCGTAGACCTGTCCATCGACTTGAATAAGCACCTTATTAAACATCCTTCTTCAACCTTTTACGGCCGTGTAAAAGGACAATCAATGAAAGACGAAGGCATTAATGACGATGATTTATTGGTAATTGACAAAAGCCTTGAACCTGTTGACGGTAAAATTGCTGTTTGCTACATTGACGGGGAATTTACCATTAAAAGAATTAAATTTGAGAAAGATATTTGTTGGCTTTTACCTGCAAATGACAAGTATAAACCAATAAAAGTAACCCCGGATAATGATTTTCTTATTTGGGGAATCGTAACACACGTAATTAAATCGTTCTGATGTTTGCATTGGTTGACTGTAATAATTTTTATGCTTCTTGCGAAAGGGTTTTTCGTCCGGACCTTATCGGGAAACCTGTTGCTGTTTTATCAAACAATGATGGTTGTGTAATTGCCAGAAGCAACGAAGCTAAAGCAGTTGGAGTTCCTATGGGTGCACCGGCCTTTGAACATGAAGAACTTTTTAAAAAACACAACGTTCATGTTTTCTCTGCAAACTTTGCCCTATATGGCGATATGAGCCAGCGGGTAATGAATATTTTAAGCGAATACACACCCGAAATTGAAATTTACAGTATTGACGAAGCTTTTCTGAAATTACAAGGGTTTGAAAAATTTAACTTGAAATCATACGGCCAAGAGATGCAACGCAAGGTTGTAAAATGGACAGGAATATCCGTTAGCGTGGGTATTGCCCCAACAAAATCATTGGCAAAAGTTGCAAACCGAATTGCAAAAAAATTCCCTAATAAAACGAATAGCGTTTACCTCATTGACAGTGAAGAAAAACGCATTAAGGCATTAAAATGGCTAAAAATAGAAGATGTTTGGGGTATTGGCAGGCAACACGCCAAACGATTAAAAGCAATCAATGTAAATACTGCTTTTGACTTTACACAACTTAATGACTCGTGGGTAAAGAAAAATTTATCTATTGTGGGCCTACGGCTAAAACACGATTTACAAGGCATACCAACGTTAGATTTGGAAATACTTCAACCAAAAAAAAATATTGCCACAACCCGTTCTTTCGAGAAGAATTATACCGGGCTTGAACAATTAAATGAACGCGTAACTACTTTTGCCGTGTCGTGTGCCGAAAAATTGAGAAAACAAAAATCGTGTTGCAACAGTATAATGGTTTTTATTCACACCAACGGACACCGGCATGACCTTCCGCAATACAGCCGAAATATTGTTGTTAAACTTCCTTTCCCAACGAATTCAAGTATCGAACTGGCAAAATTTGCCAACCAGGCTTTAGGGAAAATATTCAGAAAAGGATTTCATTACAAAAAAGCAGGGGTTATTGTAATGGACTTTTCACCAGAAAATCAAAAACAATTAAAAATATTTGAAAACAACAATGCTAAACACGTTCCCCTAATGCAAGCCATTGACAAGATTAACGCTTCATTCGGACAGCAAAAAATTAAACTGGCTTCGCAAGACCTCAGAAAAGTGTGGAAAATGAAACAAGAAAAATTGTCACCACGCTATACCACAAACTTAAATGAAATTATAACCATTCACGTCTAATGTGTTTTTATTCAAAACAATCAAAATCAGCATTAGAGTTGCAAAACCGTTTCAATGCAACATTTGAAAATGAAAACCAATATTCTCCATCCATTTATAACGGATTTCAATTTCCCAAAACACCAATTATTGCAAATGCCGACAAAAGTAAAATACAATTGTTTCATTGGGGATTGATACCACATTGGGCAAAAGATAACTCCATAAGAAAAAATACACTAAACGCACGAATAGAGACAATAAAAGAAAAACCAGCATTCAAAGCCTCTGTAACCAATCGCTGCCTGGTGTTGGTTGATGGGTTTTACGAATGGCAATGGTTAGACGAAAAAGGTAAAAACAAAAAAAAGTATCTCATCACATTGCCCGACAACGGGGCATTTGCATTTGCAGGGCTCTGGAGCGAATGGGTGGACAAAACCACAGGGGAAATAATAAAAACCTATACCATTTTAACCACTGAGGCGAATGAACTTTTGAGCATAATACACAACACCGAAAAGCGTATGCCGGTAATATTAACCAAAAACAATGAAATTGATTGGTTAAATGGACAAGAAATCAATAATATTGAGATAGATACACACAAGCCAATGGTAGCAAAAGAGGTTTACAGCTAACACGCTGATCTATTTATTGCTTAAACAGTACAGGTTGGTGCCTGCCTGAAGACTTTTGGTATTTGTTTCATAAAAATTGAGTATAAAAATTTCAGGGAAAAAACCATATTATTGATTACTTTATCCTTAAAGTATTATTACAATCCGTGAGTCTTAAAATTCTTTGATGCATCGTCCAGTACCAGAATCCAATCGTTACCACCGAGTTCTGCAAGTGCTACTGCCTGGATTACTGTAAATCCTTTTGCACGCCGGTTTTCGAGGTACTTTTCGGTTTCATCTTTATTCAGACGGTGGAAAAGCTCCCATCCGGTATCACCCAGGTAATAAAACGGAGTCCCGTCTTCATACACAAGAAACCGCTTGTTTTCAGAGACTTTCAGTTTCCCATGAGAAAAATCTGTTGACGGTCCGTTCCATGGTTTTTCCTGTGCCGGTAAAGTGGTTTCTGATGTTATTATCAAAACGAAGGCAAATAGTAAATGTTTCTTCATAGAAGTCTGATTTTAAACCTAAATATAAGTTTTAATATTGGTTAATTAAAATGCCATTCTTGCAGTTTGCTGTGAGCTAAATATTTATTGTCATCTGTTGCTTTTCAAATATAAAACAAATAGCTTATATGTTTCAAAAATTTATATAATATGAAAACACAACTGCTTGTCCGACTGATCTTTGTCATATTCGTTTTTTGTCAGGGTCAGCTCTTTGCCCAGAAAATATATCTTTCTCCAAATGGAAATGATACTAATCCCGGAACCATCGAAAAACCTCTTTCAACTTTAACTGCGGCTCGGGATAAAGCAAGAGAGTTGAGAAAGAGTAACCATGTTAATAAGCCAATCGAAGTGATTGCTCTTGAAGGCGAATATTTCATGTTCCAGCCATTAAACCTGAGTATTGATGATTGCGGAAAGCCGGATTCTCCATTGATTTTTAAAGCCGAAACAGGAACTAAGGCTGTTTTCAGAGGTGGTGTTCAATTAATCGGTTTTGAAAAAGTGAATGATAAACTCTGGAAAGTTTTTGTTCCACAGGTCGCTTTTTATAACTCATATTTTGAACAGCTTTATGTTAATGGCAGAAGGGCTGTTAGGGCCAGGACTCCAAACAGTGGTTTTTACTTCATAAAAAAAGTAACTGAAACAGTGATGGAAAAGGGAGAGGGGAGGGCACCTGAACTGGCCATTCAGAAGATTGAACTCGACAGTACAGAAGCTACATGTTTTCAGTACTTTTCTAAACAGGATTATCAGGATGCACTAATAATATTTTACCATAACTGGGATAATACCAGGAAGCGTGTAACCGGTTTTACCAAACAGAATTCATCGGTTTATACAGTGGGAGAAGGAATGAAACCATGGAACCCACTTAATAACAAAACACGCTATCTCGTTGAGAATTTTAAATCCGCACTCGATGCACCGGGTGAATGGTTTCTTGAACGGTCAGGATTCCTTTATTATATACCCCGAGAGGGTGAAACAATTGAAAATACATCATTTTTTGCTCCGGTATTAAAAGAATTTATCGGTATTCAGGGTGATCTGACATCGGGTAAAAAAGTAGAGAACATCCGCTTTGAAAACCTTGTTTTTGAAATGGCAGGATATCAGACACCACCCGATGGAAATGAACCTGCCCAGGCTGCGGCACCAGTTGACGCAGTAGTAACACTGGACTTTGCAAACAATATTTCATTTCAGAATTGCGAAATTGCACATACCGGAACATATGCATTCTGGTTCAGAAGGGCATGCAGCAATTGTGCTGTTAATCAAACCTATATGCATGATCTCGGGGCCGGGGGTGTCAAAATAGGCGAAACAGTAATCCGTCCCGATCAGAATGAGATTACCAATAACATAACCATCGATAATAACATTATCAGAGATGGAGGACATGTTTTCCCGTGTGCAGTCGGAATTATTATTTTCAATGCCAGCGATAATAAATTAACTCATAATGAGATAGCAAATCTCAGGTATTCAGGCATTTCTGCAGGCTGGGTATGGGGATATGC
>JAUYBT010000066.1 GCA_030692905.1 Bacteroidales bacterium
TGGATTGGGAAAATCGCAATACGACTCGAAAAAGGCTGAGCAACACATTGGTGAAAAGCTAAGCAAACCATTTATTCATTATGACTATCTGGTTATTAATGAGAAGAATAGAAATAGTATTCAGGTATAAACAATAAAGGCGAAAGACAAAAGACAAAAGACAAAAGACAAAAGACAAAAGTGGTTCAAAGTTCCCCTCCTTGGAGGGGCAAGGGGTGGGTTTTTGAAAGATAAAAGTGAAAATAATAAACAATAAACGCGAAACAATTACAAGATGAATTGCACACCCATATTCATAAATGCAGTAAAAGCCGGCAGGACTCTGAATTTTCTTGATCCTGAAATCATCAATAAAACTCTGTTGATGGTTGCAGAAGCAGCTATTGCAAATATAGAATTCATTGTTACTGAGAATAAAAAAGATCTGGTTTTGATGGATGAATCCGATCCCGGGTATGACCGTTTGTTGCTGACTGCCGGACGAATTGAGGGGATTGCCTCCGATATACGGAATATAGCTGAATTACCCAGCCCGGTGGGCAGAATCCTCATGGAAAACAGAAGACCAAATGGTCTGAAAATTTCTAAAATTTCTGTTCCATTTGGTGTAATAGGAGTCATTTATGAGGCCAGACCAAATGTTACATTTGATGTCTTTTCACTCTGCCTGAAATCTGGAAATGCCTGCATTCTTAAGGGAGGTAGTAATGCAATAAACTCAAACACAACTATCGTGGAGGTAATCAGGTCAGTCCTTAAGAAAAACAATATTGACCAAAATGTCGTAACTCTTTTACCTGCAGGCCGCAATGAAACCAATCAGTTATTAAATGCCCGCGAGTATGTCGATCTGATAATTCCACGAGGGAGCCGTAGCTTAATAGATTATGTGCGGGGAAATGCTTCTATCCCTGTTATAGAAACAGGTGCAGGGATTTGTCATACCTATTTTGATGAATTCGGTGACAAAGAAAAAGGGCGCATAATTATTAACAATGCAAAGACACGCAGGGTGAGCGTTTGTAATGCTCTTGACTGCCTGATAATACATGAGACCCGCTTAGCGGATATTGATTACCTTGTTGGTCTTTGCTCTGATTCCAATGTTCTGATTTATGCAGATGAAAAAGCATACCGGGCATTAACAGGAAAATACCCGTCGCATCTGCTTCAAAAAGCCACAGGCGATTCATTTGGTACAGAATTCCTTTCCTATAAAATGGCCATTAAAACAGTAGATTCATTTGATGAAGCCCTGTTCCACATTAACAAAAACGGCTCAAAACATAGTGAGGCTATAATTTCTGAGAACAAAAATCTGATTCAGTTGTTTAATAAATTAATAGATGCTTCGTCAGTCTATGCAAATGCGTCAACCGCATTTACAGATGGGGCTGAATTTGGGCTTGGAGCTGAAATTGGCATCTCTACACAGAAACTACATGCAAGAGGACCGATGGCATTGGAGGCATTGACAACATACAAATGGATTATTGAAGGAAACGGGCATATAAGATCTTAAACTGATAAAAATTTAGTATTATATGATATTTGATTTTGAAATGATCAATGGTTTTTACAAGGAGCTTTCTTCTGGAATTTTTGAGATCAGGAAAAATCTGCAGCGCCCTTTAACCTTAAGTGAGAAAATTCTGTTTAGCCATCTATATAAAAAATTTCAGAAAGGATCATTTTCCCGGGGAGTTGATTATGTTGATTTTGCGCCGGACAGAGTTGCAATGCAGGATGCCACAGCTCAGATGGCTCTATTGCAGTTCATGGTGGCTGGGAAAGACCAGACAACTGTTCCTGCCTCTGTGCATTGCGATCATTTCATAATGGCCAAATCGGGAGCTGCGGAAGACATGGAATCGGCAATATTTACAAATAAGGAAGTTTATGATTTTTTGAGTTCTGCCTGCAATAAGTATGATATTGGCTTTTGGAAACCGGGAGCAGGAATTATCCACCAGATAATTTTAGAAAATTATGCATTCCCAGGAGGTATGATGATAGGTACAGACTCACACACCCCAAATGCAGGCGGCTTGGGAATGATTGCAATCGGAGTGGGAGGAGCGGATGCTGTAGATGTAATGACTGGTATGGCATGGGAACTGAAACTTCCAAAGCTCATAGGAATAAAATTAAACGGAAAGCTCAATGGATGGGCTTCTGCAAAAGATATCATTCTGAAAGTTGCAGGTTTGTTGACTGTAAGCGGCGGAACCGGATGCATTGTTGAATATTTTGGTGAAGGTGCTGAATCTCTTTCATGTACCGGTAAAGCTACAATCTGCAATATGGGAGCAGAAATAGGTGCCACATGTTCCATTTTCGGGTACGATGATGCTATGGCAAAATACCTTTTAGCCACCGGAAGAAAAGAGGTTGCAGAACTTGCCGGAAAAAACAGGGAACATCTTACTGCCGACATCGAAATTTCTGCAGAACCAACGAAATACTATGACCAGTTTATCGAAATAAATTTATCGGAACTGGAACCATATATAAATGGTCCCTTCACTCCCGATCTCGCTACTCCCATTTCGCAGATGAAAGCTGTAGCTAAAAAAAACAAATGGCCTGTAAATGTTGAAGTTGGTCTTATCGGATCGTGCACTAATTCATCGTATGAAGATATTTCACGTGCGGCATCTGTTGTTAAAAATGCCCTGAGTGTAAAACTGGCTGCCAGATCTGAGTTTAAAATCACCCCTGGCTCCGAGCAAATCCGGTTCATCGCGGAACGTGATGGCTATTTTGAACTGTTCGAAAAAATAGGAGGTGAAGTGTTTGCCAATGCCTGTGGCCCATGTATTGGTCAATGGGATCGCAAAGGATCTGATAAAAACCCGGTTAACACTGTGATTCATTCCTTTAACCGCAACTTTGCAAAACGCACTGATGGGAACCCAAATACCTATGCCTTTGTAGCTTCACCCGAGATTGTAACTGCTATTGCAATTTCCGGAAAACTTACATTTAACCCGATTACCGATACATTGCTGAATTCAGAGGGTAAAGAGGTGAAAATCGCCGAACCGGAAGGGCTGGAACTCCCACCCCAGGGATTCGGAAACATCGAAAACGGCTACCAGAAACCTGAAAAATCAGGAAGTAAGGAGGAAATTATAATTGCCGATGATTCAGACAGGCTGCAATCCCTGTTACCTTTTAAGGAGTGGGATGGTTTTGATTTTTCTAATCTCCCTTTGCTTATTAAAGCTAAGGGAAAATGTACCACCGATCATATATCAATGGCCGGGTTCTGGCTAAAATACCGCGGACATCTGGAGAACATCTCAAATAATTACATGATTGGTGCTGTAAATTATTTTAATGATAAAACAAACCTGATATTTAATCAGTTAACCCGTAAGTACGATACAGTTCCTTCTGTTGCAAGGGCTTATAAAACCAACGGTATCGGATCTGTTGTGGTTGGTGAAGAAAACTTTGGAGAAGGATCCTCACGCGAGCATGCTGCTATGGAACCAAGATATCTGAATATCAGGGCAGTGATCGTAAAGTCCTTTGCACGAATACATGAAACTAACCTTAAAAAACAAGGAGTTTTAACATTAACATTCTCGGATAAAGAGGACTACAATAAAATAAAGGAAGATGACAAAATTGATATAGTCGGATTAAAAGAATTAGCGCCAGGCAGAAAATTGACCATAATATTGAACCATTCCTACGGGAAAAAGGAAAACATAACAGTAAAACATTCATATAATGATGCACAGATAGCATGGTTTAAAGCTGGAAGTGCTTTAAATATTATTAGAAAATCAAACCATAAATATGATGCCTGAAAAAATCAAATTGATTGACGGAAAATTAATTGTTCCTGAAAATCCGATTATTCCATATATTGAAGGAGATGGAACCGGACCTGATATCTGGAAAGCATCGGTGCGTGTTTTTGATGCAGCTGTCAGTAAAGCCTATAAAGGGAAAAGGAAAATAACCTGGAAAGAAGTTCTCGCCGGGGAAAAAGCATTTAAACAAACCGGCAACTGGATGCCGGAAGATACGCTGACAAGTTTCAGGGAATACCTGGTAGGGATAAAAGGACCGCTTACTACACCCATTGGTGAAGGGATGCGTTCATTAAACGTTGCCTTGCGTCAGATTTTAGATCTCTATACCTGCTACAGGCCGGTACGGTATTTCAAAGGTGTTCCTAGTCCAGTAAAACAACCGGAAACGGTTAATATGCATATTTTCAGGGAAAATACAGAAGATATCTATTCCGGCATCGAATTCATGAACGGCAAACCGGAAACAGAAAAAATTAAAAGGTTTTTAATAGACGAGATGGGGGTTAAATCAATCCGGTTTCCAAATACCTCCTCTATAGGTATTAAACCTGTTTCTGTAGAAGGCACCGAACGCCTGGTAAGGCAGGCAATTAAATATGCGATTGACAAAAAGTTACCATCAGTTACACTGGTTCATAAAGGGAACATAATGAAATTTACTGAAGGATCTTTCATGAAATGGGGATATGCTTTGGCTGAAAGAGAATTTGGGAATGATGTTTTTACCTGGCCACAACATAAACTAATGTCAGAAAAACAAGGTTTAGTAACTGCAGACAAAATGCTTAAGCAGGCGGAAACTGAAGGCAAGGTGATCATAAAAGATGTAATAGCTGATGCTTTTCTGCAGCAAATACTTACACGACCTGATGAATATTCGGTCATTGCTACATTAAACCTGAACGGAGACTACATTTCAGATGCACTTGCAGCCATAGTTGGTGGAATTGGCATTGCTCCGGGTGCGAATATCAATTTTGAAAGCGGTCATGCCATATTTGAGGCAACACACGGAACTGCACCCAAATATGCTGATCAGGATAAAGTCAACCCGGGTTCTGTAATACTCTCAGGCGCATTAATGTTTGATTACCTGGGATGGAACAAAGTTTCTGAAAGTATCTATAATGGTTTGGAACGTACAATACAGAGTAAAAAAGTTACATATGATTTTCATCGGTTGATGGATAATGCCACTTTGTTAAAGACATCTGAATTTGCAGATGCAATAATCTCTAACATTTAAACTTATTAAAATCATAAAAAAATCAATTCTTATGGGAGACAATAATTTCTTTTTAAAGTTAGAGGAATCGGTAAAAAAATCATGCCAGATTGATAATGAATTATTTGAGAAGTTTGATGTGAAGCGTGGTCTGAGAAACTCCGATGGGACAGGTGTTTTAGTCGGACTGACCAATATCGGTGATGTAGTGGGGTATAAAAAAGAGGGCGACAAGGTTGTTGCCGTTCCGGGAAGATTATTATACAGGGGAATTGATATTGAGGATATTACTCATGGATTTCAGAAAGACAGCCGTCATGGCTTTGATGAAACTGTATACCTGTTGTTGACAGGACATCTGCCAAATAAAAATGAACTGGATGAATTTTCAGCACATATGGCACCGCTCAGGGCATTACCCGATCATTTCGTTAAGGATATGATATTATCAATGAAAGGGAAAGATGTCCTTAATATTCTTGCAAGATCGGTACTGGGATTATATACACTTGATGAGAACCCCGATAGTATCTCTCTCGATAACATGATTAGACAGTCGTTAAGTATTATTGCAAAATTTCCGACAATTGTTGCATATTCATATCAGGCATTAAGACACCTTTACAAAGGAAAGACACTGTCAATCCGTCATCCGCAGCTCAACCTGAGTCCTGCTGAAAATTTTCTCTATTTAATCAAAGGTGATTGTAAAGGTTATTCTAAACTTGAGGCTGATCTGCTCGACCTTATGCTTGTTCTTCACGCAGAACACGGAGGTGGTAATAATTCAACCTTTACCATGAGGGTAACGAGTTCATCTGAAACAGATATTTATTCTTCTGTAACTTCTGCCATCGGATCATTAAAAGGGCCATTGCACGGGGGAGCAAATGTGAGAGTTCTGGAAATGATGGAAAATATGAAAACCCATGTAAAAGATTGGACCAGTGAGGAAGAAGTGAAGGGGCATCTTCTAAAGATTCTTAATAAAAAGGCAAATGATTTTTCAGGCAAGATATATGGAATCGGGCATGCTGTTTATACTATTTCTGATCCCAGAGCTGCAATTTTAAAGGCGAAAGCAAGAGAACTTGCAATAGAAAAAGGCCGTCTTGAAGAATTTGAACTTTATTCTTTAGTTGAAAAACTTACACCTGAAGTTTTCAGAGTTTTTAAAGGAGAAAAATCAACAAAGGTAGTTTGTATTAATGTTGATTTTTATTCTGGTTTTGTTTACGCCTGTCTTGATATTTCAAAGGAGCTATATACACCATTGTTTGCAATTGCAAGAGTCTCCGGATGGTGCACTCACCGAATTGAAGAGCTTACATTCTTTGCAAAAAGAATCATTAGGCCTGCATTCAAAAATGTATATGGCAAACATGAATATATTCCAATAAATGAACGATCATAGATTTGATAAAATGAATGATATAAATACTAAATATGATGTTCTTATTGTAGGTGGAGGAGTGGTTGGAACAGCCTTACTCTATACATTAAGTAAATATACTGATATCAAAAATATTGGCTTAATTGAAAAATATTCCGACTTTGGTCTGGTAAATTCAGCTTCTACTAAGAACAGCCAAACCCTTCATTTCGGGGACATTGAGACCAACTACTCTTTTGAGAAGGCAAAAAGCGTAAAGCGTATGGCCGATATGGTTATGAAGTATCTTGAAAATGATAAACTGTCAGATAATGAGCTAAAGCTATTCAGTAAATACTCAAAGATGGTTCTTGCGGTCGGCAAAAATCAGGTTGATGAATTGAGTAAACGGTTTTCAACATTCAGCCAGCTATTCCCTAATTTAAGAGTAATTAAAAGGGATGAAATAAGGAAAATCGAGCCAAGAGTTGTTGAAGGCAGGGACCCGGAACAGGAAATTCTCGCTTTAGTTACCGAAGATGGTTATACTGTTGATTTTAAAAGACTTTGCCATTCATTTGTTGAAAACGCAAAAAAAGAAAATCCGGGTATAAGCATTAATCTTAATACAAAGCTCTTTAAAATCGAAAAAAGTAAAGATTACTACATAGTTAAAACTGATAGGGGAGAAATTCAGGCAGCAGCAATTGCTATAACTGCAGGAGGCCATAGTCTGATGATTGCAAAATCTCTTGGATATGGGGAAAATTTATCGGTATTATCAATGGCAGGTAGTTTTTATACAGCTCCTAAAGTGCTTAATGGCAAGGTATATACAATGCAGGTTGCAAAACTGCCTTTTGCTGCAATTCATGGTGACCCCGAGGTACATAACGAAGAAATAACCAGATTTGGTCCAACCGCAAAACCAATATTCCAGTTAGAAAGACATAACAGTTCAACCTTTTTAGAATACTGGAAAACATTCGGACTTGGGTTAAGTCCGGTAATAAGCTTATTTAAAATCATATTTGATAAGGTTCTTTTTAGCTACATCATTATTAATTTCCTTTATGATTTGCCTTTTATCGGGAAACGTTTGTTCATTAAACAGATAAGGAAGATTGTGCCAGGTATTAAAATGAATGAGCTCAAATTTGCCAAAGGAATAGGAGGCACAAGGCCACAAATTGTAAACAATACAACGCGGAAGCTTGAGATGGGTGAAGCAAAACTTACAGGTGATAAAATCATCTTCAATATAACTCCATCGCCGGGGGCTTCAACCTGTTTAGGAAATGCCTATGCAGATACCTCAATGATCATGGAGTTTTTGGACAATAAGTATAAATTCAATAAGGAGGCATTTGAAAAAGATCTTATGCCATAAGTGTCCACTTTAATATGTTTGATAACTTTATATGAGTGTTGAAGGATTATGGCGCTAGGATCCTGCATACACCAATAAAGCCAATCCTGCCAGATAAGCAAGGAACATAAAGAAAATCAAAGTATTAACGGATTTTGAAGCTCCTTTAAACTCCTTCCAGATAAAAACACCCCATAATGCTGCAATAAGTGTAGCGCCCTGACCCAATCCATAAGAGATAGCAAATCCGGCTTTCCCCGATGCAATAATACTCATCGACATACCTATATTCCAGATCATACCTCCGATGACACCGGTAAGATGAACCCCTAAACTTCCTTTTGCATAGTCCTTGAATGACAGGGGTTCTCCGTCAAATGGCCTCTTCATTATTAAATAATTGAACAGAAAATTGCTTAACAGCACACCAACAGCAAAAAAGAATATTGCTGAATAAGGGGTTAATTTTCCGGTTTCCGGGACTTCAAAACTGGTAACCATCGAACTGGCCACAAAACGATAAAACAGCGCCATCAAAACTCCGGCAGATATCGATAAGATTATTCCTTTGCCTGAGACTTTCTTTAATGATGCACTATGTTTTTTATAAGCTATTGCATCAATAAGAATGGCTGTGACGATCATGGCAACGCCGGTAAAAAGCCACGTCGCATTGCCCTGTGGTGCAAAAATATAATTAATAATGACACCTAAAGCCAATGCAATTCCAACACCTACAGGAAAAGCCACAGCCATTCCTGCAATAGCCATTGCAGCAACAAGCAGGATGTTAGAAGCATTAAATATTATGCCTCCGAGCATGGCATTCAATATATTCCCCGGTTTTGCCTGACCAATGTCTTCAATAAATCCCCGGCCATTCTCACCATTACTTCCAAGGGTGAAACCAAGTAAGAGTGAAAACAGGAGAATGCCAAGTACATAGTCCCAGTAGAACAATTCAAAACGCCAGGCTTTACCTGCAAGTTTCTGAGTGTTGCCCCACGATCCCCAGCAGAGCATTGTTACAACGCAGAGGATTATGGCCAGTGAATAACTTTGTGGAATGAACATAATTTTAAAGATAAAAGATAAAAGTAAAAAGATAAAAGTAAAAAGTAAAAAGTAAAGTGTGTTCGGTTATTGGTTTTATATTATTCATCATTTATTTTTATCTTTTAAAATCGGTTTGTGCATCATCCTGTTTTCAATGAAAATGCTCATTTCATTTACCGGCATTTTTTGTTTCACATAAATATGTTTCCCCTCCGTATTGTTTTCCCAGGTGTTGCTTCCATCAGGACTCACAATAATTTTGCCTCTGACTGTATCGAAGAAACCTTTGGTCCCGTACACCCCTATAAGTACTGCGGTCTCATCCCAGCTCATTCTCCCATCCTTATCTTCTGCTGAAAGAGGGATACTGATTCTAAACACATCTTTAACCGGACTGTTTTTTACTTCAGATTTTATAAGTTTTAGTCCTGTCCGGATTTCCCATCCTATTTCAAATCCGGTAAAGATTATCTCGCCGGGCCAGTTTATATAAACATATTCTGATGCTGCAGTGTCCATATAAATATTGAACTCCCTGCCTGCAGGAAATCTTCCTGCCATCGAGACGAGACTCTTAACTTTTTTAATGACAAGCTCTTTTCCTGTGAGAGAAGAGATATTATCAGGTTGTGACTTAAGGAGATTGTTCAAATTAGTTAAAAATCCAATTGTAACAATTGTTACACTTTTATCAGGTTGTTCATTGAGAATTTTTCTGTAAACATCAACAGCATCCGTAACTTCATTTGTTGAATTTATTATATGGGGATATTTTGCAACAATTGAATCAGCCCAGTGTTGTGATGATCCAAGGGTTACTCCTGATTTTTTTGGAGCACCAATTGCTAACCCCGGACGGCCGAAATAGGTATTTATAATCTCAATAGATGGAGCTACCAGTTCATGTTTATTTGAAGAGACAGTGGCAAGAATCTCAACTTTCCCGCTGTCGGCCATGGCATGTAGAAATGCAAGTGCCCCCACATCATCATAATCAGGACCCAAATCGGTATCGAAAATGATTTTTACAGGCTTATTTTTATTTTTACTGGTATGGTTCGTACAACCCCAAAATAGGAATATTGCTATCAGGAACAGTGAAATGAAGTACTTCATAATGATGTTGGTTACATGTTAGTTATTTTATTTCTTTTCTGTATGGTGCCGATGCCTGAGCTCCCATACGTGTGACCGAGATTGAAGCTGCTTTGTTTGCAAAAATCACCGCATCCTCAAGATTATTCCCTTCTGAAATTGCAACTGCCAGTGCCCCGTTGAAAACATCGCCTGCAGCAGTAGTGTCAATTGCTTTTACAGGAATAACAGGAACTATCTTCGATATCGTTCCGGATAGTATATATGCTCCTGAAGCACCCATTGTTATAACCACATTCTGAACACCCTTGTCGCGTAGCTTTACTGCTGCCTTTTCAGCTGTCACAACATCATGCACTTTGATTCCGGTAAGAAACTCAGCCTCTGTTTCGTTAGGAGTAATCAGATAGAGGCAACATAACAGATCATCAGATAGTTGCCTGGCAGGAGCAGGGTTTAAAATAACCCTGTTTCCATTGCTAGCTGCCTTTTGTGCAACAAATTCAACAGTTCCTACCGGGATCTCAAGCTGCATAAGGAAAAGGTCCGACGGGTCGGTTTCAAATACTTCATCGTTAATATCATTAGCAGATAAAGAACCATTAGAACCAGGAGCAACAACAATACTATTCTCACCATGTTCATCTACAGTAATAAGTGCAACGCCGGATGGGTTTTTAGTATCCCTAATAATATGTCTTGTATCAATGCCTTCATTACCAAATAGCTGCAAAGCTTCAACTCCGAACATATCATTTCCGGTTTTTGTAACAAATGTTACATTTCCGTCAAGCCTGGCAGCAGTAACTGCCTGATTAGCTCCTTTCCCTCCTGGGTTCATAAGAAAAACACCCCCTAATATAGTTTCACCCGGGACAGGAAGTTTTTTTGATTTAATCACCATGTCGGTATTCGAACTTCCGATGACTATTATTCTTCTCATTTATATACAGTACGTTTGTTTTTCTATTATTAAAATCTAAGATATAAATTTCTTTTTGAATATTAATTTTTTCTTATTCCTGAGTGTAAAAAAAATGTGAGCAGTCAACTAATTTCAGACCAAATCAGTATATTTAAGCCATAATCATTGATCCTGATTATCTTTATTTATTATGAACCGAGCCACGACGCATCGGGGCGAGCTACATCATATCATTAAAAACAATTATATTATGATGAAAAATAAGTTACACTACACACTTCTAATTATTTCCGCATTATTTATTGTCAGTTCCGGAATTTCCTATTTAGCAGGGATCATATCTGCGACAGGTCTTTTACTTATTGCCGGTTTTATTGCTCTGGCGGTAGGAGTGAGAGGTTTTGAAAAACTGAAAGGATATTCCTATACTTTGTGGATTTTCACTGCAGTTACTGCCTCAATGTTTTACCCTCAGTTTTTCATATCGGTAGGCGATTTTCAGTTAAAAAAGTTGATAGTTCCTCTCTTGCAGATTATTATGTTCGGTATGGGCTCACAAATGAGTTTCAAAGATTTCTCCGGAGTAATAAAAATGCCAAAAGGAGTATTTGTAGGGGTCTTCTCACATTATATGATTATGCCACTGGTAGGTTTTGGCATTGCCCGTATTTTCAATTTTCCGCCCGAAATTGCTGCAGGCATAATATTAATAGGATGTGTTCCCAGTGGTCTGGCATCGAATGTAATGTCGTTTTTAGCAAGGGCTAATCTTGCACTTGCAGTTACAGTTGGTGCAATCTCAACACTACTTTCTCCCTTTGTAACTCCACTGCTTATGAAATGGCTTGGTGGTCAATATATTGAAGTAAATTTCTGGAGCATGATGCTGGATATTCTGAATATGATAATTCTGCCAATTGTGGCCGGGTTTATATTCAACCTCTTTTCAAAAGGCAAGGAAAAGCTAAAGTCGAAAATCATCCAGCTTGTTTCCTATATGGTAATAATCCTGCTTACAAACCTGGTATATATGAAATCGAAAGATGCAGGTTTCTCCGGATTCTTAATTCAATTCACAAAATCTATGGGTTGGTTCTTTTTCCTTCCCATGATTGGTGCAATGGTGTTATCTCATTTTCTTAAAGGCGAAAATAAGTATATGGAGAAGGTACTTTCACTCGTATCAATGGTTGGAATTGCTGTCATTGTTACAATTATAACAGCTTCGGGACGTGATAGTCTGTTAAAAGTGGGAGCCCTGCTAATGGTAACAAGTCTTATACACAACCTTACCGGTTACACTCTCGGTTATTGGTTGTCGTGGCTGGTTGGAATGCCAGAGAAGGATCGCCGCACTATTGCTTTTGAAGTAGGTATGCAAAATGGTGGATTGGCTTCTGGTCTGGCTCTTCAGATGGGAAAGGTGGCTACAGTAGGATTAGCACCTGCTATATTCGGACCATTGATGAATGTTACCGGTTCTGTTCTGGCTAATTACTGGAGAGGAAAGCCGGTTAAGGGGGAAGAGGAAGTCAAAAGTCAAAAGTCAAAAGTCAGAAGAGCTCTTAGTTCCCTTCCCTGGAGGGGCGAGGGGTGGTTTAAAAGTAAGTCGGAAGTCAAAAGTAACAAGTTATAGGATAAATTATTAAAGTACATGGAAAAGAAGATAATTACGTTTGGAGAGATCATGCTGCGTCTGGCTACACCTGATCATCAACGGTTTACACAGACTACATCATTCTGTGTATCATTCGGAGGAGGTGAAGCTAATGTTGCCGTTTCGCTGGCAAATTTTGGATTGCAGACTGAATTTGTAACACGTCTTCCAAAGAACGACCTTGGTCAGTCTGTTCTGATGGATTTAAAGAAGCATTCTGTTGGTACAAATCATATTCTTCTTGGTGGAGACAGATTAGGAATTTATTTCCTTGAAACAGGATCAGTATCGAGACCCAGCAAGGTAGTTTACGATCGGGCTCACTCTTCAATTGCTGAAATCAAACCGGGGATGATTGATTGGAATGTCGTATTTGAAGGCGTATCGTGGTTTCACTGGACAGGAATTACTCCGGCTATTTCTGAAGGAGCAGCTCTTGTCTGCCGCGAAGCTATTGAAGAAGCAAAACGGAAAGGTATTACTGTTTCATGTGACCTGAACTTCAGGAAAAACCTCTGGAAATGGGGCAAAACAGCCGGCGAAGTGATGACAGATCTTGTTAAAGGCTGCGATGTTATACTCGGAAATGAAGAGGATGCTGAAAAGGTTTTCTGGATAAAACCGGAAGGAACTGATGTATCAAGCGGACATGTCAGCGCTGCAAAGTATGAGTCAGTATGTGTTAAACTGATGAAGCAGTTTCCTGAGGCTAAAAAGGTCATAATTACATTGCGTGGTTCCATCAATGCTGATCACAATACATGGTCGGGTGTTCTATATGACGGTAAGAAGCTATTTGAAGCTCCTGAATATCAGATCACACACATTGTTGACAGAGTCGGAGGAGGTGATTCATTTATGGGGGGTCTGATATATGGTTTATTGACTTACCCCGGCGATGATCAGAAGGCTTTGAACTTTGCGGTTGCTGCTTCATGCCTTAAGCATACTATACATGGTGATTATAACCTCGTTTCTGTTTCCGAGGTGGAGCAACTTATGAAAGGTGACGGATCAGGAAGAGTTGTGCGCTGAAGATTTTTTCTGAAATTATTATATCAATTATTTATATTTAAAGAATGACTATGAAAAGAACGCTAATCCTTCTATTTGTATTTTTTCTTGCTTCTTCTCACATAAGTGTCGTAGCGCAAGAAACACTTTGCACGCCTAACCCTTCTAAAGAGGCGGTTGCATTGTACAGATATCTGCTTGATATGAAAGGTAAAAAAATTCTTTCCGGGCAAATGTCAGCTCCCTGGGGAATTAATGAATTGGAATACCTTCAAACCAATACCGGCAAACAACCTGCTCTGAGAGGTATAGATTTTATTAACCCAAACGATAATGCAAAAGAAGTTCAATATGCCATCGACTGGTGGAAATCGGGTGGTATTCCGACTATAATGTGGCACATGGGTGCTCCGGGCATTGGTCAGGGTTACGAAAATAGCAAGAAAGCTATAGATATTGACAAATGTTTTCAGGAAGGAACTGCCGAGTATGTTGCGTTTTGGTCAGAACTGAAGATAAAAGCCGATATGCTTGTAACAATCAGGGATGCAAATGTTCCAGTTCTATGGCGTCCTTTTCATGAACTAAATGGTAATTGGTTCTGGTGGGGAAAGCAAGGCCCTGAAAAGTTTAAAAAACTCTGGATTACTATGTTTGACTACTTTGTAAAAGAACGTGGGTTGAACAATCTTATCTGGGTACTTTGCTATACCGGTGAACCCGATGGAAAATGGTATCCGGGCGATGAATATGTCGATATAGCCGGGGCAGACACATATTCAAAAAGTGATTCACCTCAAATGACTATGTATAACACAGTGAAAACTATCATTAACGACAAATTCCCAATTGCATATCACGAATGCGGGATTCCTCCAAACCCCGACAAATGTTTGAGTCAGGGAGTTATGTGGTCGTGGTGGATGGAGTGGCATACTTCGTATTTGCAAGGTGTAGATAAAACGTATTTGAAATATGTTTATGACCACGATTTGGTAATAACAAAAGATGAAGTACCCGATATTATGACTCAGTATGGATGGAATTAGAGTTGTAATGTTTCTGCATGAGGTAGACCTGCTCCACGATTGGGTCGTTGAGCTGCCATTTCCAGGTTTGTCACGAAGGGTTTAAAATATTAATACCAACTGATTTTCAGTTGGTATTAATCGGACATAAGTGAAATAACTTATTATTCTCTATTAGTTATAGGTCATGATTTGCTACCACTCTTAGCTACTGATTCGGCAAGTCCGCGAATGTAACCTGTTGCATATAAATTCCCTAAAGTCATGTAACCAGGACGTTCGTTGGTTTCTCCGTGCATAGTTGGTACATGATCAGGCCTCAATGGACCATGGAAACCGATGTCGTAGTAGGCTTTCATAGCTTCGTACATGTCAATCTGTCCTTCATCATGGAAACATTCGGTGAATTTTGTGCTGGGTATAACTCCACTGAGGTCTTGCACACTTCTGAAATGTACAAAATTTATTATTTCCCGTTTCCCCCATCTTCTCACAAGAGTGGGTATGTCTGCGCCCATAAGGGAAAAGTTACCCTGACACATGGTTATTCCATTGTATTTGCTTGGATAAATATCCAGCATCCTGTCAAAACTTTCGACAGTATTCATAATACGTGAAATGCCCTGGATACTGTCAACCTGAGGATCATCAGGGTGCAAAGAAAGATTCATCCCTATTTTCTCTGCTTCGGGAACAACTGCTTTCAGGAAATATTCAAGGTTCTTCCATAAGAGTTCTTTTGAAATTTCACCATACTGTGTTAATGGTTTTCCTTTCATATCTTCATAATCAAAAGCAGTCATTAATGCTCCTCCCCGGCCAGGTCTGTCAGTTTGCGTACGTGCCCAGCTGATTACAGGCATCCAGTTGTAGCAGATAACATCTACATCCCCATACTGTTTCAGATTTTTCATGAAGGTTATAAAATTTGCAATTTCTTCATCTTTGCCAGCTAAACCAAGTTTTGTCTGCGTACCAAGAGAGGGCGGACCTTCTACTACAGTCCATTTTATTCCCTCTTTTTCCCAGATTTCCTTTGTAGCAGTAATCGCCTTGGGATCCCAGGCTTTTGTATCAGGGATTCTTTCTACGCCTGAAACAGCGTGAAGGACACCTATTTGTCTTGCAAAAGGTACCTTAGGTGAGGTTGGGCCCATAAGAAAGGCAAATTTAATACCGGCATCTTTCTTGTATTCTTTTATTTTACCGGCTTTCTTTCTTTGATCTATTGGTATAGGCATAGCTGAACCTATACCACCAACAGATATTGCTGCTGCCAGGGAAGCACTTTTCTTAATGAAATCTCTACGGTTGTCTTTCATGTCAGGTTGATTGAGGTTTTGGAAAAAATCATTTTCATCTTTTTGGAGATACTTCAGTTTTTACGAGAGAATCAGGAATAGAAACCAACTCAATACCCTTGTCAAAACCAAGATTACGGGAGTACTGTTTCTTTTCAGCATTATTCCAATGCTCATGAGTACCTAAGCTTGATAGTGGCTTTCCGCTGTTGTCCGGATCGTACAAGAATCCTGCTGGCCAATTGGAAGCATCAGCAGCCTGGTGAAGATAGTCATCCACTCCATTCATATTCGGACCGGTTTCAGGCACATTGTTTAATGCGTCGTGTTTATTAATCCCGTTCCATTCTGTTCTAAGGAAATCAAAACATACCGACTCAAGTGCAACCTGATCCTGCGATAAAAATATAGAGTTACTCCAGTCATTATTGAAAGGAGGCATAAAGTATTTTACCGGCCCCTTTGTCTCACTCGCACCACCTCCAAATAAGCCATCAACCATATAAAGCAAAGTGTTTTGTCCCAGATATTTGCTACCCATGAGATCAACCAAAACACGATACTTATGGTACCCTCCATTCGACGGAATACCTGCTCGTGGCATCATAAGCGAATAGTGTAAATGAGCTGCTGTGGGACTTGCCTGGGAACCGAAATGATTCTTGGCAGTTAATGAAATTCCTGCCGATACATGAGGTTTCAGATTGGCAACATTAATCAGATAGTCGGCTTTTTCAACGATATCGTAGAGTTTATCACTTTGAGTCTTATCTGAATAAAAAAGGAGATTATTTGCAGTTGGACTGATAAGAGTCCGGCCATGCATTGTTGAGAATTTGTCGACATAAACAACACCCGGAAATTCTGCAAACCATACGGCATAATTGTGTCCGTAAATGTCGGTCATCGGATCTCCAACTGCAATATCTGCCTGATTTATACCTAATTCGTTAACCAGTTCTCTTAATATTTCAAGAACAACATATGGATGTGTTTCGGTTGGCCCCAGGCTTGTTCTTCTCCTTTCTTCACCAGGTTTAAGGGTTGTAGGATAATAGTATCCATTATTTTTATCTTCCTGACTTAATAACCACCTCGAAGTTCCCTGATTTATCTTAATAAAGATTTTTTCGCCTTTAGTGTATCCTCTGTTTTTCTGATTCTTCCTGATATTGTGATAACGAAACAGGACATCCCAGGATTCTTTAATTGTAGTCTTGCCACTAAGTTTGTTCAGAGCGTTGCTTATCATCCTTTCTACTACTTTCTGGTTAGTATTTTCTGGTTTCCAGTACCAGTCTTTAGTGTCAAAATTGCTTATACAATTCTCATTTGTAGCCTCAGGGTTCCAGATCCAAACAACCCGACCCGGATTTACTCCCAAAGCTTTACCTATAGGTTGGTTTGGCCCGTCATCGGGACCTGACTTTGTTGGTTTATCCTGGTAAAATGTGGTGGTATTTTGAGATGGAGTTATTGCCATCGTAACTATTACACCAAAAGTCAGTAACACTGTTGAAAGGTATCTGACATTAAAAAACTTTCGCTTTACTTTTCTTGATGCTGCAATAATTCCCCCGACTGCAAGAAGATAAAGTACAAACCCCGACATAAATGGAGCTGCAACCCTCATGCACGGATAAGCTGCCCGGCTTGGTTTGGGAATTACTCTTATCAGAAACCAAATGGTTGAAATAATACCTAAAAAGGAAAAAAATAACTGGGGCGGGGAATGATGACTTCTCATCCAATCTCTTATTTTACCTAATTTCCCTTTAAGATTAATTATGTCAAACTTTTTTTCGTTAATCATGGTCTTAGTGTGAAAAGAATTCAATAGTTACAAATAAAACAATACACTAATTTCAGAGAGATAGTTTTTTTATAGAAAGGCTGCTGTTAACATTATAACAGCAGTCTTTTGGATTAAACTACTCTTAAAAGTCAACTCCAAAGTCGGTCATGTGAACGTTTTTGGTCCCATTCAGGGGTAGGTTCAAAATAACCTTTTGCATCACGGCTCAGATGTTTTTTCATCTCGTCATCGTTCAGCTCAATCCCTAAACCCGGAGCATCGAGAGGAACATTAGCAAATCCTTTGCCAACCATTGGTTGCAATCCTACCATTTTTACAAGGTTTCCCCACCAGGGAGAATCAACACTGTGATGCTCGAGGGCAAGGAAATTTTGTGTTGCTGCTGCACAATGTACGTTTGCCATGAAACAAACAGGAGAACCAGCCATGTGCATTGACATGGCAACACCGCACTCTTCGGCATAATCGCCGATTCTTTTGGTCTCTAAAAGTCCACCGGAGGTACCCAGGTCAGGTTGGATAACATCAACTGCGCGTACATCCAGTAATAGCTTAAACCCTCCTTTAAGCATATAGATATCTTCACCAGTACATACAGGGGTTTCAATTGCGTCAGATAATGTTTTATTCTGATCTGTGTAGAACCACGGAACCATATCTTCCAACCATGCGAGCCTGTATTTTTCCATGGCTCTGCCAAAGCGGATAGCGTTGTTAACATCAAAATGGCCGAAGTGATCAGCACAAAGAGGTATTTCATAACCAACGGCATTTCGTACATCTTCAACATATTCAGCCAGTCCGGCCAACCCTTTGTCTGTAATCTGAACCTGGGTAAAAGGATGTAAGGTATTTCCATAACTCATATATCCTCTCAGGTCATACTGACCGGATGCCCCATCCCAGTATTTATTATTAACAAGTGAATCAGGCTGATTGGCAACAACATGAATCCCAAGGTCCATTTTAAGCCAGGTAAAGCCCTGTTCTTCAACCCTTTTCTTCATAGTTAATGCAAAAGCCTGAGGATCATCAACGCCAGGAGTATCGGCATATAACCGTATTTTATCGCGATATCTGCCGCCAAGCAATTGCCAGGCAGGAACATCATAAGCTTTGCCGCACAAATCCCAAAGAGCCATTTCAACAGCACATACACCGCCGCCCTGACGTCCATGGTAACCATATTGCCTTATTATTTTAAATAACATCTCCACATTACATGGATTCAGACCCAGAATACGGCTTTTAAGAAAGAGTGCATAACGCTCATCAGCGCCATCTCTTACTTCGCCCAGGCCATATATGCCTTGGTTGGTATCGATCCTTATAATTGCCTTGCGACCGCCATCACCAAGAACAGCAACGCGCATATCCGTAATCTTCAGTTAAGACGGACTGGAAGAGCGTTGTACATTTGAAGTGGTCTGGGCTATGGTATCTTCTATT